>DASXSZ010000052.1:0-10028 GCA_036505735.1 Solirubrobacterales bacterium
GCAGGCGAGCCCCTGCGCTCAGCGCCGCAGCCAGCCGATGATGCGTGGATGGCCGTCGATCACCGGGGCGTCGATGAGCTCGAAGCGCCGGAAGCCGCTCTTGCGGCCGAGCATCTCGATCCCGCCTGCGGTGAAGCCCCAATAGACGTAGTCGTCGCGCGGGTAGACCTCACCCGGGCCGTAGCGGTGCACGGGGGCGCCATCCTGGGGGGCCTCGAACACCCCGTGGGTCTCGATCAGGACCGCGCCGCGCTCGGAGAGACGTCTGCTCAGCACCTCGAGGAGGCGAGCGGGCGCCTCGACGCGGTGCAGGATCCCACAGCAGAAGATGAAGTCGTAGCTCTCCCCGAGCCGATCGAGATCCAAGGCGTCGAGCTTGCTGTACTCGACGCCTGAGCCGATCAGTCGGTGGATCGCCCGGAAGCCCTCGCCGCCCTCCAACTCGATTGCCCAGCGAGCTCTGACCCAGTCGATGTACTGCTCGTTGTCGACGGCCACGACGCGTTCGGCACCGCGGGACTCGGCGAGAAAGGCGTAGAAGCCGTCGAAGCTGCCGATGTCGAGGACGGAGAGGCCATCGAAGCTCTCCGGGATCGCCGGAACCCTGTAGCGATGATCTCGCGCATATCCCGGCGCGTAGATCCCGTTCGCCCGGTTGAGAGCAAACGTGTGGAACCAGAAGGGCACCTCGTCAAGCACCGCCTCCGCCTCGGTGGGATCGGCTTCGATCGGCAAGAGGTCAGCGACCTGACGCTCGGCTGAGGTGAGCTCGGCAAGTGCCGTGACAGTCCAGGCGTTCAACCGGGATTCCTCCTCTCGTCGGCGGGGAGCGTGCTCCCCTATGTCTCACGGACGATCAAGCGCCGGGTCCCTGCCCCGGGGCCCCGACGCCACCTCGATCTTACTCCCGCGAGGTCCGGGCACCCGGGACTCGTAGGATTCGGCCGATGGCCATCTCCCTCGACGAGGTGCGGCTGATGATCGAGGCCTCGCTGCCCGGGTCGAAGGTCCACGTGGTCGACGAGACCGGCACCCGGGATCATCTCCGCGCGACCGTGAGCGCGCCGCAGTTCGAGGGGCTCTCGAGGATCGAGCAGCACAAGCTGGTCAAGAAGGCGGTCCAGAGCCGCTTTGACGACGGCTCGATTCACGCGCTTTCCATCAAGACCTCGGTGCCTGGGTAGCGGCTCCGGGGAGCTGCGGCGGCGGGTCTGTATCGTGGTCGGGGATGACTGAGCCCACTCTCAAGGACAGGGTCGAGGAGCTGATCCGGGACAACAGGGTCCTGCTCTTCATGAAGGGCACTCCCGAGGCCCCGCAATGCGGCTTCTCGATGCGGGTCGTCAACGTGCTCGAGACCTACGGGGTCGAGTACGCGGCGCTCGATGTGCTCCCCGCGCTCCAGCCGCTGCGCGAGGTGACCGCCGAGATCTCCGACTGGCAGACCTTCCCCCAGCTCTACGTCAACGGCGAGCTGGTGGGCGGTGCCGACATCGTCGAGGAAATGGACGAGTCGGGTGAGCTGGCCGAGCTTCTGGGCGTCGAGCAGCCGGAGCGGCCGGCAATGTCGGCCAAGCAGGAACTGCAGGCCGACCCGCAGCAGAGCCCACCGATCCAGATAGAGCGCTAGCCGGGGTTCTTCCGGCTAGACCGCGGCGGCCTGCTCGGCCGCGTCTTCCTTGACCTGGAAGGAGGAGCCGCAGCCGCAGGCCGCGACGACGTTCGGGTTGTTCACGGAGAAGCCGGCGCCCTGCAGACCGTCGACCCAGTCGACCTCGGAGCCGAAGACGAACTGCATGCTCGTCTTGTCGACGACGACCGCCACGCCCTGGTTCTCGAAGCGGTGATCGTCCTCCTTGGGAGCATCGAAGGCGAGCGCATACTGGAAGCCGGAGCAACCGCCGCCGCGAACCGCGACGCGCAGAGCCTGCTCGGCGCCACTCTCCTGGTCTGAGAGCAGCTCCTTGATCTTGGTCGCCGCCTTGTCGGTCAGCGTGATCGGCTGAGGTGACTCACTCATCGACATGCATTGTAGAGGCCGCTTCCCCCGACTCCGGCAGGTCGCGTGTCTCCCCGCCATACGCCCACTCGAGGTACCCGAGGATGCGGCGCGAGTCGCTGACCACCTCGCCGCCGTCGACCAGCACGGGCACGTAGGGCTGCTTGGTGAGCTCGACGATCTCGGGCCGGCGCGAGCGCCGGCGCCGGACGCGCTCGGTCCGGTAGGGGAGGCCGAGCTTGTTCAGCCTGCGAGCGACCGCGCCGCAGGGACAGAGGAAGTTGGTGGGGGTTCCGCAGCGGTAGAGGACCCGGCGAGGTTCGCTCATCAGCTGAAGGGAAGCACTCGCAGGGCGCTGCCCGTCGCACGCAGCGCCAGGTCGGTGAGCTGGTGACCCTCGGCGCGCTTGCCGAGCTCCTCGAGCTGCCAGCGCACGGTGTCCTCGAGCGTCTCCTCGTGCGGCCGGGGCTCCCAGCCGAGCACCTCGCGCGCCTTGTCGTTGCGGTAGGTGAACCACTGCGTCCCGGAGCGCACCTCGTCCGCCGAGGTCGGCAGTCGCAGCCCCATCAGCTCCATCGCCTCGACCCCGGCGAGCACCGCCCGCCGCCGCATACGCAGCGGAGGCGGTGGCACGTTCGCGATCCGGCTCAGGTCGGCGAAGAGTCGCTGCTGGGTGAAGTTCCTGCCGGTGAGCAGGTAGCGCTCGCCCTCCTCCCCGCGCTCGTCGGCCAGCACGTGCCCCTTGGCGACATCCCGGACGTCGACGATGTTGATCGCGCCGTCGAGATAGCCGGGGATCCGGCGCAGCAGTAGCCGCCGGACCAGCGCGTTCGAGGTGCCGCTCGGGTTCGGGTCGTCAGGGCCGAGGACGAAGGACGGGTTGACGATCACCACCGGCAGGCCCTTGGCGGCCGCTCGCATCGAGACCAGCTCGGCCTCGTGCTTGGAATTGATGTACGCGACCCCGAGCCGCCCCACGGTGAACGGCTGGTTCTCGTCGATCGTCCCTCCCGGCTCCGCGGCCCCGACCGCGCTCGAGCTGGAGGTGAGGACGGCGCGGACCACCCCGGCGCGCAGGGCCTCCTCCATCACGTTCCTGGTGCCCTCGACGTTCACCTCGAAGACGCGATCGCGGGCGCGGGTGCGCATCGACGTCGTGCCGGCGACGTGGAAGACCCGCGCGACGCCCTTCATCGCCTTGCGCACCGAATCGCGGTCCGTGACGTCCCCGAGGGCGCGCTCCCATTCGACTCCCTCGAGCGGATCGATGTTGCTTCCCTCCCGAACGAGCAGCCTCAACTCGTCCCCCCGGCGGGCGAGCTCTCTGACGACGTGGAGGCCGACAAAGCCCGTCCCGCCGGTGACGAGCGTCTTCGCCATAGGGCGGGCATGGTAGAACGCTCGAATGCCCTCGACCGCGGTCGTCGCCGACACGACCTCATATCTGCCGCCGGAGCTGATTGAAAAGCACGACGTCCGGCTCGTGAGTCTCTACGTCGGAATCGAGGGGGAGCACGACCGGGAGTCGGACATAGCCGACCTGCACGGCTTCTACGAGCGGCTCCGCACCTCGGACCAGACGGTGACGACCTCGCAGCCCTCGGTCGGCGACTTCATCGCGGTGTACGAGCCGCTCCTCACCGAGGGCAAGGAGATCGTCTCGATTCATCTCTCATCCGGGATCAGCGGCACCTACGAATCGGCGATGCAGGCCCGTGAGCGGCTGATGGCTGAGGGCAAGGGCGGCGATCGGATCGTGGTCTGCGACTCGCGGACCGGCTGCGGCGGGATGGGTCTGATGATCCTGGCGGCAGCGAACGCGGCCGAGAAGGGCGCAAGCGCCGCGGAGGCGAACGAGCGGGCGGCCGCGCTCCGGCGGGAGCTCAAGATCTGGTTCGCCGTCGACACCCTCGACTACCTGCGGCGGGGCGGTCGGATCGGGGCGGCGCGCGCCTGGATCGGCACCACCTTGAAGATCAAACCGATCCTCACCCTGGAGGAGGAGATCACCCCGGTGGAGCGGGTCCGCACCCGGAGCCGCGCTTTCGAGCGGATGGTCGACTACGGCCGACAGCGCCACGAGGCCGGCGCCGACGCCTGGGTCGTCCAGCACGTCCAGGACCCGGAGAACGCCGCCCGCCTGGTGGAGGCTTGCAAGCCGATCTTCGGCCGGGACCCCGTCTTCACCTCCGAGGTGGGCCCGGTGATCGGCGCCCATGTCGGACCGGGCCTGCTCGGGATCGGCGGTGTCTCGCTCGAGGCGCTCGGTCACTGATGGGCGACGCCTTCGAGGTCCTCTTCGTCTGCGTCCACAACGCCGGGCGCAGCCAGATGGCGGCCGGGCTGCTGCAGCGCAAGGCCGGCGACCGGGTCCGGGTCGTCTCCGCGGGGACCGAGCCCGCGGATCAGCTCAACCCCGCGGTCGTCGAAGCGATGCAGGAGATCGGGATCGACATCTCGGCCGAGCGGCCGAAGAGGCTCGAGGACGGCATGGTCCGTGAATCTGACGTGGTGATCACGATGGGCTGCGGCGATGCCTGCCCGATCTATCCGGGCAAGCGCTACGAGGACTGGGATCTGGAGGATCCCTCCGGCAAGGATCTGGAGACCGTCCGCGGGATCCGCGACGAGATCGCGGCCCGGATCGATGCCCTGATATCCGAGCTCAGCCCCGTCGCCTGAGCGCGATCACCCCGCCGATCAGGAAGCCGATCACGGCGGCGCCGACCGCGAGCTCCGTGCGGTGCTCGCGAATCTGACGGCGGACGTCGGTCACCTGGACCCAGCGGGTCCGCAGCGCGTCGACGGATCGCGAGAGCTCCTGGCGCTGCTGGACGATGTCGCGCCGGATCTGCTCGGCCGAGCGGCTGCCCGGCGGAGGCGGCGTCCAGCGCCCGTTTCCGCGGGTGGGAAGGGTCCGGCCGGCGGGGGTGCTCAAGATTGTTCCTCCTGTCCGTTCTCCGCGAATGCCGCCTTGATCTCCTTGGCCTCCTCGATCGCCATGTCGGGAGTGGGCGGGGCGCCTCGCTTGAAGGAGCGCCAGGCGAACAGCCCCGCGCCGGCCGCGATCAGGAGGAAGAGCCCGGCCTCGACGAAGAAGCCGGCCCAGAAGTTGTCGAACACCAGGTCGTTGAGGAGCCAGGCCACCCCGTGCATGAGCATCATCAGCGCGAGCAGCACGAACACGCCCGCGGCCAGCCCGGCGACCGAGCCGCGCAGCAGGCGATTGAACTTCTCTGTGACCTCCGCCTTGGCGAGCTCGATCTCCTCGCGGATCAGGACGGAGGCGCGGTCGGAGACCTCGAAGACGAGCTCCCCCACGGTCATCTCCTCCGGGGGCTTGGCGCCGTCGCCGGGGGCCTCGGCCTGCTCCGGCTGAGCATCCGCGGGCTGCTGCGACTGGGCGGCCTCGCCCTCCATCACTCGGGTGGGTCCTCGTTGAACACGCGCCGCCAGATCACCTCGGAGAGGCGGTGCGCCGCGACGGTCGCAAGGGCGCCGGTGGCAGCCAGCAGCCCCGCCCAGATCAAACGCCTCAGGATGTCGCTCTGCATGCTTGCCCTCCTCTCCGGGAGTCGCGCTACCCGGGCTCTTGCGAGGAGTAAACCAACTCGGGGCCGTGGCCGGTGGGCTGGCCGACGGTCCGCTCGGCATAGGTGGCCCAGCGCTCGAAGAAGGTCCGATAGACCGCGTGCGTCCAGCGCGGATCGGCGGCTTCGAGCAGGCCGTGGGAGCCGGCAGGCAGGATCCAGACCCGAACGAGGTCGTTGCCCTTGGCCGCCTCGGCCAGCATCCGGGCGTGGTCGACCTTGACGATCGGGTCGTCCTCGGGGTGGAGGACCAGCAGGGGCACCTTCGAGCCCGGCACGTGGTCGATCCCCCTCGCCTCGGTCCAGATCTCCTCGGCGTCGACCCGGTAGTAGGGAGCCGAGACGTGCTCCATCACGTGCAGCATGTCCTCGGCCTCCGGTGGCCACCGGCCCGAGCGGACCCGGGAGATCAGGGCCGCCTCGAAGGCGCGGTGGATCGGATACCGCGGATGGCCCCTGGGAACGGGCTCGGACAGCCTCTCCCAGGCGAGCTTCGGCACCGCCGGCGGGGAGACGGCGAGGATGCCTCCGTCGAGCACCGTGGCGGTGTCTTCCTGGTCGCAGGCGTTCAGCACCGAGTTGCCGCCCAGCGAGATCCCGAGCGAGCCGACGCTCGTCGAGCCGAGCTCCTTCATGTATCGCGCCAGGGCGAGGATGTCGAACCCCTCCTTCCAGCCTGCGGTCGAAGGCGCCGGGCTGGTCAGCTCAGTCATCCCGAAGCTGCGCAGGTCCAGCGCGGCGACGTTGAAGCCCCATTCGTAGAAGGCGCGGACGGCGATCTGGCGGACGTAGTCGAAGCGGCTCGAGGTGAAGAGCCCGTGGACGACGATCAGACCCGGCCTCGCCGCCTCCTGCAGAGCGATCGAGGCGGCGATCCGTTCACCGTCCGCCCCCTCGACGATGTGGTCCTTGAACTGGCCGGGGTAGCGGTAGCCGATCACCGCGCCCTCGCGGTGCTGGGCGACGACGAAGTTGGAGATGTCGGCGAAGCCTCTCCTCGCCTCAGCGAAGTTGGAGTGGCGCAGGTGCTCAGGGATCGCATGGAGGTCGCCCATCAGGGCGTCCATCGTCCGCTCGCGCTCAGGCGGGACGGGCAGAGGGCGACGGCCGCGCCGTTCGAGCGACCGCAGGAAGTCGCGCACCCGCCCGCCGATCAGCTGGCCGAAGAGCCAGAGCGGCAGCAGGAAGATCCCGAGCAGGACGTTGGCGAGCTTCGCGGCGCCGTGCAGGACCCGGTCCTGTCGCTCGGTCCTTGCCAGCCCTTCCCACACAGGGCTAGCCGACCAGGGTGTCGCCGACGGGGCGCGGCTCGAGGCCATCGCAGATCGTCTCGATCACCAGCCGCTTGGCGCGTTCGTAGTCCTCGTCTGTGCCCGGGATCGACTCGAAGATCCAGCCGGTGAGCAGCTGCTCGATCGCGCCGTAGAAGACCATCGCCGCGAAGTTCGCGTCGACGTCGTCCCGGAACTCCCCGGCGCGCTGCGCGTCCGAGACGATCTCGGCGACCAGGTCGTAGGCCCGGCGAATCTCGGGGAGGTGCGTGCGCCCGAAGGAGTTCGCCGCCCGGGTGACCTCGACGATGATCACCTTCATCAGCTCGGGCTCGTGGCGATAGGACTCGATGATGAAGTTGGCCACTCCGGCGAGCTTGTCCCGCGGCGGGGCATCGCTGCGCCCGACCTCCTGGCTCGCCTCCAGAAGCAGAGCCCAGCGCTCGGAGAAAAGCTCATTGAGCATCTGGTCCTTCGAGTCGAAATAGTGGTAGACCAGCCCGTAGGCGACCCCGGCCTCGGCCGCCACGTCCGAGACGCGGGCGCTGTGGAAGCCTTGCCGGGCGAAGACCGTGATCGCCGCGTCGAGGATCGCGCGGCGCTTGTCGGGAGCCGGCACCCGGCTCATTGGGGGGCTCCGGTGTGCGCGGCGGACGATGCCCCGTTGGGGTCACCCTGTCCGCTCTCGGGCCAGCGGTAAGCCTCGGGACGGCGGTGGCGAAGCGACGGGAGGCGGTCGCGCATCTCCGTCTGGATCGTGAAATCGAGGTCCGCGGCGACGAAGCACTCGGTGTCGGCCGCCTGTGCCAGCACGACGCCCCAGGGATCGACGATCATCGACCGCCCATAACTCTGGTAGTGCGGAGGCGCGAAGCCGATCTGTCCCGCCGCGACGAGGAAGACCTGGTCCTCGATCGCACGGGCACGAATCAGGACCTCCCAGTGGTCCCGCCCGGTGCGCTCGGTGAACGCCGACGGAACCGTGATCACGCGAGCCCCTCGGAGGGCGAGGATCCGGTAGAGCTCGGGGAAGCGCAGGTCGTAACAGATGGTGAGGCCGACCATCGCGCCGCTCGCCTCGCCGAGCGCGATCTCCTCGCCGGCCTGCTCGACCGCCGACTCGCGGTAGGAGACATCGCCCACCTCGACGTCGAACATGTGGATCTTCCGGTACACCGCTCGCCGGTCGCCGTCGGGCCCGAACATGACCGAGGTGTTGGCGAGCCGCTCCCACTCCGGGACGACCTCCGGCACGCTGCCCGCCACCAGGAAGACCCCGAGCTCCCGCGCCCAGTCGGCCGCGGCGCTGAGCGCCGGGCCGTCGAGCGGCTCGGCCGAGGAACGGAGCGCCTCGGGCGGCCCGAGGACGGTCCACTTCTCGGGCAGGACGATGAGCTCGGCGCCGTCCGCCGCGGAGGCGCGGACCAGCCGCTCGGCGACCTCCAGGTTGCGGTCATATTCATCCGTGGAGTTGAGCTGTACGGCTGCGGCGCGCATGTCTCTCCCGGCGCATCCCGGCTCGAACGACGCGATCCGGGTTCGGCTGACTGACCAGTCAATCTAGCGGGTAAGCCAGCCGGTGATGCTCAGACGGTTGCTGCCACGCACGAGAACCGCCTTCGAGTCCCGAACCCAGATCTGGCGCGAGGTCGGCCTGGGATCCGAGATCGACCCGGCCTCCGCCGGGCGCGGAAAGGGCGGGGCGCTGGTGGCACTGGCGCTGATCGCGGCCGTCCTGGTCTGCTTCTCGGAGCGCAAGACCCTCTTCCCCGGCTACGGCCTCGAGGTCCGCATCGCGACCGCGATCCTCCTGGTCCTGCTCGGCTGGGCGCTCGCCCGCTCACTGGCGCGCGGCTTCGCTCCGGCACTCTACCGCCGGCTCGAGCCCGGGACCGCCGGGACGATCGGCTTCCTGCTCCGCCTGCTGACGATCGTGATCGCGACCGTCGTGGCGCTGCGCATCGCAGGCCTGAAGGCGGGCACGCTGGCCATCGGGGGCGGGTTCACCGCGGTCGTCGTCGGCCTCGCCGCCCAGCAGGTGCTCGGCAACCTGCTCGCCGGGGTGGTGCTGATCACCAATCGGCCGTTCCGGGTCGGTGAGCGGGTCAGGCTGCAGGCGGGTCCGCTGGCCGGGCGGGTCGAGGGTGTCGTCGGCCAGCTTGGGCTCTTCTACACCACGCTGGTCAGCGGAGCGAACCGGATCCTGGTCCCGAACGGCGTCCTGATCCAGTGCGCCGTCACGCCCCTGAGGGAACCCGAGCGCGTCGAATTCCGGGCGCGCTTCGGCGCCGACACCAGCCCCCGCGAGGTGCAGGAGATGGTCGAGAACGCGATCACGGTCCCCCTGCGCTACCCGCCGCACATCGCCGTCGAGGAGCTGGACCACGACGACGTCGTCGTGCGGATCGTCAGCACTCCGAAGAACCCGCGCGATGGGGCCAAGCTCGCCGAGGAGGTGCTGGCCGGCGTGCGGGAGACCAATGGGGCGCATACCGAGCCCAACGGCGGAGGGCCCGCCGACGCGAACCGAGGCGGCGGGCGCGCGTAGGATGCGCGGATGCGGGTGCTGGTAACCGGGGCTACGGGGAAGGTCGGCTTCGCGATCGCCTCCGCCCTGCTCGAGCGCGGCGATCAGGTGCGAGCGCTGGTCCGGGATCCCAAGCGGGCGGCGACCGTGCTCCCCGCCGGCATCGAGCCGGTCAGCGGCGACGCCACGGACGCCGCAAGCCTGGCGACGGCGGCCGAGGGCTGCGAGCTGGTCTTCAACTCGATGGGCCTGCCCGAGCAATGGGTTCGCGACGAGGCGATCTTCGAACGGGTGAACGCGGTCGGCAGCGGGGAGCTTGCCGGCGCCGCGAAGCGCGCCGGCGTGCGCCGCTTCATCCACACCTCCACTCACGACGTCTTTCACGCCGACACCGGCCAGCGCTTCGACGAGACTATGGTGGCGGACTATCCGAAGGGGACAGCCTACGAGCGCTCCAAGCAGCACGCCGAGGAGCTGGTGCTCGCCGAACGCGACGGAATGGAGGTGGTGATCCTCAACCCCTGTGCCGTCTACGGTCCCGGTCCTTCCGCGAGCGTCTCCTTCGATAAGGAGCTCTTCGGGCCGTTGGTGCGCAAGCGCCTTCCGGCGTTGCCGCCCGGTGGAAGCGGCCTCTGCTTCAC
>DASXSZ010000053.1:0-33784 GCA_036505735.1 Solirubrobacterales bacterium
CCGGTCAGGATCATCACGAGGCGATCGATCCCGAGGCCTGCCCCGCCGGTCGGGGGCATCCCCTGCTCGAGCGATTCGACGAAGGTCTCATCGTACGGCTGGGTCTCCTCGTCGCCCCTGGCCGTTTCCTCCGCCTGCGCCTCGAAGCGCATTCGCTGCTCGTCGGGGTCGTTCAGCTCGGTGAAGGCGTTGGAGATCTCGATCCCGCCCACGAAAGCCTCCCAGCGCTCCACCAGCCCTTGCTCGCTTCGGTGGCGCTTGGCGAAGGGCGAAAGCTCGACGGGGTAGTCGACGACGAAGGTCGGCTGGATCAGCGTCGGCTCGACCTCCTTGGAGAGCAGGCCATCGACGAGCTTTCCCCAGCCCTCCTCCGGATCGGGCTTCGTCCCCATCGCCTCGGCGAGCTGTTCGCGCGAGGGGTGCTGGAGAACGTCGATCCCGGTTCGCTCTCTGATCGCCTCACGCAGCGTCACCCGGCGCCAGGGCGGGGCCAGGTCGATCGTCTCCCCCTCGCGCTCGATCCTTGTCGTCCCCAGGACCTCCTGGGCCACGGCGGAGACCAGTCCCTCCAGCTCGTTCGCGACGTCGTTGTAGTCGGCGTAGGCCTCATACCACTCGAGCATCGTGAACTCGGGGTTGTGCTTGTGGGAGATCCCCTCGTTACGAAAGTCCTTGCCGAGCTCGTAGACCTTCTCGATCCCGCCGACGATCAGGCGCTTCAGGTAGAGCTCCGTCGCGATCCGCAGATAGAGGTCGCGATTGAGCGCGTTGTGGTGTGTGGTGAAGGGCCGGGCCAGCGCCCCTCCGTACAGCGGTTGGAGGACCGGAGTCTCGACCTCCACGAAGTCACGCGAATCGAACCAGCGGCGGACCTCGGCGATCGTGCGGGCCCGCTTCAGGAAGAGCTCGCGGGTCTCCTCGTTCGCCATCAGGTCGAGCTCCCGCCGCCGGTAGCGGGTCTCAACGTCCTCGAGGCCGTGGAATTTCTCGGGCGGCGGCCGAAGGCTCTTGGAGAGCAGCTCCCACGCGTCGGCTCGGACCGAGAGCTCGCCGCGCTTGGAGGCGAAGACCGTCCCCTCGATCCCGACGATGTCCCCGATGTCGAGGGAAAGCAGGCCCTCGTAGGCGTCGCCGAGCTCGTCGACTCTCGCCTGCACCTGGATCTGGCCGGTGCCGTCCTTCAGGTCCAGGAAGGAGGCCTTGCCGTGCCCGCGCCGCGCCGTCAGCCGGCCGGCGATCCGATAGCGGTCGCTGGTCTCCTCGCCCGCCTCGATCCCCTCGTGCGACTTACGGACCGCCGCGATCTCGGTCCGGGCGGGGAAGCCGTGGGGGAACGGCTCAATCCCCGCTTCGCGCAGGCGCTCAAGCTTCGCCCGCCGGTCGGCGAGTAGCTCGGATGGGGCGCGCTCTGGCTCCTCGTTCACGACGGGGAGCCTATTGCGCGACCTACGCGGCTTCGATCTTGGTGACCTTGAGCTTCTTCTTTGGTCCGCGCGGCGTCTCCACCGTCACGACGTCGTTCTTCTTGCTCCCGATCAGCGCCTTGCCGATCGGCGACTCGTTCGAAAGCTTGTGCTCGGTCGGGTCTGCCTCGGCGGAGCCGACGATCTGGAACTTCTGGGACTTGCCGGACTTCTGGTCCTTTACGTGGACCACCGCGCCGACGCCGACGCTCTCCGTGTCGAGGTGCTTGTTGTCGATGACGGCCGCTCTGCGCAGCCTGTCCTGGAGCGAGGCGATCCGCTGCTCGAGCATCGCCTGCTCGTTCTTAGCGTCGTCGTACTCGGAGTTCTCCGCGATGTCCCCGAACTCTCGCGCCGCCTTGATCCGGTCTGCGACCTCGCGGCGCTTGTCGCTCTCGAGGTAGGTGAGCTCCTCCTTGAGCTTCTCGAGCCCCTCTGGGGTGATCAGTGTCTCGCGTGCCAACTCTCCTCGATTCCTTCTTTTCTGTGGTTTACACGCCGTGAGAAAGCCCTGCTATACGGCGAAAAATGAGCCCGCACCGACGCGATGGGAGCGACGACGGTCCGGGCGAGGCGCGACAGTATAGCGCCGGCGTCGAGGGTGGTCGAGGGCGTCGCTCAGGCGGGCAGGGCCGCCCGGACGGCCTCCGCCACGCGAGCGGGATCCTCGATCTGCGGGTAATGGCCGAGGTCGTAGTAGCGGGTCAGCGGAGCAGCGGGCCTCAGCTCGAGCACCGCGTCCAGAACGCGCTCCGTGGCGACCGGGTCGAGCATTCCCCACGCGATTGACACGGGCTTCGGGAAGTCCCGGATGGCACCGTGCCAGCGCTCGGCGTGGCGGAAGCGCTCCTCCATGTAGCGGATCGTCTTGTGGTTCAGCGTCCGGCCACCTCCGGCGCAGATCAGCGCCCACTGGTCCTCGGCCTCCTCGTCCGTGAGCGGGTGGCCCTGGGAGAAGATGGAGCCGAACTGCTGGCGGAAGAAGCGCTCGCTCGAGATCCGCGAGAGGAGTGGGCCGAGCGGCCCGCGCAGGATGCGCTGACCGAGCGTGGGGGTCGCAGCTTCCTGCACCATCGATCCGTTCAGCAGGAGCACGCCGGTGAGCTCCATCTCGAGAGAGCCGTCCAGGTCGCGGGCCATCAGCTCGTTCGCCACCGAGGTCCCCATGTCGTGGCCGACCAGGAAGACCGGCCTGGAATCGCCGCAACGGCGCACGAGCTCCTCGACCAGATCCGCCTGCCAGTGCAGCGTGTAGGCGTGGTCGCGCGGCTTCTCGGAGAGCCCGAAGCCGAGGAAGTCCGGTGCGAGCGCGGCGGGCTCCGTCTCGAGATCGAGCAGCGGCCGCCAGTCGTACGAGCTCGACGGGAAACCGTGCAGGAAGACGATCAGCGGGCCGTTGCCGCCACGCTCGAAGAGGTGGATGCGGCGGCCCCTGAACTCCTCGTCCCTGCCGCGCTCACGCCAGGCGGCCACGCGGGACGTCATGCTCGTCGCGGCCTCAGGCCGCGGCCGCCGCGGGCTCGGCGAGCTCGGTGATCAGTCCGCGCGCCACGTCGAGCTCGTCGGTGGCCTCCAGGACCGCGCCGGTGGACCGCTCCGCGCCCAGCCGCTCCAGGTACCAGGGATAGAACTTGCGCAGGTAGCGCGCCGCGCGATCCGCGCCGAGGTGCTCCTCCGCCCGGTCGATCACCCAGAGCAGCTCCGCGACCACCTCCTCGCGATCCGGCTGCGCCCGGCGGCGCCCGGTGAGCTCCTCGAAGATCCACGGGTTTCCGAGGGATCCGCGGGCGATCATCACGGCGTCGGCGCCCGAGGCCTCATAGGCGTCGCGGGCGGCCGCTGCCGTGTCGAGTCCGCCCGAGATGATCACCGGGACGTCGGTCCGCTCGACGAGCTCGCGGGCGAGCGCGTAATCGGGCTCGCCCTTGTGCTGGGTGGCCGCCGAGCGTGGATGGAATCCGATCCCGGCCACGCCGCCCTCGTCGGCGAGGCGCAGGGCGAGCTCGAACCCCTCACGCCCGCCCGGCGCGAGTCCCGAGCGGAGCTTGACCGTCACCGGCCGCCCGCCGCCCTCTCGCGCCGCCGAGGCGATCCGCACCGCAAGCTCGGGGTCGGAGAGGAGCGCGGCGCCCGCGCCGGTCCTGCAGACCTTCCGGACCGGGCAACCCATGTTGATATCGATCAGATCGGCCCCGGCGTCGGCGACGATCGCCGCCGCCGATCGCATCACTTCCGGATCCTGGCCGAAGAGCTGGACCGATACGGGGTGCTCGTCCGGGTGGAGCCGGAGCAGCTCCTCCAGGGTGCGCTCGTTGCGATAGTGGAGGCCGAAGCTCGAGACCATTTCGGAGACGGCCAGGCCGGCACCGTGGCGGCGGGCCTGCAGGCGCACGAACCAGTTCCCGATCCCGGCCAGGGGGGCCAGCAGGACCCGGTTGGCGATCTCTACGTCGCCGATGCGGAACGCGGATGTGAGCGAGGGTTGCATCGCTTAAGTGTTGCGCTCGTAGATCAGCTGCAGGCCGCGCAGGGTGAGCAGTTCGTCGACCTCGTCGATGGTCTCGCAGTGCGGGACGATCGTGTGGGCCAGGCCGCCCGTGGCGATGAACGTCGCCTTCTCGCCGAGCGCGGCCGCCAGCCGGCGGTCGATGCCGTCGACCAGCCCGGCGAACCCGTAGGCGAAACCGGCCTGGATCGCGGCCTGGGTGTGCTTGCCGATCGGGCCCTTCGGGGCGGAGAGGTCGATCCGAGGCAGCTTCGCGGCGCGGGCCGTGAGCGCCTGCATCGAGATCTCGATGCCCGGCCCGATCACGCCGCCCAGGTACTCCCCGGCGCCGGAGACGACGTCGAAGTTGGTCGAGGTGCCGAAGTCGACCGCGACGCACGCCCCCTTCACCTTGGTGTGGGCGGCGACCGCGTTGACCAGCCGGTCCGCGCCGAGCTCGTGCGGGTTGTCGACCAGGATCGGCATGCCCGTCTTCAGGCTGGGGCCGACGATCAGGCAGGGCTTCCCCATGTGGCGCTCGGTGAACTCCTCGTAGGCGGGACCCAGCTGCGGGACGACGGTGGAGACGATCGCCCCGTCGAGCGATCCGAAGGTCAGCCCGTCCAGGTCCAGCAGGTTGGAAACCGTCGCCGCGAGCTCATCCGCGGTCGCGGACGGCGCCGTCCCGAGCCGCCAGTCGCGTGCGAGGTCGGCTCCGTCGAAGGTGCCGAGGTGCGTCTGCGTGTTGCCCACGTCGACCGCCAGCAGCATGCGCGGGATTATCCAGACCGCAACAGGATGGACGGCAATGGGGGAGGCAAAGCTCTCGGGGCGAACGCCGCCGGTCTTCCCGGCCGAGTGGCTGGCCGGGATTCGGAGCTGAACCTCGCCTAACCGGGCAGCGAGCCGACGCGGGTCACCCGCTGGCCAGGGCCGAGTGCCTCGAGCGCCGACTCGAGCTCGGTGCTGTCGGGCAGGCGCAGCCCCGCATCGAGCTCGAGCAGAGGAGCGAGCACGAAGCGGCGCGAGGAGACCTCGGGGTGCGGGAGCACCAGCCGTTCGCTGCTCATCTCCAGGTCACCGAGCAGCAGCAGATCGATGTCGATCGGGCGTGGACCGTGACGCGGCCCGCCGAAGGCACGGCCGTGCTCGGCCTCGATCGCCTTGCAGAGATCGAGCAGCTCCTCCGGCCCCAGCGAAGTCCTGACCCGGACCGCCGCGTTCAGGAAGTCGGGCTGGTCCAGGATCTCCCCCACCGGCTCCGTCTCGTACACCGAGGACGCGGCCTCGACCGCAATGCCGTGCTCTCGCAGGTCCTCGATCGCCCGGCGCAAGTGCGCCTCGCGGTCGCCGACGTTCGACCCGAGCCCGAGATACCCGACGCGCTCCGGCCCGCCGCCCTCGCTCAGACGCCCTCCTCGTCGTCGGGCTCGCGGTCGAGAGACCGCTCCAGGGTCACCTCGACCCCCGCCTCCTGCACCGGATAGGGCACCGGCGGCTCGGGCTTGGCCGCGCGCACCCTGACGGACTCGCAATCGAAGCGCTCCATCAGCCGGCCGGCAACCATCTGGCAGAGCCGCTCGAGGGTCCGGTAGCTCTCCTCGGTCGCGGCGAGGGCGACGATGTCGCAGACCTCCGAGTAGTCGACCGTATCCTCGATGCGATCGGTGAGCACCGCGTCGCAGTCCGGGACGTCGAAGGTGAGATCGAAGTCAAGGCGCTGACCGACCTCCTGCTCGGCATCGGTCACGCCATGGTGCGTATATATGGAGAGGCCGCGGATCTCGACCTCGACCGAGGGCTGAGGTGCCCCCTCATGCTCGTCCACGGCTCCAAGCTACTCCCCTCGACGAGGGCGCTCCCTCTTCCTGCTAGGACTTCACGGGTGAGCCCGTCGCTGCAGACGAGCACGCTCGGCCAGGGAGAGCTCGCGGTCGAGGTCTCCCACGGCTTCGCCGATCTCGCTTCGTGCCGGCTGCACTACGTCAGCCGCGGTGAGGGCGAGCCGATCCTCTGCCTGCACGGCTTTCCGCAGTTCTGGTTCCTCTGGAGGCGTCAGCTCGCGGACCTGGGCAACGATCACGCCGTCTTCGCCCCCGACATGCGGGGCTACAACCTCTCCTGCAAGCCGGAGGATCCCGAGGCCTACCGGATGCGTCATCTGCTGCAGGACGTCGGGGGACTGATCGACGAGCTCGGCCTGGCCCCGCTGACGCTGGTGGGCCACGACTGGGGCGGGATCGTGGCCTGGGCCTTCGCTCTCAAGTACCCGGAGCTGCTGGAGCGGCTCGTGATCATCGACGGGCCCCCTCCGTTCACCTGGAACCGCGACCTTCGCGAGAGCCCCAAGCAGCGCGATGCCGTCAACTACATGCTCGAGTTCTCCAAGCCGTCCCCGGAGCCCGAGGAGATGCTGGCGGCGAACGACTTCTCGCTGATGGACGACCTGATGGTCCGGATCGGCGGTCACGGCGCGCAGCTATCGGCTGCCGAGCGGGCCGCCTACCACGAGGCCTGGGCTAAGCCGGGGGCGCTGCGCGGCGGGCTTAACTATTACCGCGCCGCCCGCATGGGCGAACAGGTTGCCGCCGGCGGGGTGCCCGAGGAGTACGCGAGCAAGATCACCTCGCAGACGGTCGAGGTCCCCACCCTGGTGATCTGGGGCGCGAACGACGCGGCGCTGCTGCCGTCCCTGACCCGGGGGCTGAGCGAGTGGGTGCCTCGGCTGCGGGTGGAGGTCGTCCCCGGCGCCGGGCATTGGGTGCCCTATGAGCGCCCGGACGTGGTCAATTCGCTGATTCGCGAATTCGTCCCCCATTAATCGGGTGGCTCCTTGCGGAGCCTCCTCGCATCACCGCCTCAGCGATCATCAGCGCCTGACGCATGGGCCCGACGTCGTGGACCCGGAGCATGCGCGCGCCATTCGCGCAGGCGATCACGTTTGAGGCGATCGTGCCCCCGATCCGCTCATCTACCTCCGTGCCGGTGAGCTTGCCGATGAAGCTCTTGCGAGAGGAGCCGAAGACGATCGGGCGACCGAGCTCCCGCAGCTCCCCCAGCCGGCGGTGCAGCGCGAGGTTATGCTCCACCGTCTTGCCGAAGCCGATGCCCGGATCGATCCAGATCCGGCTCTCGTCCACTCCCTCCGAGACCGCGAACTCGATCCGTCCGGCGAGGAAGGACTTGACGTCATCCACCACGTCGTCGTAGGCCGGGTTTTCCTGCATCGTTCGCGGCTCGCCGAGCATGTGCATCACCACCACCTCGCATCCGCGGTCGGCGCAGAGCGCGGCCAGCTCCGGCTCGGCCCGCAGGGCGGTGACGTCATTGACCATCGCGGCGCCGGCGTCGAGCGCCGCCTCCGCCACCGCGACCTTGGAGGTGTCGATCGAGACGGAATACCCGCGCGAAGCCAGGGTGCGGACCACCGGGTCGGTCCTCCGCAGCTCCTCCTCGGCCGGAACCGCTTCCGCGCCTGGCCGAGTGGACTCTCCCCCGATATCAATCACGTCAGCTCCTTCCCCAGCGAGCTCTTCCCCGTGTGCGATCGCGCGCTCGGGGTCGAGGAAGGCGCCCCCGTCCGAGAACGAGTCGGGGGTCACGTTGACGATCCCCATGATTTTTGCCGGCTCCATGTCGGTCCCTACTGAGCGCGGATCAGCTGGCCGTCGGGCGTCAGCTCGACGAAGTGGTGCGCCTGGCCCGAGCGGTAGCTCTGACACTGGTTCGCGGGCTGGTCGTCGACGGACTGGCGCGGGTCATGCGCGATATCGGCCACCCAGTCGGAGAGGCCGGGCAGGCCCTCGGAGATGCAGGGCCCAGCGCTCAGGTCGGGGCCGGACGCGCTGGCCTGCTTGTAGGCCTGCTTGGCGGCGGCGGTCGCCTGGTCCTTCTCGCTCTGGCTCGCCCCAGACCCACCGCCACAACCGGCAATGAAGGCAGCCAAGACGACAGCCATCGCGACGAACCTCATAGCCGAAGTATCCCGAGCGCGCCTTCCGCGGGTGGCGCCGTAGGAGGGGCCCATGGACGCGATTTCTGAGCGTCCATGGGAAGTGCCTACGGCGACAGGACCCGCGGTCGAGCGGTCGGGGTCTATCGGCTAGGAGTCGTTCGCGCGCATCTCTGCGCCACCCCCGGCCAGGCCGGGACGAGGACGCGGGCGCGGGCGCGGGCCCTCGCGGGCGGTGCCCTTCTCCTCTACAGGCGGGGCCTCCGGGGGCTTGGCCTCCTCCTCCTCGGAGAAGACCTCCTCCTCGGGCTTGCCCTCGAGAAGCGCGATGAACTCGTCCGCCTCGATGGTCTCGCGAGCGAGCAGGATCTTGGAGATCGTGTCGAGCTGTTCGCGGTGCTCGGAGAGGATGTCCTTCGAGGTCTGGTGTGCGTCCTCGACGATGCGGCGCACCTCGTCGTCGATCTCGCGGGCGATCTCGTCGGAGTAGTCCGGCTCTGCGGAGAACTCGCGACCGAGGAAGGGCTGCGAGCGATCGTGGCCGAAGACGCGGGGACCGAGGCGCTCCGACATGCCGAAGCGCATCACCATCTGCTTGGCGGTCTCGGTCACCTTCTCGAGGTCATTGGAGGCGCCGGTCGTGATCTCGCCGAAGACGATCTCCTCCGCGGCCCGGCCGCCGAGGGTCATCGCCATCGTGTCGAGCAGCTCCGCGCGGGTGGTGAGGAACTTGTCCTCGGTCGGCAGCGAGATCGTGTAGCCGAGCGCCTGGCCGCGACTGATGATCGAGACCTTATGAACTGGGTCCGTGTTGGGCAGCAGGTGGCCGACGATCGCGTGGCCCAGCTCGTGGTAGGCCGTTACCAGCCGCTCCTTCTCGGACATCACCCGGCTCTTCTTCTCCGGGCCGGCGATCACCCGCATGATCCCTTCCTCGAGCTCTGTCATGGTGATCTCGCGCTTGCTCGAGCGGGCGGTGAGCAGCGCGGCCTCGTTGATCAGATTCGCGAGGTCGGCGCCGGTGAAGCCGGGGGTCTGGCCGGCGAGCGCGTCCAGGTCGATGCTCTGAGCGAGCGGCTTGCCGCGGGTGTGGACGTCGAGGATCTGCTTGCGGCCCTTGCGGTCGGGGCGATCGACGACGACCTGGCGGTCGAAGCGACCCGGCCGCAGCAGCGCCGGATCGAGGATGTCCGGCCGGTTGGTGGCGGCGATCAGGATGATGTTGTCCTTCATCTCGAAGCCGTCCATCTCGACGAGCAGCTGGTTGAGCGTCTGCTCGCGCTCGTCGTGACCGCCGCCCATGCCGGCGCCGCGGTGGCGGCCGACGGCGTCGATCTCGTCCATGAAGATGATGCAGGGGGAGTTCTGCTTCGCCTGCTCGAACAGGTCGCGGACGCGCGAGGCGCCGACGCCGACGAACATCTCGACGAAGTCCGAGCCGGAGATCGAGAAGAACGGAACGCCCGCCTCACCAGCGACCGCCCGGGCGAGCAGCGTCTTGCCGGTGCCGGGCGGGCCGTAGAGCAGCACGCCCTTCGGGATCCGGGCCCCGAGCGACTGGAACTTCTTCGGGTTCTCGAGGAACTCCTTGATCTCCTGGAGCTCCTGCACCGCCTCATCGACCCCGGCCACGTCGCGGAAGGTGATCTTGGGGGCGTCCACCGACATCCGCTTGGCCCGCGACTTGCCGAAGCTCATCACCCGCGAGCCGCCGCCCTGCATCTGGTTCATGAGGAAGATCCAGAAGGCGAAGAAGAGGAGGAAGGGGAGGATGTAGGTGAGCAGCGAGAGCAGGCTCGAGCCGCCCTTGTCCTTGATCTCAGTCTTGACGTCGTGCTGCTGCAGCGTGTTGAGCAGCTGGGCCTGGGCCGCGTCGGAGTCCGGGAACGCCTCGTCGTAGCTCGTCCCGTCGGTCTGCTTCACGTTGAGGCTGTTGTCCTTCGTGTTCCAGGTGACCTGCTCGATCTGGTTGTTCTCCACCCGCTGCACGAACGTCGTGTAGTCGGGCGTCTCATGGCCCGAGCCTGGGCTGATCAGGCGCTGGGCGAAAAACGCCAGCACGACGACGATCAGAATTGGAAAGGCAGCGCTGCGGAAGAAACGTCTCACGGTGGGTCCCTTTGCCCGGGGGTGCGCCGAATTTGCGGGCCCGGATCTATGGCGAGGGTACCAGCGTTGATCTAGCTGCCTTGAGGGTTTTCACGCAGGGCCGCCACGTACGAGAGGTTCCGGAATCTCTCGGCGTGATCGAGTCCGTAGCCGATCGCGAACCGGTTGGGGATCTCGAACCCGACGTAGCGGATCGGAAGGTCGACCCGCCGGCGCTCCGGCTTGGTGAGCAGAGCGCACACCTCGACCGACTTCGGGCCGCGCGCCTGGAGGCTGCGGAGCAGGTAATGGAGGGTGAGGCCGGAGTCGATGATGTCCTCGACGATCAGCACGTCGCGGCCGGCGATCGGCGCATCCAGGTCCTTGAGGATCCGGACGACGCCGGAGGAGTCGGTCGATGACCCGTAGCTCGAGACCGCCATGAAGTCGAGCTCGCAGTCGATCGTCAGGTGCCGCATCAGGTCGGCCAGGAACGGGACGGCGCCCTTCAGGATCGCGACCAGCAGGGGCTGGCGCCCCTCGTAGTCGCGGCTGACCTCGGCGCCGAGCTCGGCGACCCGGCGCTGCAGCTCGTCCTCGGAGACGAGCACCTCCCCGATCTCCTCGGCACTCACGGGCTCAGTCTAGGCTCAGTTTATGGAGGGGTCTGCGATGCGCTCAGCACGGCGGACTCGGACGCCCCGGGCCGCGCCGCGAACTCCTCCGATACCGCGACTCCCGCGATCCAGGCGATCAGCCCGTCGGCGGTTACCACAGGGAGCGCGTGTCGCAATGAGCGCGGCACCTTTCGATCGGTGAACAGGTCCTGGAGCGACTTGCTGCCGCCGAGGCCGAGCGGGCGCATCCGATCGCCCTCCCGCCACGTTCGTACGGTGACCGCGCTCCCGAGAGCCGACGGATCCAGGACGGCGCGGTCGGGCCCCTCGGCTGCGGGGACTCCCGACTCGAGCTCCGCCCGCACCTCCCACAGGCCGAACCGGCAGACGCCGGGCACCGTGAGGATCGTCTCTCCCGGCTCAGTGGCGGGCCCAGCGGTGAAGCGGACGTGCCCGTGCTCGATTTGCGCGCTCACCCCTCCCCCCAACTCGATCTCCCCACCCTCCGGGTCCTGGGCCAGTCTCCAGATCCGAGCGGCGCGCGAGCGGCCCAGCGAAACCTGCGCGCCCATCGCCCGCTCCGCCAGCCGGCGGAGGACCAAGCGGCGCAGCGCCGGGTCGAGGCCGCCGAGGGAATCTCGGCTGATCGCTCCGGCCGCCTCGGCCCCCGACTCCGCCATCGCCTCCTCCACCAGGCGCTCCAGCGTCTCGCTCTCCTCGGCCAGCTCGGCCTGGGTCTCGGCGATCGTCGCTTCCGCCTGAGCTCCGAGCTCGCGCAGCACCGGGAGGACCTCGTTGCGAATCCTGTTGCGCGCGTAGAGCGGCTCCGCGTTGGTGGGGTCGTCGACGAAGGGGAGGCCCGCGTCGGCCGCCAGCTGCCGGACCTCGTCGCGTCGCAACGAGAGGATCGGTCGCAGGAGAGCACCACGCCGGGGACGCAGACCGATCAGCGCCCGACGGCCCGGCGACGTCGCGAGGCGGTAGAGCATCGTCTCCACCAGGTCGGTGCGAGTGTGGCCGGTGGCGATCCAGTCGAGGTCCCGCGAGCGGCGGAGCTGCTCGGCGGCGGCGTATCGCGCGTCGCGCGCCTCCGCCTGCACGTTCCCGGCCCCCAGCTTCGGACGCACAACCTCCAGGTCGATGCCGAGCCGCGCGCAGAGCTCACCGCAGGCGTGCTCGTCCCGGTCGGAGTCCGGCCGGAGGCCGTAGTTGAGGTGGAGGGCAAGCACCGCCCCGGGCTCGAGCGCCTCGACCAGGCCCGCGGCTGCGGCGGCGGAGTCGGCGCCTCCGGAGACCAGTGCGACACCGCGAGAGCCCTCGGGGATCAGGCCGCTCTCCCGCACCGCGCGGGCGAGGGCGGAGAGCGCCGTCGCGGCCGCCATGGCCAGATTCTCGCGGATTTCCGCAGTCCCTTTATTCCATCGCCGGCCGGGCGACATACAGGGAGATCGCCGCGGGGAATCCCTTCAGCACGACCTCTCCGATCGCCTCGAAGCGCAGGAAGTCGGAGTCGTCGATCGCCTCGACCAGTCCCTGGGTGACCAGGACCTCCCCGCCCAGCGCCCGGGTCACGACCCGGTGCGCGAGGTTCACGTCACCACCGAAGTAGTCGCCGTCCCGGAAGACCGCAGCGCCGTAGTGGATGCCGACCCTCGGCTGTGGCCGCTCCTGGAAGAGGGCGAGGAAGCCCACCGCCCACTCGGTCAGCGTCCCCGGTTCTGGCGAGACGACCATCACCTCATCGCCGATCGTCTTGACGATCGTCGCCTCGGTGGGCAGGGTCGCCTCGACCGTGTCCACGAAGCGCTCGATCAGGTCGAGCGCCTCCTCGTCCCCCTCCTCCTCGGTGTAGCGCGTGAAGCCGGTGAGGTCGACGAAGCAGAAGGTCATGGAGACCCGCGCGAGGCCACGGCCGGCGCCCCCGATGTCGGCCTCCATGTGCCCGACCACGTCCTGCTCGATGTAGAAGCGCAGGTAGCGGTTGTGCATGTATTGCATCAACGGGCCGGTGACGGGCAGCAGGTCGGCGGCGAGCTCCCCCATCTCCTCGGCGATCTCCAGCGGCGGCACCTCTTCCTGCATGAGCGGCTCATGAACGTAGAGGTGGAAGAGGCGAACCTCGGAGTCGGCGACCTTCCGTATCGCCTGGGCGTAGACCCGGACGAGCTGGAGGAACGCCACCAGCGGGAATCCGGAGGAGAGCACGTTGGCGCAGTGGCGCATCGCCCTCAGGTCCTCCTCGTTGAGCATCCCCTCCGCCCCCATCGGCGTTCCCAGGAGCGTCATCAGCCGCTCGATCAGCTCCGGCTCGAGCCCGGTGAGCTCGGCCGCCTGCTCCCGGGTGTAATGCCCCTCCGGGACCTGGAACAGGTCCTCCGCGTAGCCGAAGGCGAGCCTCCCGCCCCTGGCGGCCTCCCGGATGGCATCGACCGAGTAGCCGCGCTCCCTCATCCGGGCGATCACCCGGGCCTGCGCCGCCGAGGCCGGGGTCCAGCGGCCGCTCTCAACCGGGACCAGGCCCTCGTCCGCCCAGCGCTTCAGCGTCGAAGAGGAGATCCCCGCAATCCGGCTGGCCTCGGCAAGTGAGATGGCGTTGCCGCGATCGTCGGCGTCAGCGGCGCTCACGACGACCCCCCGCAGGTGTCGGTTCGAATCTCCCCGGACGAAGCGACGGGGCCCCAGGACCCCGTCGCCTGCGGGCTGTCGGCCCGCCTCGTCGGCCAGCGGCGCCTAGACGCCTCGCGGAGTCCTGTCGCCGATCCCAGTCGCCGGGGGACCTGCGGACCGCGGACCCGCTTCCGGCCCAAGTGTTTGAACGAGACGAGATTACGCCTCTGCCAAGGCAAGTCAACCGGTTGGACGGGCGCACGAGGAGGAGACGGGACGGGCCCTAGTCAATGGCTAGGTGTGGATACTTCTGCGAGACGAGCTCGCGGTATCGGGAGAAGAGGGGCTTCGCGGCCGGGAAGAACCGGAGCGCCGCGCCCGCGTCCTCGATGCTCGGCCGGAGCCTGCCGCGGGCGATCGCGATCGCCGGGTTCTCTTGCCCCTGAAAGACCCTGTTGGCCACCGCCGACTCCATGCTGAGCCGGAGCTTCGGGTGCGTCTTCGTGCGCCGCGAGAAATCCCAGCGGAGGCAGTGGCGACCGCTCTGCACGCGGGACACGTTGACGGCGAGCTTCAGATCGGGGAACTCGATCCGGAGCGGCGCGGCCGCGGCGCCCAGCCGCGGGCCGTCGTCGGGATCGCTGTCGATCTCGCGCAGGATCGTGTCGAGGATGTCCTTGAGCTCCTTCTTCGTCAGATCGGCGCTCGTCACCTTGACCCTCGACCTGAGGTCAACCCTTTCGCTTCCCGCCGCGGACCGAAGATTCGATCCTGCCGAGCTGTGAGCGCACGTCCCTCCCGCGCCTGGCGACCTCGTCGAGCAGCTCCACAGCCCGGTCCCGGGTGCTCGCGGCCGTGCCGGCGGTCGCCTCGAAGGTCCGCTCGATCGCCGTGCGGAGAGCGTCGGAGGGCTTGTCTGGGACCGGCAGCTTGACCATCTTCAGTACGCCCGCTCAGCAGCCTACCCGGGCGCGCTCCACCCGGCACAGGTAGCTTGGCCGCGCAATGCCCCACCACCTGAGGCCGAGCACGCCCTACGCCCGCGACGCCCTGCTCCCGGGAGATCCCGGGAGGGCCCTGGCGCTTGCCCAGCAGCTCCTCACCGAGCCGAGGATGAGCAACCACGCCCGGGGACTGTGGGGATATACGGGGGAGACGCCTGCGGGCCGCCCGCTCAGCATCCAGTCGACGGGAATGGGCGGGCCGAGCGCGGCGATCGTCCTCCAAGAGCTCGCGGAGCTTGGGGTCCGGCGGGCGATCCGCGTCGGAACCTGCGGCGCGATCGACCCGGATCTCGCACACGGCGAGCTGATCGTGGCGGCTGAGGCTCTGGCGGAGGATGGGGCGAGCCGGGCGCTGGGAGCGGGCGAGGCCGAGATGCCCGACCCCGACCTGACCGCGAGGCTTGCGGCGGGCCTCGCCGCGGGCAGACCGCCGGCCCGGATCGTGAGCACGGATCTCTTCTACGACGGCCAGCCCGACGAGGGCGCTCCGACGCGGGCGCGCGCCGACGCCTGGCGCAGGCGCGGGGCGGTGGCGGTCGAGATGGAAGCGGCGACCGTGTTCACGCTGGGACGCCGGCTCGGCGTCGCCACCGCCTGCGTGCTGACGGTTTCCCACAGGTTCGAGGAGGGTGAGCGCCACCGAATCGGAGATGAGGAGCTCGCCGACGCCGCCAAGCTGATGGGATCGCTCGCGGCGGCTGCGTTGGAGGCTCAACCCTGAGTCGAGGCTCCGGGGCGGGACGACGCCCGCTCCCGGCGCAGCTCGGCGACCTCCCGGGTGAGCTGATCGAGCGTGTCCTCGACCGCGTCGAGGCGCTCCGAGACCGCGCGGAGGCGGCGGGCCAGCCGATCCACGTCGTTGCCGGTCGGCAGGTTGAGCGTGCGGATCGCGCTGGCGCCCGCCTGCGAGGCGCGCTCCCGCGCCCCGAAGGCGACCTGCAGCGCCTGGTTCAGCCATGGGTTGTCGACCAGGAACTGGGCGAGCTCGCCCAGGGCGCTCTCACCGCGCGAGGAGGGCCGGTCCCTGGTTCCTTCGCCGCCGCCCTCATCCATATCGTTCACCCGCCCACCGTACCGCGACGAACAGGGCCGAGCGGGGTTTCGGCTACGCACGCGATGCGCACATTGTTCACCGCTTCAGTCAAGTAGGGTCCCGGCATTGAACGCGACGGTTCCCCGTTGCAAAGGACTGGTCGAGTCAGTAGCGTCCGGCGTGCCTGCGGGTGCGGGGAGGCTACGACCGGCAGACCCATATGGTTCGCGGGCAGGATCGGTTAGCCAATGACCAGAAAGCTTCTCGTAACCATCGCCCTCGGCGCAGCCATGGCGATTCTCGCTGCGGGAACCGCCACCTCGCTGACGATCGGAGGCGTGGGGGTCGACTCCCCCACCGCTCAGGCCCTCCCCGCCTGTTCCAACCTGAGCGACGACGACGGCGACGGGCTCGTCGACCTCGGCGATCCGGGCTGCAGCGGCCCCCTCGATACCGACGAGTACAACGCGCCCACCTCGTCGGGCGGCTCGGGTGGAAGCGGCGGCTCGGGCGGCAGCTCGGGTAGTTCGGGCAGCACGAGCACCTCGAGCGGCACCACGACGACCACAGGCAGCGGCACCACGACGACCACAGGCGGCGCGGGCGGCGGCAACGTGGGCCAGCAGACCGCGACAGGCGCGAAGGGGATCTTCGGCAAGCAGAACCAGAAGGGACAGGGCGCGAAGGCGATCGCCAAGGGCGAGAAGCAGAAGATCAAGAAAAATGCCCTCCGCAACCCTGACGGCTCGCCGACCGACTCGAACCCGGGTCTGACGATCGCCCAGTTCGGCCCCGCCCCGATCGGCGTACCCAACCCGGTGATCGACTCCTTCGAGATCCCGCCCTTCCTCCTCCCCATCTACCAGTCCTGCGGCACCGAGTACGGGATTCCCTGGCAGGTGCTCGCCGGTATCAACAAGATCGAGACCGCGTTCGGCACCAACCTGAACGTCTCGTCCGCGGGCGCCGAGGGATGGATGCAGTTCATCCCCTCGACCTGGTCCGCCTACGGCGTCGACGCGAACGACGACGGCAGGAAGGACCCATATAACCCGGTCGATGCCATCTGCGCCGCGTCGCGCTACCTGCGGGCGGCGGGCGGCGACAAGGACATCCGCCAGGCGATCTTCGCCTACAACCACGCCGACTGGTACGTCGACGAGGTACTGCTCTACGCGAACCAGTACGGCCAGCTTCCCGACGCCCTGGTCGGCTCGCTCACCGGCCTCACTGAGGGTGCCCACTTCCCGGTCGCGGCCGACGCCCGCTACGCGGACGACATCAACGACGCCGCGGCGCTTCGGAACTCCGTGACCGCTCGGAAGGCCGCCGGCAACGCCGCCGACGTCATCGAGTCCAACGCCAACCGCCGAAGCATCAACATCTACTCGAGCCTTAATGCTCCGGTCGTCGCGGTCAACGATGGCGTGATCAAGAAGATCGGGGACAGTCAGAAGCTCGGCCGCTACATCGTCCTCCAGGACGCCTACGGCAACCAGTACACCTACTCGCAGCTCGGCTCCATCGCCAAGCTCCACCCGGTTCCGCAGCAGCAGAAGCTGAGCGCCAAGGACTTCAAGCTGGAGACGCCGAAGAAGGACGCGGCGCCTTCGACGCCGGCGAGCGCGGGCGACAACTCGACGAGCAAGGCCGCAACAGCGGCCCCCGCGAAGACCAAGGAGCACTCGGCGAGGGGCCCGGTCAACACGCAGAACTCCCGGCAACGGCTCTTCGCCCTGCCGGAGCGGGCGAGCAACGGTGGCAACGCCGGTGTCGCCGGCCAGCTCGACGAGCTCCTTGGCCGCAGCGTGCCGGGGTATGAGACCTTCAAGTCGGCCTTCGCCGACACCCTGCAGTTCGATTCGAGCACGATGCAGCTGAAGCCGCTCAAGGTCGGCTCCAAGGTCACCGGCGGCTCCGTGATCGGCCGGGTGGGCAAGCCCGACGCCCAGGCGCCGCACCTCAACTTCGCGATCCGGCCCGCCGGCCGCGGCGCGCCGACCATCGACCCGAAGCCGATCCTGGACGGCTGGAAGCTGCTCGAGACCACCGCCATCTACCGCGCCGCGGACAAGAACCCGTTCAGCGACAACCCGACCGTCGGCCAGGTCCTGCTGATGTCGAAGGCGGCGCTCGAGCAGAAGGTGCTCGCCGATCCGGCGCTCTCCATCTACTCCTGCGGACGCAACGACATCACCACCGGCCAGATCGACCGCCGCGTCCTCGCGGTGATGGAGTATCTGGTCGCCAAGGGCTATCGCCTGACGATCACCTCGCTGAAGTGCGGGCACTCCTATCTGACCGCCTCGGGGAACGTCTCGGCCCACTCCTACGGCGCGGCGGTCGACATCGCCGCGGTCAACGGGATCCCGATCACGGGACACCAGGGGCCGGGGACGATCACCGAGGCCGTGATCAAGGACCTGCTGCTCCTGCAGGGCACGATGCGGCCGGCTCAGATCATCTCGTTGATGGACCTCGGGCCGCCGACCTTCATCTTGCCCGACCACTACAACCACATCCACGTCGGCTACACGTTCTCGGCCGCCGGCAAGAGCGGGGTCGACCAGCTCGGCGAGATCCTGAAGCCAGAGCAATGGCAGCGACTGATCCAGCGTCTCGGCCAGATTCAGAACCCGAAGGTGCCGGCCAAGCCCTCCGCCGCCTCGCTGCCGGCCAAGGGCGGCCCCAGCAACGGCGATTAGCGGCACGCTCCGCTCACGCCCACGCCGTCAATAACCCACGCCACCTTCGTACAGCTCGAGCTGGCGGGGAGGATCGGGCTGCCGGAGGGGCGCTATCTCGTCCGCGACGGCGAGGCCGAGCGCGTCCTGATCGTGCAGGAGCTCGGCTCGCGGCGGCCGGCGCGCCGCGGTCGCCGGCGCGCCAGGACGGTCGAGCCGAGTGAGCCCGAGGAGGTCCCCGTAACCCGGGTGACGGTCACCGGCCTGACCCTGGCCGGCACCGGCGCCGGATCGAGGTGGCTCAAGGAGACGACCGCGAGCGGAAAGCGCGGCACGGAGGAGGTACGCGATGCCACGCGCATCGTGAACAGGGCGCTGAGCGCCCTGCGTGCCGGGGCGGAGGATCCGCTCGTGCAGGAGATCGGGGCGAGCCGGGCGCTCGCGATCCGGATCGGGCACGGCAGCGGCGATCAGCTGGCCGAGGGCCGTTGGACCGAGGCGAGAGAGCTGCAGCGCCCGCGCCGGGGACGACTTGACGACGTCGAGCCCCAGTCGCGGGTCGCGGCGGTGCTCGCCGGCCGGGACGAGGTGCATCCGGCCGAGACCCTGCTGCTCAGGGCGAGGCTTGACGCGGATCAGGGCAGGCAGGCGGAGGCACGCTACGGCCTGCAAGCCGCGAGGGCGGCGCTCGACGAGCGTCCCACCTCACGCCGGAAGCAGCTGCTCGAGCAGATGGGGCGCCTCGAGGAGAAGCTGGGACCCGGCCAGGGCTAGGCGGCCTCGGAGTACGCCGGCTCCCCGGCCTCGAGATCCTCGGCGTCGACGGGCTCTGCCTCCCGCGCCTGCTGCGGCAGCGGCACCGAGCGGACGACCAGAGCCGTGACGGCGATCGCGGCGGCTACCAGGCCGGCGCCGATCCAGAAGGCGAGGTGAAAGCCGCCCGTCAGGGCGGCGTCTTGGGAGCTGCCGCTCGCGAGCAGGTTGTCGGTCCGGGTTGCGGATAGGGTCGCCAGCACGGCGAGCCCAAGTGCCCCACCGACCTGGAGCGAGGTGTTGACGAGGCCCGACGCGAGACCCGAATCCTGCTGGGTCGCGCTCGACATCGCCAGCCCCATCAGCGAGGGGAACGAGAGCCCCGCTCCGACGCCCAGCAGGAGCATCGGTACCAGCAGGTCTCCGAGGTAACTCGAGTGGACGGGCGATAGCGCAAACAAGACCAGGCCCGCGACGATCAGCGCCTGTCCGACAAGTAGCGTGGGCTTCGCCCCGAAGCGCATCACCAGCCGCTCCGAGAAGCCGACGGAAAGGATCCCGATCGCCAGCGCGACAGGCAGGAACGCGAGGCCGATCTCGAGTGGGTCGTAGCCGAGCACCCGCTCGAGGTAAAGGCTCCCGAGGAAGAACATCCCGAACATCCCGGCGACGAACAGGGCCTGGATCGCATTCGCCCCCGAGACGTTCCGGTTCCGGAAGATGCGCAGTGGGACGAGCGGGGTCCGTGCGGTCGCCTCCCGGGTGATGAACGCAGCCAGCAGCGCCAGCGAGGCGGCGCCGAGGCCCAACGTCAGGGGCGCGCCCCAGCCATCGTCGGCCGCCGGCTTGACGATCGTGTAGACGCCCAGCATGAGTGCGACGGTGATCAGGACCGCCCCGAGGGCGTCCGCGCCCTGCTTCAGGCCGATCCCTTCGTCGCGCTCGACGAGCCGCGTCGCGGCCAGCGCGGTCACGGCGCCGATCGGCAGGTTTACGAAGAAGATCCAGTGCCAGCTCAGCGCTTGGGTGAGCACGCCGCCGAGCAGCAGGCCGATGGAGGCGCCCGCCGCCGCGACGAAGCTGTAGACGCCGATTGCCTTCGCCTGGTCGCGCGGTTGCGGGAACATCGTCACGATCATTCCGAGGATTACGGCGGAGGTGGTCGCGCCGCCGATGCCCTGCAGGAACCGGGCGCCGACCAGCATCTCTTGGGTCTGCGCGATCCCGCAGAGAGCCGAGGCGGCCGTGAACAGAGCCAGTCCGGTCATGAAGATCGTCTTGCGGCCGATCAGGTCGCCGAGCCGCCCCGCCAGCAGCAGAAGGCCGCCGAAGGTGATCAGGTAGGCGTTGACGACCCAGGCGAGCGTCGACTGCGAGAACCCGAGGTCCTCTTTGATGGATGGGAGAGCGACGTTCACGATCGTCTGGTCGAGGACGATCATCAGCATTCCGACGCAGAGCACGACCAGCGCGATCCAGCGCGAGCGGTCGCTCGCCGGGGCTCCGCTTCTTCCTTGAATACTCGCGATCTCGCTCACTGGGTCTCCCCGGGGTCGTGTCGGCCTTCGATGACCAGACGGTAGCAGATAGTTTCGTACAAGATCATCTCGTGATGATCCAATGTGCGATTCGTCACACGGGCAGGCGTTGAACGCCGGGCCAGCCGCTGTGAGGCCGGACTAGGGGCGCGGCTCGCGCCGCCGCAGAGGCGGGGAGCACTCGCACGGCTCGGAAAGGCGGCCCTTGACGAGAGATCCGAGCGCCTCGAGGAAGACCTTGCGGTCCCTCGAGGAGAGGCTGGTCAGGACATCGTTCTGGATTCGCTCGACGATCTCCTGGCCCTGGCGTACCTTGCGCTCGCCGGTCTTCGTCACGGAGATCACCCTGGCGCGCCGATCGGCGCTGGAGGGAATGCGCTCGGCCAGGCCCGCCCTCTCCAGCTCGTCAACCGTGACGACCATCGTGGTCTTGTCCAATCCGATCTTCTCGGCCAGTTCCTTCTGGGTGTACTCGCCGGCCATTGCCGTGGCGAGCACGTGATAACCACGATTCGACACACCGAGGGGCTCGAAGGCGACGGCGATCTCGCTGACGAGGTTGAAGTGAGCCTGGGTGAGCAGCCAGCTCAGATTCTCGGCCAGGCAGTCAGGGCAATCGTCCGTGGATCTGGTCCGCTCCAGCGCTTCGTCCTTCGTCGTCGCCACGGCCATGCCTCAACCCTAGCACTGTAGGTAGCCAAAAAAACTATCTGCTACGGAACTATCTACTCAGATCGCGGCGAGGACGGCGTCCAGGTCGGCGACCACGTCGCCCTCCATGCGTACCAGCGCGTCCGAATCGAAGGGGGTCGGGCCCTTGGTGATCACCGCCAGGTGACCACCGCGACCCAAGGTCACCGAGGGCAACCCCGCCACGGGATAGACCTCAAGCGAGGAGCCAACGCAGAGCATCAGGTCCGCCCGAGCAGCCAGGGACTCCGCCTCGGCCATCGCCTCCGCTGGCAGCAGCTCACCGAACAGGACCACATCGGGTTTCACGGGACCGGAGCACACAGAGCAGCGGGCCGCTCCTTGATCGTCGAAGAGCCCCTCGACCTCGGCGAGGGCGAATTCGGCGCCACAGCTCTGACAGCTCGACGTACGGATCGAGCCATGAACCTCGACCAGGCGCCGGGAGCCGGCCTTGACGTGGAGCATGTCGATGTTCTGGGTGATCACGGCCTCGAGCAGACCCCGGCGCTCGAGCTCGGCCAGGGCCTCGTGCGCGCCGTTCGGCTGCTTGTCGCCGAGCATGTGGAACCGCGGCCGGTAGAAGCTCCAGAACCTCGCCGGGTCGCGACGGAACGCGTCGATGTGGGCGACCTCCATCGGGTCGACCTTCTCCCAGATCCCCTCGCCCGGCGTCCGGAAATCCGGGATGCCGCTGGGGACGGAGATCCCGGCCCCGGTCAGGGCAACGGTGCAAGACGAGTCGCGGATCAGCTCCGCGAGTCGCGCGGCTTGATCTGTCGCTACCTGCCCTGCCACTTGGCGCTGCGCTTCTGGAGGAAGGCCGAGATGCCCTCCTTGCCGTCTTCCGAGAGGAACGCCGTCGCGAAGCCCTGCTTCTCGGCCTCAATACCCTCGTCGAGGTCTCCCGCATCGGAGACCCTCTTGATCTGCTCAACCGCAACCGGCGGCTGCCCGGCCAGCTTCCTCGCCCAGGCGAGCGCGGTGTCGAAGAGCTCCTCGTCCGGGACCAGATCGTCGGCGAGGCCGAAGAAGCGGGCCTCAGGCGCGAGCACGGCGTCGCCGGTCAGGTTCATCTCCAGGGCCTTCGAGGGCCCGACGAGGCGCGGCAGCCGCTGCGTGCCACCGAAGCCGGGAATGATCCCCAGGTTGATCTCCGGCTGGCCGAAGACGGCCGACTGGGCGGCGACCCGGAAGTCGCAGGCCATCGACAGCTCGCAACCGCCGCCGAAGGCGATCGCGTTGACCGCTGCAACGGTCGACTTGCGGTTCTGGCCGAGCTCCCGAAGCAGCGCATGCCCGTTGTTGATCAGCTCGGCACCCGAGGTCTCGTCCATCGAGGTGAACGCCTTGATGTCGGCGCCGGCCGAGAATACGACGGGCAGGGACGAGTAGACGACCATCGCCTTCACCTCGTCGTCGGCCTTCACCTCCTCCCAGACCTTGCCGAGGTCCTGAATCACCTGAGGCGAGATCGCGTTCATCGGCGGGTTGGCAAGCCAGGCGATCGCCACCTCGCCGCGCTTCTCGAGCTTGACCACTCCCTCGCCCTCGACCTGCGGATGGGCGTAGAAGCCCTGGCCAGACTTGAGGCCGAGACGGCCCTGAGCAACCAGCCGCCTCACCGTCCGGGGCGGCGCGAAGCGCTCCCCATGGCTCTCGGCGTAGCGCTCGAGCTTCTCGAGGACAATGTCGAGCCCTTCAAGGTCCGCCTTCCAGAACGGCGGGAAGAGCCCGCGCCGTGGGTCGAGCCCGGCGCCGGCCATCATCCCGAGGTCGATCTCGCGCACCGTCGAGACCCGCTCCTCGAGCAGGCTGCACGCCTCGATTAGGGCCTTCAGCCCCAGCAGGTCGGTCAACTCAGTTGCATCTGGATCGGTCGACCCTTCGACGTTAGGTTCTCCGTCCGAGTAGAAGCCCTGGCCCCCCGACTTCGCGCCCAGCTTGCCTTTCTCGACGAGCGCCTGCATGCCCTTGTGGACGTAGAAGCGATCGCCGTATGACTCGTGCATGTGCTCGGCGGTATGCAGGGCCGTATCAAGCCCGGTCATGTCGGCGAGGAAGAAGGGGCCCATTGGCAACGCATTGGCGGCGGTGAGGGCCTCATCGATTTTCTTGATCGAGAGGCCTCCCTCCTCCTGCGCGCGCCAGATCTCGCTAGCGGCGGACGTGAGGATCCGGTTGACGACGAAGCCCGGCACTTCCTTGCAAGTGATCGGCTGCTTCCGGATCCTCTGCGCGAAGTTGAAGGCGGCGGTGACCGTCTCGCGGGAGGTGTCCTCGCCGCTGATGATCTCGACCAGGGGCATCACCGAGGCGGGCCAGAAGAAATGGAGCCCTACCACCTTGCCGGGGCGAAGGGTCTCGCGCCCCATCTTTGTGATCGAGAGCGAAGAGGTATTAGAGGCGAGGATCGCGTGGCCGGGCGTCACCTCGTCGAGCTCGCGGTAGACAGACTTCTTGACCTCGATCCGCTCCGGGACAGCCTCGATCACGAAGTCGACGCCGCCGAACTCGTCGTAGGTCGTCGTGCCGGTGATCAGGCCCATCACCTCATCGAGGCGGGCAGCGGCGGCCTCCTCGGTCATCTTCTCCTTGGAGACCAGCCTGTCGAGCTGCGACTTGGTCACCTCGCGCGACTTCTCGAGGGCGTGATCGACGAACTTCTGCTCGATGTCCTTGACTACGACCGGGATGTCGGCGTTGGCGATGACCTGGGCGATCTCGCCGCCCATCGTCCCGCCGCCCAGCACGGCGGACTTGAAGACGAACATATGCGAGGTTCCTCCGGAAGGTCGGTTGGCCGCGACAGGCTATTAGGCTCGAACCGATGCCGCGCCGAGCCGATGCCTCAGACGATGCCGCTGTCCGCCGGGCCACACCGGGGGACGCGCCGCAGGTGGCCCAGCTCCTCCACGACTTCCAGGTCGAGTTCGACGAGCCCACCCCGGACGTCGAGACGCTCGGCGAGCGCTACGCGGAGCTGCTGCGAAACCGCGAGATGACCGTGCTGCTCGTCGGTGACGGCCCGGACGGCTTTGCGCAGCTGCGCTTCCGGCCCTGGGTCTACAGCTCCGGACTCCACGCCTACCTCGAGGAGCTCTACGTCGTCCCCTCGCTGCGCGGCCAGGGCCTGGGCCGGAGGCTGCTCGAGGCGGCGATGGAGGCCGCCCGAGGCGAGGGCGCGACCCACATTGAGCTCGGCACCAGCGAGACGGATGTCGCGGCCCGGGGCCTGTATGAGAGCGCCGGGTTCACCAACCGCGAGGGAGCCCCGGACGGCCCCGTGATGTTCTTCTACGAGCGAGAGCTCTAGGGACCGTAGATCTCACCCTTGATCAGAGATACAGACTTGATCACGGTGTCGAGAAACGCCTCCACCTCGCCCCGTAGCCGCTTGTACTCCCGCCTGCCTGCCGGGGTGATCGAGTAGTAGCGGCGAGTCCGGCGATCGGGGAGCTCCCAGCGCCCCTCGACCAGTCCCTGACCCTCCATCTCCCGCAGCAGCGGATACATCGTGTTCGGGTTCACCGAGATGTTGCCGGCGGTGATCTGCTCGATCGACTCGATCAGCCGGTTGCCGTAGGTCGGTTCGCGGCCGATCAGATGCAGGACGAGAAGCGGGAACACGTCGCGGCGTCGGATGTCTCCGCCCAAGGCGTCCGATGGCCGGCCGCCGTGGCGAGCCTGTCGCTCCTCCGCTCCCTCGGCGCCGGCCCTCGCCGCCTGGGCCACCGCTTCCGAGATCGGCTTGGCTCGGCCCTCTGGATCCGCCATCCCCCGCGAGTCTAGGGACCTTGTTAGGAGTAACCAAACGCATCCTGTCGGAAGCGGCACGGCCCGAAATGACGAGCGCCCCGGGATCTCGGGGCGCTCGTGAGGAGTAGATGGTGCGTGAAGCGGGGGCTTACGCGGTGGCGGGCTCCTTCTCCGCCTCGGCCGCCTCGGCCTTGCCGTTCTCCTTGGCCTTCGCGGCCTTCGCCTCGGGCGTCTCCTCGTCGGCCTGGCGGCCCATCAGGAGCTCCTTGGCGATCACCAGGCGCTGGATCTGCGAGGTGCCCTCGTACAGCTGCATGATCTTGGCGTCGCGCATCAGCTTCTCGACGGGGTACTCCTTGATGAAGCCGTACCCGCCGTAGACCTGGACGGCGTCGGTGGTGACCTCCATCGCGGAGTCGGCGGAGAACCGCTTCGCGTGCGACGCGGCCAGCGTGTTGCGCTTGCCCTGGTCGAGCAGGACCGCGGACTGCCAGACGAGCAAGCGGGCCGCCTCGACCTTGGTCGCCATGTCGGCGATCATGAAGGCGACCGCCTGATGCATGGCGATCGGGACGCCGAACTGGACGCGCTCCTTGGAGTAATCGGAGGCGAACTCGAGCGCGGCCCTGGCGATGCCGACGGCCATCGCCGCGACGCCGGGGCGGGTCCGATCGAGGGTCATCATCGCGAGCTTGAAACCGTGGTTCTCCTCGCCGAGCAGATTCTCGGCGGGGATCTCGGTCTCGTTGAAGGTGATGGTCGCCGTGTTGGAGGCGCGCTGCCCGAGCTTGTCCTCCTTCTTGTCGACCGTGACCGTGTCGTCCTTGGGGACGACGAACGCCGAGATGCCGCGGTGGCCGGCGTCCTTGTCGGTCTTGGCGTAGACCGTGAACCAGTCGGCGTAGCCGCCGTTGGTGATGAAGCACTTGGAGCCGTTGATGACGTACTTGTCGCCCTTCTTGGTGGCCGTGGTCTTCATGCCCGAGACGTCGGAGCCCGCGTCCGGCTCGGTGAGGCAGAAGGAGGCGAGCTTGGGGGCCTCGGTGAGCATCCCCAGGTACTTCTTCTTCACCCCCTCCGAGCCGCCCAGCCCGACGGGCGCGGAGGCGAGGCCGTTGGCCATCAGCGAGGTGCCGATGCCCGAGCAACCCCAGCCCATCTCCTCCTCGATCAGACAGCCGGAGAGGTAGTCGAGCCCGGGACCGCCGTACTCCTCGGCGACGTGGGTGTTCATCAACCCGATCTCCCAGGCCTTTTCGATGATGTCCTGGGGCCAGGTCCCGTCCTTGTCGTAGTCCCACGCGACCTTGCGGATGTCCTTCTCGGCGAAGCTGTGCGCGAGCTCGCGCAGGTCCTTCTGCTCGTCGGTGAGGGTGAGGTCAACCACGGATAGCGCTCCTTCGTTGGATGCGAGGGTGCACATCAGCGCAAACCCGCATCGGTGGTGAAGTCTTGCGACTGATTGACTGGTCAGTCAGCCAGCTCCCTCAAAGGGTACCGGATGGCCTGGCGCGCATGCGCAGGTGCCCGTGCCCCACGCCTGAGCCACGCCTGGGTGCGGGGCTTCTAAGGTGTGGGCATGACCCTGGTGGCTTCGCTGCAGCTGGGCACGATTTTCATCATCGTCGTGCTCGTCGCGCTGCCGCTCGGCGCCATCGTCTTCGCGATGGGCGCCGGGGGGGCTCTCAAGCAGATCGGCAAGGGGCAGTTCGCGATGGAGCAGGACTTTCCGCAGAGCTCACAGGGAGCCGTGCACGCGATCTCGGCCGAGGTCCGCGAGGAGGAGATCCGCCAGATGGTCCAGGCGCGCTCCGACCGCGGCGTCGCGAGGGGGCGCGAAGCCCTCGATGTCGACGCCGAGGTCGAGAAGCTGCTCGCCTCGGAGCCCGGGGCCGCGCTGGGCGGCGACCGGGCCCTCCGGGAAGAGGTCCGCCAGCTCGTCGTGGCTCGCAACGAGCGGCGCCAGCGCCAGGGGAAGAAGCCGCTCGATGTCGAGCGCGAGATCGAGCGCCAAATCCGCGAGCTCGAGAATCTCGGTCAATAAGATTCGCGCCGTGGAGCCAAGCGACGCCGAGAGCCGGGTGATGGAGCTCCAGGAGATCACCGACGTCCCGGGCACCTACTTCAACCCGCAGACCGAGGTCCTGGTCGTCGTGGACGACTCGGCCTCGATCGACCAGGAGGTCTTCAACATGGAGGCCTACGAAGGCGCGGATTGGGTGCGGATCTCCGACGAGGTGCCCGTAGACGAGGAGCAGCGCGACAAGCTCCTCGAGGAATTCCAGACCCACTACCACGCGGGCTCCGGCGGATCGGTCTCGGAGACCGCCCTCGAGCAAGGCGACGAGGAGCTCGACGGGGACGAGGACGGCCAGGACCCGGGCCGCGAGGACTGATCGGTGGTGGAGGCGGGCCAGCCGGCGCCGGACTTCACGCTGCCGGATCAGGACGGCACCCAGGTCACGCTCAGCGAGCTTCGCGGCGAGCCGATCGTCCTCTACTTCTACCCGAAGGCGGATACCCCGGGCTGCACGACCCAGGCCTGCGGGATTCGCGACCACCGCGCCGACTACGAACGTGCCGGCGCGCGGGTGCTCGGCGTCTCTCCCGACCCGGTCGCGGCGATCCGCAAGTTCGCCGACAAGTACACGCTCGACTTCGAGCTGCTCGCCGACGAGAACCACGAGATCGCCGAGCTCTATGGCGTCTGGGGGGAGAAGAAGATGTACGGCAAGACGTACATGGGCGTGCAGCGCGCGACCTTCGTGATCGACCCGGAGGGCAACGTCGCCAAGGTCCTCCCGAAGGTCTCCCCCAAGACCCACGACGAGGTCGTATTGGAAGCGCTCGGCGAGCTGGCCTCGGCGTGAACGCCTCCGCTCCTTTCACCAACGACCGCTACGAGGAGGAGCCCTACGGCGAGGCCGAGGGCGCCGAGCTCTCGCGGGTCCGCATCTCCCGGACCTTCACCGGTGACCTGGAGGGCGAGAGCACCGCGGAGCTGATGATCGCCAAGTCCGAGGGGGGCGGCGGGTACGTCGGCCACGACCGGATCACCGGAAGGCTCGGCGGCAAGTCCGGCGGCTTCGTCTTCCAGCACGGCGGGATCATGGGACCGGACGGCGTCTCCAACACCGGCACCATCGTCCCCGGGTCCGGCACCGGCGAGCTGGAGGGCATCACGGGCGAGGGAACGATGCTCGCCGACGAGGACGGAAACCACACGCTGACGCTGCAGTACGAGCTGGGCTAGGCGAACCCGAAGGTCAGCACCAGCACGGCGTAGACGAGGAGCAGCTGCAGCCCCTCGTACCAGGTGGACTCACCCTCCTGGGTGACCTGGTTGGCGATGACCGCTGCGATCGCCAGGGCCGCGAGCTCGAAGCCGTTGAAGACCAGGGGCATCGGCGCGGGCCCGAGCACGAAGGAGACGAGCACCAGGACCGGGGCGACGAAGAGGGCCACCTGCGCGCTCGAGCCGATCGCGATGTTGACCGCCAGGCTCATCTTGTTCTTGTAGGCGACGAGGACGGCCACCCAGTGCTCGGCGGCGTTGCCGACGATCGCGACCACGATTGCGCCGATGAAGAACTCCGAAAGGCCGATCGCGTGGGAGGTCTCCTCGATCGAGCCGACCAGGATCTCCGAGAGCAGGCCGACGAAGGCGCCCGAGATCGCCAGCGCGAGCACCGACCGGCGGGTGCTCCAGTCGCCGCGGCCCTCGATGGTCGACTCCTCCTCGTGCGGGTTGAACAGGGCGGCGTGCGTCCGCAGCGAGAAGAGCAGGCCGGCCGCGTAGGAGACGATCAGCACGATGGCGACCGCGAAGGAGAGGCGCTCGAGGTCGCTGCCGTAGGTGACCCGCTCATCGCCGGCATGCGGGAGCCCTCCCCCCTGCACCAGCGCGAACACGCCGGGCATGATCAGCGCGGCGGTCGCCAGAAGCAGCATCGTCGACTGCACGCTCGCCGCCGTCTGCCCGAACTTCTGCACGCCATGCCTCCGCCGGCCGCTGAGGCCGCCGACCAGCATCGCCGCCCCCATCACCAGCAGGATGTTGCCGATGATCGAGCCGATCAGTGAGGCCTTCACCACCTCGTGCAGTCCCTTGCCGAGGGCGAACAGGGCGATGATCAGCTCAGGGGCGTTGCCGAAGGTGACGTTGAGCAGGCCACCGACGACGTTGCCGGAGCGCTCGGCGAGCTCCTCGGTGGCTCGTCCCATCATCGCCGCCGGCGGGATCAGGGCGAGCGCCGAGATGAAGAAGACGACCGCCGCCGAGGCGTCGGCAAGATCGGCGATCACTGCCGCGGGGATCAGCGGAGAGAGGAGATAGGGCCAGCTGTCGGGCCCGATGAGCCGTCGCTTCCCGGGCGACGGGGATGTGGGCTCCGGCATGGGGGCAGCTTAGGTCCTGCTTTGCGCGCTGACCGCACGGCCGGATGCGGGCATGCGAAGGCTAAGTTGGCGCCGGCGCGGGCCAGCGGGACGCGCCGAGGTCGCGCGAGGTACCCCGAGCCGCCTCGGTCACCGCGGCGGTGACCCCCTTCGCGGGCCCACGGGGCATGATCTGCTCCGTCTCGCCGACGACCCCGATCGCACCGACCGCCTGGCCTGCGTGGTCGAAGATCGGCGCCGCCAGACTCGACTCCCCGAGCACCGCCTCATCGCGTTCTCGAGCGACCCCTCGCTCCCGGATCTGATCGAGTTGCTCGCGCAACGCACTGGAGTTGAGGGTGCGGCTGGTGAGCTTCTCCAGCGGCTCGGATGTGAGGTCCTCGATGAAACCGGGCGGGGCGAACGCCAGCATCGCCTTGCCGAGAGCGCTCGCGTGCAGTGGGAGGAGGGCGCCGACCTCGAGCACCTGGAAGGTGCGCTCCGGGGCGAACACGTGGTGGATGACCATCACGCTGCGGCCGTGGGTGATTCCCACCCGGACCGCGCCGCCCGTGCGGTCGGCGAGCCGCTCGGCATGCACGATCGAGCGGCCGCGCAGCTCGCTCAGGTCGAGGTAGGAGTTGCCGAGCTGCACGAGACCGGGACCGAGCTGGTAGCGGTCCGAGTCCTTGTCCTGCTCCACGAACCCATGGGCCTGGAGGGTCTGCAGCAGCCCGTGTACGGTGGGCCGTGACATGTTCAACCGCTCGGCGAGCTCGCTCACGCCCATTCGCCGCGGACCGATCGCGAGGGCCTTGAGGATCCGGGCAGCGCGGTCCACCGATTGGATCGCGCCCCGAGTGTTCAGGGGTTCCAGCGTATTCGGTATTGTCGAATCCACTTCGATAGTGTAGATTAGCCGGGAGGAGGAGAACCGGCTTGGTTGGGATCGTAGTCGTATCGCACAGCGCGGATTTGGCCGCGGGGATCGTCGATCTGGCCCATGAGATGGCCGGCTCCGATGTGCGGATCGAGCGTGCGGGAGGCTCGAATGACGGTCGGCTCGGGACCAGCGAGGACCTGATTCGGGCCGCGATCAAGTCCGCCGACCAGGGAAGCGGCGTGGTGGTCCTGGGCGATCTGGGCAGTGCTTTTCTGACGGTGCGGAGCGTGCTCCAGAGCGGAACGAACGGCAACTCCGTGCGGGTGGCCGACGCCCCCCTCGTCGAGGGTGCGATCGCGGCGGCCGTGAGCTCCTCCGCGGGCCAGTCGCTCGAGGAGGTAGCCGATGCGGCGGAGGAGACCCGTGGGGCAAAGAAGCTCTGAGCGGCAGCTGAGGCTGCCGTCGGAGGTGGCACTTCATGCGCGTCCCGCAGCCGACTTCGTCCGCACGGCGATGGGCTTCGATGCGCAGATCATCGTCGTGAACGGCGAAAAGGAGGCCGACGCAAAGAGCCTGATGTCGGTACTGGCGCTCGGCGCGACCGGCGGTACCGAGCTAGTTGTCCGAGCCGAGGGAGAGGACGCTTCCGGCGCCGTTGCGGCGCTCGCCGGCTGCGTCGCGGAATTCCGCTGAGCCAAGCTGGCCGGCCACGTCGGCGGTCAGCGCAGCGACCTCGGCTTCGCTGTTCGCCCTGAGGCTGCGGCGGGCGATGGCGCGGCAGTCGAGCAGGCTGACCGCGCGCACCCATGCGCGTACCTCGCCGACCCGAGCCGCGCCGACGCTGAACTCGCCGACGCCGAGCCCGATCAAGACGGGCAGCAGCGACGGATCCGATGCCGCCTCGCCGCACAGCTCGACGGGGAGGCTCGCCTCCTCGCCCGCGCGCGCGACTACCTCGATGGCCCTGAGCACCGCCGGGTCGCTCGCGTTGACGCCTCCGGCTCCAAAGCGATCCCGCCCGAGGATCGAGGCGGACAGATCGTTGGTCCCGATGCTGAGGAAGTCAGACTCCTCCGCGATCGGTGCCAGCCCCTCGATCGCCGCGGCCGTCTCCACCATCGCACCGAGTTGCGGCGGCCGGGCACCGGGCACGGCCTTGGCTGCACGCTCCAGTGCCTCGCGGACGGACCGCACCTGATCCGCTGCCTCGACCATCGGCAGGAGCACCCTCAGTTCGGATCCGCCGGCCGCGGCGAGCATGGCCTGGAGTTGCGCGTCCAGCGCCTCCGGCTCCTGCAGCAGTAGTTCTACACCGCGTTCATCGCGGCCCCGTAGGAAGGGCGGGCTCTTGTCGCCTCCGAAGTCGAGCACGCGTACGGTCGCAAGGCGGTTACCGAGTGCACCGAGAGCCGGGCGAAGGACGCGCTCATGATCGCTCCGTTCGGGCCAGCGCCTGGCGTCCAGGAAGGAGAGCTCGGTGCGCAGCAGACCGATGCCCTCAGCGCCGGCCTCCAGCGCCATTCGGACCTCAGCTGCCCCCGCGACATTGGCGAGCACCCGGAGCACGTGTCCGTCGGTGGTGACGGCAGGAAGCTCCCGGCGCGCGGCGGCCGCCTGGCGTGACCGGTGTCGTGCCTGCCCCGCGAGGCGTGCTTGGGCCGCGCGCGCGAGGGACGGGGAGACAACTAACTCCCCCTCCGAGCCATCGACGACCGCAGGCTCATCCTCCGCGATCGCCAACAGCTTCTCGCCGAGGCCCACCACCATGGGAATCCCGAGCGAGCGAGCGACAATCGAGGCGTGCGCCGTGACCGCGCCCCGTGCGAGTGCGACCCCGCCCACTCCCGGGCCAAGTTCGGCTACGTCGGCCGGCCCCAGATCTGAGGCGACCAGGATCCCTTCCGACCAGCCTTTCGAACCCGATTCCGGTCGCCCACCAGCCGCGATCAGACCCGCCCGCCGCCCCACGCTGCGCACGTCGTCGGCCCGAGCCGCGAGCATCGGATCCTCGAGTCTCGCGAGCCTGTCCGCGAGCTCGTCCGCGGCATCGACGATGGCGCCGGCTGCGCTTTGCCCGTGATCGAGGATCTTGACGCGAACGGAGTCCCTGAGCGCGGGGTCGGCAGCCAGCATCGCACCGGTGTCCACGATCTCCGCCTCGTCCTCCCGACCCTGCTTCCTCAGGCGGCCCGCCACCGCCGCCACCTGCGCTGACGCCTCGTCCAGCGCGCGCTCCGCGGCTTCACTCGCGCCTGGTCGCTCGCTCAACGCGACCACTGCGGAGCCATCCTGCCCGAAGCGTGGAGCGAGCAGATGGGCGGGGCCCGCTCCGATCCCAGGCGAGGCAGCGAGCCCGCGAAGGATCCGCTCGGACATCAGCCCGCGCGCTGAACGGCTCGCTGCAGCGCCGCGATGATCAGCGCGGCCGACGTCGCACCAGGGTCCTGGTGACCAATGGACCGCTCGCCCAGATATGAGGCACGACCCTTTCGCGCCTGCATGGGGACCGTGGCCCTTGCACCCTCGTCCGCGGCCTCGGCGGCGGCCGCCAGCGCCGCGTCGATGCCGTCCCCCGACTCGAGGCCGTCCCGGTAGACGGCGCACGCCGGCAAAAGAGCATCAACCATCGTCTTGTCGTTCGGCTCCGCGGCACCAAGCTCCTGGACCCCGGCCACCGCCGCGTCGAGCGCGTCGGCGAGCTGGGCGGGATCGAATTCCGGATCCTTCCCCAGGGATCGTCCTGCTCGGCGGAAGGCCGTTCCCCAGAGCGGACCGCTCGCACCTCCAACCGTCGAGACCAGCGTCTTGCCGGTGATGATCAGCAGCTGGCCGGGCGGGACGGAATCTCCCTGCCCGGCCACCGCCTTGCCGACCGCAGTGAAGCCGCGGCTCATGTTCACGCCATGGTCGCCGTCGCCGATCGCGGCGTCGAGCTGCGTCAGGTGATCGCGCTCGACGTCGACCGACGTCGAGATCTCCTCCAGCCAGGTCGTGATGGTCGCGGCCCGCACTGCGATCTCGCTAGCCATCCCCGGTCACTCGCCCCAGCGTAGCGCCGGCGTGTGCACCGGAGCGTCCCAGAGGGCCGTCAGCTCGTCGTCGAGGGCCAGGAGCGTGAGCGACGCTCCCGCCATCTCGAGCGACGTGATGTAAGGGCCGACCAGACGCCGGACCGGATCGAGACTGGCGTCCCTGAGGCGCTTCTCTACCTCCCCGTAGAGGAGATAGAGCTCGATCTGGGGCGTGCCGCCCATGCCGTTGACGAATGGCAGCACCTTGGCGCCGTCGTCCGGCTTCAGGTCGCTGAGCACGGCCTCGACCATGAGCCCGGCGATCTCCCCCGCGCTGCCCAGGGGCTCGCGGGATCGTCCGGGCTCGCCATGGATGCCGATCCCCACCTCCATCTGCCCGTCGGGCAGGTCGAAGATGGGCTTGCCGGCGCCCGGCGGAATGCACGAGGACAGGGCGATCCCATAGGAGCGCGCCCGCTCGTTAACCCGCTTGGCGATTCCTGCTACCGAGGCGACATCGTCGCCGCGATCGGCCGCCGCGCCGGCGATCTTCTCCGCCAGCACGGTGGCTCCGACGCCGCGCCGACCCGCTGTATAGAGCGAGTCCTGCACGGCCACGTCGTCGTCGATCAGCACCGACTCGACGTCGATCCCTTCGTCCGCGGCCTCCTCAGCCGCGAGCTTGAAGTTCATGACGTCGCCCGTGTAGTTCTTGACGATCTGGACGACGCCGGCGCCGCCGTCCACCACCTTGATCGCGGCGAGCATCTGGTCGGGGACCGGCGACGTGAAGACCTCTCCGGGACATGCGGCGTCGAGCATGCCCGCGCCCACGAAGCC
>DASXSZ010000054.1:0-6362 GCA_036505735.1 Solirubrobacterales bacterium
GGCCGCCTGGTCCCCACCCTGAGTATCACCGGCGAGATAGAGGTACTGCGCCAGTCGCGTGTAGGACGCGGCCGGATTCTTGTTCGGTTGGTTCGAGATCAGCGCCTGCTGGGCCTGAGCCGCGCTCTTCCAGTCGTCCACCGCGGAGTTCACGTCGGTGAGGGCATCGGTGGTGCTCGTGTCGGTGCGCGCCTTCTGGAAGTCGACGCTGGCGAGCGTGTCGAAAGCCTGAAGGGCGTAGAGGGAAGGGGTCGCCTGGAGATTGCCCTTGCTGACCTTTACGTACTTGTTCCAGGCATCTGCGCTCTCGCGCAGCTGCTCCTCCCCGTCGCTGTTGAGCGTTCCGTCGCTGTTCACGTTCTGCACGGCCGCCGAGTAGTGCAGCTGCACGAGGCTGGCCAGAGCCGCCGTATCGTTCGGATTGAGCTGCAGCTGCTTCTCGGCGGCGTTGATCTGGTCGTCGAAGGCGCTCGAGCTGCTGCCGCCCCCGCCGCCGCCGAACAGATCGCTGAAGCTGAAGCCGCCGCCGCCCGTGCCGACGCCGAGGAAGACGAAGCTGATCGCGAAGACGAGGGCCAGGCCGCCGAAGACGACTCGGACCGCGCGGCGGCGATGGGGGCTCTGCAGGTCGAAGAGCACGGCGGAAGCCTAGAGGGTCGCGGGCGCGGGGCTACGCCGCCCCGCTCGGGGGCGGCTCGGAGACCGCGATCTCGCGATCCTGGGCCTCGTCCGGGGGCCGCCCCCAGATCCGCGTCAGGATCAGGCTCCCCTCATAGAGGAGAAGCAGGGGGACCAGCTCGAGCAGCATGCTGATCGGATCGGTCCCCGGGAGGAGCATCGCCACGACGGCGAGGATGAGTACCGCGTAGCGGCGGTTGTGCCTGAGCTGCTCGGGGGTGACGATCCCCAATCGGGTAACGGCCAGGAGTCCCACCGGCAGCTGGAAGATCAGGCCCATCACGCCGAGCGTCAGCGTGAAGAAGCTGTAGTAGTCGCGCGCGCGGACCTGGATGTTGAACTGGTTGTCATTGAAGTTCAACAGGAACTTGGTGGCCGCGGGCAGGACCACGAAATAGCCGAAGAGAACGCCCGCGACGAACAGCACCGGGACCATGATCAGGAAGGGGACGACTACCTGCTTCTCCCTCGTCGACAGCGCGGGCAGGACGAAGGCGTAGGCCTGGTAGAGGATCACCGGCAGCGAGATCACGAGGGCCGCGTACGCGCTGATCGTCACGGTGGTGGTGAAGGGCTCCGCTACGCCGAAGGTGATCGGGGTCAGGTCGCCGGGCAATGGCCCGTTGGCGATGTCGAGCAGCCTGCTGTTCTGCCAGAAGCAGAGCGCGAAGGCGACCGCGAAGGCGGCGATCGAGATGACGATGCGCGTGCGGAGCTCGTCGAGGTGCTCGACGAGCGTAAGCCGGTCCTCGAAATCGACCGGCCGCAGCCGGGCCATCAGCTAGCCCTTGTTCTCGGTGACGATCTCGCCCTCGACGGGCTGCGCGGGCTCCTCCGCCGGGCTCGCCGGGGCGGCGCCGGCAGGCCGCGCCGGCTGCTGAGCCGGCGTCGGCTGCGGCTGGCGCGCCTGCCCCTCCTGGCTCGCCTCCAGCTCGCGGCGCTTCTCGTCCGGGGAGTCCTTGTCCTTGTCCCCGGAGAGCGAGTTGCGGAATTCGCGGATCCCACGTCCCATCGACTGGCCGAGCTCGGGAAGGCGCTTCGGCCCGAAGATGATCAGGACGATGATGAGAACAATTGCTATCTCCAGCGGTCCCACGTTGGGCATGGATCGGATGTTAGCGGCAGGCGGGGCACCCGCCCGCAACACTTATCTAGTGCTTACTCCGAGCCCTCCCGCCGTTCGGTGTGCGCGGGGGCGCGGCCGCGTCCCCCGCCCTGTCCTTGAAGTTGAGGTAGAAGCGGCTGGCGGTCGGCTCCGCCTGACCCTGGTATTTGCTGCCCGCCTCGCGGGCGCCGTATGCGTGCTCTACCGCGCCGTCCATCCGCATGAAGGAGATCTGGCCGATCGGCATGCCGTGATAGATCGTGATCGGCAGGTTCGCCAGGTTCGAAAGCTCGAGGGTCAGGTTCCCCTCGAACCCGGGGTCGACGAACCCGGCGGTCGAGTGGATCACGAGCCCGAGCCGGCCAAGCGAGCTCTTCCCTTCGAGGCGCGCCACCAGGTCGTCGGGCAGCCGGACCCGCTCGAGCGTCTGCCCGAGGACGAACTCCCCGGGGTGCAGGACGAACGGCTCCTCGTCCTCCACGCTGACCAGCTCGGTCAGGTTCTCCATCGGCTCGCGGACGTCAATGAATGGATACCGCGTGTTGTTGAAGACGCGGAAGCTCCGGTCGACCCGCATGTCTACGCTCGAGGGCTGCACGAGCGTCTCGTCGTACGGGTCGAAGACCAGCCTGCCGGCGGCGATCTCCTCCTTGATCGTGCGGTCACTGAGGACCATCGAGCCAGTCTAATTGCGGGCTTCTCATGAGTAGCGCTCGACCACCCCGTCGGCGATCATGCCGAGCAGCTCGCGCTCTGTGTCGGTGAAGTCCGAGGAGGCGAGGGTCCTCTTGGCCCGCTTGATCCCGTCCCTCGCTCGGGCCCGCACCCGGTCGAGCGCGTCCGTCGCAGCGATCCGATCGCAGAGCGCCTCTGCCGCCTGCTGGTCGAGGCCCCGCAGCTCGGTCGATTCCAGCTCGGGATCGAGGCGGAGAGCCAGGATCAGCGGCAGGGTAACCGTGCCGTCCAGCAGGTCCGTACCCCGAGCCTTGCCGGTCCGCTCCGGCGGCCCGGTCACGTCGAGCACATCGTCCAGGAGCTGAAAGGCGAGGCCGATCTCCCGACCGAAACCCGCCAGGTCCTCGGTCCCCGGCGCGCCGGAGGCGAGGCGGCCGACCCGGCATGCGGACTCGAACAGCCGGGCGGTCTTCAGCGAGCAGCGGTCGAGATACCGCTCCTCGGTGATCGAGGTGTCGTAGGCATCGTGGCGCTGCGCCAGCTCCCCCAGGGCGAGCGCGACCGAGGCGGAGCTCAGCTCGGCGACCTCCGCCTCGCCACCATCGATGGCGAGCTCGGCGAAGGCACGGGAGAAGAGGAGGTCCCCCACGCCGACGGCCCGGTCCCTGCCGGAGCGGGCGACGACGGTCGGGCGGCCGCGCCTGACCGGCGCACCGTCGAGGACGTCGTCGTGAACGAGTGTCGCCATGTGAACAAGCTCGACCGCCGTGGCCGCGCGCACGGCACGGGGCCCGGCCCCGTCCCCCGCCGCCATCAGGACGAGCAGCGGGCGCAGCCGCTTGCCCCCGGCCGTCAACGTCGCCTCCGCCTCCTCGGCGAGCTTCGGCCCATAGCCGGCGGAGAGCCGGGAGAGCCTCTCCTCGACCTCGGCCATCCGGACGGGCAGCCAGGCGCTGGCGGCGTCCATCACCGCGGTGACCGGGGGCGGCACCGAGGAACGGGTCATGCGGGCCTCGTCGCGCTGTGGATGGCGATGATGCCCCCCGCCAGCAGCAGCCAACGGATCTCCGTGAAGCCCGCGGCGTCGATCATGGCGGCCAGGGGCTCGGGCTCCGGGAAGCTGCGGACCGAGTCGGGCAGGTAGCTGTACGCCTCGGAATCGCCCGCCAGGGAGCCGATCATCGGCACCACCCGGTCGAACCAGAGCGAGTAGAAGGCCGCCAGAGGCTCCCTCTGGGGCCGCGTGATCTCGAGGATCACCAGCCGGCCCCCCGGACGCAGGACGCGGGCCATCTCCGACAGCCCGCGCTCCAGGTCGGCGAGGTTGCGAGCGCCGAATCCGACCGTGCCCGCGTCGAAGCTCCGGTCGCCGTAGGGCAGATCGAGGGCGTCCGCCCAGCCGAACTCCACCGGCAGGCCCTCCTCGCCGCTCTTGCGGCGAGCGAGCTCGAGCATGGGCTCGGAGAAGTCGCAACCGACCACCCGGCCGTCCGGCCCGATGCGGCGGCGCAGCTCCAGCGCGAGATCACCGGTGCCGCAGCAGACATCGAGGGCGTCTGAGCCGGGACCGACCTGCGCCCGGTCGACCGCCCGCTGTCGCCACTGGTGGTGGAGCCCGGCGGTCATCGCCGAGTTCATCACGTCGTAGACGCCCGCGATCCGGTCGAACATGCCGCGGACCTGGCTCGCGAACTCCTCGGAGTCGCGGCGCGGGATGCCGCTCTCCGCCTCGGTGCCGGACGAGACACTCATGGGCCGAGGTTACTCACGGCCGCCTGGCACGTGTCCCCGGATCAGTTCAGCGATGCGATGTAGGCCGTCAGCGCCTGGAACTTTTGCTGGGAGAGACCGGAGTAGGACGGCATGATGCTCGGCCCGACCACGAGCGACCGCGCGATCGCGTTCCTCGGCAGGCGCGCACCGATGTGCGTCAGCTCGGGCCCGGGCCCGTTGTTTCCGTTGTCGCCCAGCTTGTGGCAGGCCAGGCAGCCCGACTGGGCCACCACCTCCTTGCCGGGCTCGAGTGCGGCGGAGGTCTTCAGGTCGACCTCGCTCGGCGGGCCCGCGGTGGCGCCGAGGTAGGTCAGATACGCCATCGCGATGATCGTCAGGATCCCGGCCGTCAGCGCGATCGGTCTTCGCTCGATTCTCCGCTCGGGGTTGCGGTCGTAGAACGGCACCAGGAGCAGCAGCACCATCGCGATGGTGGGGATGCCGATCGTCGCGATTGGAGTTGCCCAGGGCGGCTTGATCACCCGCAGGAGCTCGAAGAGGAAGAAGAAGTACCACTCGGGCCGCGGCGTGTAGGTGGTCGTGGTCGGATCGACCTTCGGCCCCTGCTCCGCGCCGAGGAGGATCGACATCCCCACGATCACGAGCGCGACGATCAACATCATCATCGTGTCCTTCAGGACCGCATAGGGGAAGAAGGGCTTTCCCTTCTTCTTCAGCGCCTCGTACTCGCGGAGGTAGGCCTCCTTCTCGCTCCTGTTCAACCGACTTCCTCCCGACGAAGCGACTTCGGCCGCTCCGCCCGCAGCCAGGGCGGCGCGGTGGTGCCGAGCTTGACCACCAGGTACAGATGGGCGCCGATCAGCGCGATGATCAGGCCCGGCACTAAGAGCATGTGGATCGCGTAGAACCGCGCCAGGGTGGTGGCCCCGATCTCAGGGCCGGCGCGCAGGAAGTCGGCCAGGTACGGGCCGACGATCGGACCCGTGCCGGCGATGTTGTTGGCAACGATCGTCGCCCAGTAGGAGCGCTGGTCGAACGGCAGCAGGTACCCGGTCAGCCCCATGACCAGGGTGAGGATCAGGAGCGTCACCCCGATCACCCAGTTGAGCTCCCGCGGGTACTTGTAGGCGCCGAAGAAGAAGGTGCGCCCCATGTGCAGGAAGATGCAGATGATCATCACCGAGGCGCCCCACTTGTGCATGCCGCGGACGAACTCGCCCATCCAGACGTCGTTGGTCAGGTGCGTGATCGAGCCGTAGGCCTGCGTCGGCGAGGGCGTGTAGTACATCGCCAGGAAGACCCCTGTGAGCGCCTGGAACGTGAAGGCGAAGAGCGTCGCCGAGCCGAGCGTGTAGAACCAGTTGGTCCCCTTCGGCACCTTTCGGTAGAGCAGCGCCGTGAGGAAGCTCGCCCCGCCTGTTCGCTCGTCGACCCAGCCGAGGACGTCGCCACCCGCCTCCTTGGCGACCTCGACGGGGCCGGCCCCGTTCCCGCCGTTCGCGCCGTTGGTCCGCTCACCCGGCTTGGCCGGGCGGCTCAGCGGTCCTGGTCTGGGAAGCTTCGGCACGGGCAGCTCCTAGGGCGGCGGCGGCACCGAGGGCCGCGGCGGGTAGAGGATGTTCCAGACGCCGCCGGTGAACTCGCCAGGGTCGCGGGCGCGGACGGGATCGAAGTGGTTGGTGACGCTATAGCGGTTGCCGACCTCGACCTGTCCGTTGGTGACGCGGGTCTGGAACCGGTCGAGAGGACGGACCGGTGGGCCGCCGATCCGTTCCCCGAGGAAGCCGTAGACGCCTCCATGGCAGGGGCAGATGAAGTTGCGGGCCGCCTGGACGAAGCGGACGGGACAGCCCAGGTGAGCGCAGCGCGTGGTGATCGCGACGTACTCGTTCGCGGATTCCTTCTCGTATCCCGACGGCAGCCCGGTGAGGTCCGGATTGCCCTGCCGCACGTAGACGGTCGTCTTACCCGTCTCGCCGATGCCCTCAACGGCCGTGATCACCACCGCGCGGTAGGTGTCCGGGCTGAAGTCGGAGATCGGCCCAACCGCCTGCCAGGGCTCGCTCTCCTCCTCGAAGAGCGGAGCCACCGCGAAGCCGACCGCCGGCAGGGCCACCGCGGCGAGGGCCACCCCGCCGACCGCCTGGATGCCGATCGAGAAGGCGGTGCG
>DASXSZ010000055.1:0-2491 GCA_036505735.1 Solirubrobacterales bacterium
GCTCGGCGGCGAGCTGGCGCACCGCATCAGCGAGCCCGCCGACCACGCGATGCTCCTCCGCCGTCACTCCCACCCCGGTCTTGCTCAGCGATTCGAGCACCGTCTCGGAGTGGAGCGGCTTGACGATCGAGACGTTCAGCACCTCCGCCTCGACGCCGTCGTCGTGCTCCAGCGACTCGGCCGCCTCGAGCGCCCGCCAGACCAGGTGGCCGGTGGCGATCAGCGTGATGTCCTTGCCCTCGCGCAGCACGTCGACGCCGCCGCCCAGGGTCTCGGGAATCTCGTCGTAGACGACCGGCGTCTTGGGCCGCCCGAAGCGCATGTACATCGGGCCGTCGAAGCGCTCATACGACTCGATCACCGCGGTGTAGGCCTGGTTGTAATCGGCGGGGACGACAACCTGCATGCGAGGCATCGCCCGCATCAGCGCGATGTCCTCGATCATCTGGTGGGACGCGCCGTCCTCACCGAGGGAGACGCCGCCATGCGAGGCGCCGATCCGGACCTTGAGCCCGTTGTGGGCGATGCCGAGCCGCACCTGGTCGTAGGAGCGCGAGGTGGCGAAGATCGCGAAGGTCGATGCGTACGGGACCTTTCCGGTCGCGGCGAGCCCGCAGGACATCGACATCATGTTCGCCTCGGCCGCGCCGACGTTGAAGAAGCGCTCGGGGAACTGCTTGCCGAACTTCATCGACTGGGTCGAGACGGCGAGATCGGCGTCGAGCGCGACGACCTCGGGATAGGTCTCGCCGAGGGCGACCAGGGCGTCGCCGTAGGCCTGCCGGGTGGCGATCGACTCGGACTGCGGCTCCGCGGCCTCGATCAGCTCGCTCGCCATCAGCCGTTCCCCCGGAGCGCCTTTGTCTGCCGCTCGTAAGTGGCCTCGAGCTCCTCCATCGCCTGCTCGGCCTGCTCCTGGCTCGGAGGCTTGCCGTGGAAGCCGAAGCGGTCCTCCATGAAGGAGACGCCGCGCCCCTTCTTCGTCTGGCAGACGATCGCGGCAGGACGGTCGAGCGTACTGCTTCGCTCGAGCGACTCGACGATCGCCCCCATGTCGTGGCCGTCGATCTCGACGGCGTCCCAGCCGAAGGCCTCGAACTTGGCGCGCACGTCGCCGATGTCCATGACCTCCTCGGTGGTGCCGTCGGTCTGCAGGTGGTTGTAGTCGACGATCGCGGTTAGGTTGGAGACCCCGTAGTGAGCCGCGGACATCGCACCCTCCCAGCTCTCGCCCTCCTGGCAGTCGCCGTCCGACATCAGGGTGAAGACCTGAGCGGTCTCGTCGAGTCCGTCCAGGCGGAGCGCCAGGCAGATGCCGACGCTCATCGAGAGGCCCTGGCCGAGCGAGCCGGTCGAGACCTCGATGCCCGGAGTACGCGTCATGTCCGGGTGCCCCTGCAGGTGGGAGCCGATCTGGCGGAGCCCCATCAGGTCGTCGGCTGGGAAGTAGCCGTGCTCGGCTAGCGCCGCGTACTGGATCGGCGCCGCGTGCCCCTTGGAGAGGACGAAGCGATCGCGCTCCGGCCAGGTCTGGTTCGAGGAGTCGTGGCGGAGCACCCGGTAGTAGAGGGCGGCGACGATGTCCGCCGCCGAGAGCGAGCTGTCGAGGTGGCCGGACTTCGCCACCGCCAGCATGCGGACGCAGTGGATGCGGAGCACGGTCGCGTAGCGCTCCAGCTCCGCGATCGACGGTTTGCCTCCCGCCTTCCCGGAGGGCTCTGGCTGCAGATCTGGAACGGGCTTCAGGTGCGCCATCGGCGGCTCGTCTCGAGCCTGGTCGTATGGGGCAACAGGCTCGGGTCGCAACTGACTCAGGACCGGGCGGCGAGGGTAGCAGCGGGCGGCACCAGGAGGGAGCCTATGAGGGGCCGCCGACGGAACCGGTCCAGTCATAGCCTCTTGCCATGAGAGCAGGAGCGTTATTGCTCGCGGTTGTGGCGGTCGCCGTGACCGGCTGTGGCGGCGGGTCGGGGCATGGCGGAACCGAAGCAGCCGGAACCGCTACGGCGACTTCGGCGCGGGTCGCAGGCGGCAAGGTCAACGGGAAGCTCCCGCCCGGAGCGGTTGGCCCGACCGACACCGCCGAGGAGGCAGTGGAGGGTCCCGCCGCCACCGAGGCGAGTCCCGAGGCTTCGGCGACGGGGCCGAGCGCGCGCGGGGACCTGCCGAGCGCCGACCGCTCGGCCGTCACCGGGGTCGTCGAGGGTTACGTGGCCGCCATCGACCGCCACGACGCCGCCCGGGTCTGCGTCCTGCTCGCGCCGGGCGCGATCGACCTCGGGGAGCTGCCGAAGCGCCGCGGCGGCTGCCGGGCCTCGCTGCGCGCCTCGATCGGGGCATCGCGGCGTGAGGGCGGACCCGCATGGCGGCGGACCTCGGTGGTCGAGGTGAAGCCCGAGGACCTGGGTGACAGCCGCGCCCGGGCGACGGCGACGGTCACCCACCACTTCTCGGATCGCAAGTACGTCTCGGTCGAGGACGACGTGATCTA
>DASXSZ010000056.1:0-15981 GCA_036505735.1 Solirubrobacterales bacterium
GACCCGGAGGAGCGTGAGGCGCTGCTCGAACAGGGTGATCCCTTCTTCCTGCCTCCCTACGTCGGCGGTAAGGGCTGGGTCGGCGTTCGCCTCGACCGACCGGACACCGACTGGGATGAGGTCGCTGAGCTGATCGCGACCAGCTACTGCCTGATCGCCCCGAAGCGGCTGGCGAAACACGTCACAGCCCCGCCCTCCGTGGGCGGCTAGGCCAGCCCCGCAGCCTCGTACTCGCGCAGGAAGCCCTCGAAGAGGCGGCGGTGACCCTGCTCGTCGTGGAGGATGTCGATCACCATGTCGTTGGTGACCGGATCGACCTGGTCGGTCACCTCGACGATTCTGGTGTAGTGCTCGATCGCGCCCGTCTCGGCCTCGATCACGCCGCGGATGACGTGGACGATGTCAACCTGCTCGTCCGGCGGCTGCAGGTAGGACTGCTCGGCCGAGAACTCCTCGGAGCCCGGGACGACTCCGTAGAGCTCCTTGATCCGCTGGGCGAACAGCTTGGCGTGGCCGAGCTCCTCGGTGATGTCCTGCTCGAGCGACTCCTTGATCTCCTGGGCCCGGACGCCGTCGGGGTTGACCGAGTTCGCGATGTAGCTCATCACCGTTTCGATCTCCATCCAGTAGGCCTTCTGGAGCATCTCGATGATCTCCTCGCGCTTTGCCCCCTGGTCGTCGCCGAGGATCCCTTCGGTTCCGCGTGTCGTGTCGGTCGTTGCCATCAGCCCGAACGCTACCCAGGTCGCGCCCTTGCCTAACCCGCTGCACTCTCGCGATGAGTTCGGGCAGCGACTCAGGTCTCAGTAGGTGAAACCCGACACTGGAGGGATGAAATGGCTGTGGTGGAGAAGGCGAGATCGCGGGATGGAACCGAGATCGCCTACGACCGGTACGGCGACGGCCCCGCCGTCGTCCTGGTCGGAGGGGCGTGGAACGACCGGATGACGAAGGCCCCGCTGGCACAGCTGCTGGCGGGCGAGTTCAGCGTCTACAGCTACGACCGCCGCGGCCGGGGCGACAGCGGCGACACGCCGCCGTACGCGATCGAGCGCGAAATCGAGGATCTGGTGGCGGTGATCGATGCATCCGGCGGATCGGCGTACGCCTTCGGTCATTCCTCGGGGGCGTCCCTGGCACTGGAGGCGACGGCGGCCGGCGCGCCGATCACGAGGCTCGCCATGTACGAGCCGCCCTACATCGTCGACCGGAGCCGCCCGCCCCTGCCGGATGACTACATCGAGCACCTCGAGGAGCTGATCGCCGAGGGCAAGCGCCGCGACGTCTTCGAGTACTTCATGACGGTCGCGGCTGGCATGCCCGCCGAGATGGTGAAGCCGATGCACGACTCGCCGATGGTGGAGGCGATGCTGCCGCTGGCCCACACGATCCCGTACGACGGCCGGGTGATGCTGAGGGGGAGCATGAACGGCCAGCCGCTGCCGACCAGGTGGACCGCCTCGGTCACCGTGCCGAGCCTGGTGATGGACGGCGGCAACAGCCCCGCCTGGATGCGCAACGCGGCGCGAGCTCTGGTGGGCACCCTGCCCGATGTCGAGTACCGCACCCTGGATGGCCAGGACCACGCGGCCGCGCCCGAGGTGATTGTCCCCGCGCTCGAGGAGTTCTTCGGCTAGCGCGCTAGGCGCAGGACCAGGCGCTCGGCCCGGAGTCGCTCCAGATCTCGCCCGCGATCCGATCCTGCTCCTCCTTGGAACCGTCCTGCGGGGCGCCCTGCCCGCCGTAGGCGTGCCAGGTGGAGGGCAGGATCTGATACGCGCCCCCCGCCCCGCTCGACGGATTGAGCGCGTGGTAGTCGCCGCCGGACTCGCACATCACGATGTAGGTGGGAATCGCGTACGGGCCGCCCTCGAAGGCGGGGGCGCCAGCGACGGCCTGCTGCTGCTCCGCCTGCTGCTGCTCGAGCTGGTCCACCTGGCTCTGCACCTCGGACAGCGACGCCTGCGTCCCGGCGCGCGCCGCGGCTACGGCGGCGGCGCCCCGGTTCGCGGCCTGCTGGCTGGCCACCAGGCTGGAGCGCTCCGAGCTCAGCTCCTGCGCCTGCTGGTCCACCTGCTGCTTCAGGTCGGCGACCTGGTGGACGTGGCTCGCCACCTGGTCGCGCAATGACTCGACCCTGTCAGCTACCCGGATGTCGGCGTCATGCAGCGCCTGGAGATAGTCGGAGCGGGTGGAGAGGTCGTCGAAGCCGTGGGAGTTGAGCAGCACGGTGACGTAATCCGGCGAGTCGCTCTCGTAGATCGCGACCAATCGCTGGTCGAGCTGCTTGACGGCCGCGGCGTACTCGGCGCGCAGCCGATCGAGCTCACGCTGAGCCGCGTCGAGCTGCCCGGCGAGCTCCCTGGAGCGCGCCTCCGCGCTCTGCACCTGGGCGGCAACCACCATCGCCCGTGCACCGGCCTGGTGCGCCTGCTCGGTGAGCGCGGCGATGCGGGCGCTCTGCGCGTTCACCCTGTCTGAGAGCTGGCCGGCATCCGAGCGGGCCGAGTCGATCCGGTCCTGTAGGGACGGATCGGCAGCGCCCGCGAAGCCGACGCCGAGCGCAGCGAGCGCAGCGACGGCGCAGGCCGCTCCCAGCGCCATCCGGCGACGCCGGAACCGGCGGCCGGTGGGGGGGCGCGGGGCCGTGCTTGCGTGTGTCTGCGCTGCCGTCATCTCCTTCGATGCCTGCGGGGTTAGCTGACGGGCTCACGCGGAAAGAGTCGCGTTACGCCGGAGCTGCATCGCCGGCGATTCGCCCCCGGCGGCCTGTGCCGGCCGCCTTATGGGTCCCCCGCTCCCTCGGAAATCGAGGGATTCGGCTCTATCGAGCCAGGAACGGTAGCGAACGCTCTCACAGGCGTGCGGCGCCCGTCGAGCCCGGATCGACCGTGGCTGCGGATGCAAGAAATCGTGCAGATCAGGCGGCGAGGCGCAGATCCCGCTCGTCGCGGTAGGTGCGGCAGACCTCCCGCAGGATGCCCAGCATCTGCTCGGCGGCGGGTGAGCGCGATTCGCTCTCCCGCGTGACGGCCCATACCCTCCGCACGGGCTTTCGCCCGCGCACGGGCCGTAGCTCGATCCCCGGGTGGCCGCCGGCGAGCTCCGGGAGGATGGTGACGCCGAGGCCGCCGGCAACGAACCCCTTGATCACCTCGTAGTCCTCGCTCTGGAAGCTGATCCGCGGCTCAAACCCGGCCTCGCGGCAGAGGCCGAGGATCTGTTCACGGCAGGAGCTGGGCAGGGCGCCGCAGAGCCAGTCCTCCTCGGCGAGGTCCTCGATCCGGACCGACTTGGCGGCAGCCAGCGGATGGCCGGGCGGCAGCGCGACCCGCATCGGCTCCTCGAAGATCATCTCCGCCTCGACGTCGCGCGCGAAGTCGAGTGGGAACGCCGGGTAGTCGAAGACGACCGCGAGGTCGAAGTCACCCCGCTTGAGCGCAGGGAACGAGTCCTCGGGCTCATCCTCGGAGAACAGGAGCTCGACCTTCGGGAAGCGCTGCCGGAATAGAGAAAGCGCCCGCGTCATCAGGGTGGCGCTCGCGGTAGGGAAGCTCGCCAGGCGGAGCCGCCCGCCCTCGAGACCGGCGATCTGCGCGAGCTCGCGCTCGGCCTCCTCGAGCCTGCAGATCACGGCGTCGCCGTGTTCCACCAGCGCCTCACCGGCGGCGGTCAGCTTCGGCCCTTCGGATGTCCGCTCGAGCAGCGGGATGCCGACTTCGCGCTCGAGAACGGCGATCTGCTGGCTGACAGCGGATTGTGAGAGGTGAAGGGACTCGGCCGCCGCGGAGAACGAGCCGCGTGCGATCACCTCCCGGAGCACCCTGAGCCTCCGTACGTCGAGCATAAGGCAAACTTATCACGCCGAGAAGGAATCCATGTTGCGCTGATACCTCACGCGGAGGACCATCGGTGTCGTTCAAGCGATGAATCCTCCAACCGACATCGGTCTTAGAGGTAAACCAGCGAGAGGAGAGGCAATGGAGGCGCACGTCGGAACACTCGGAATCGATCAGCTCCCGCAGGTGGAGGTCGTCCCGGTCGAGCGCAAGGCGAAGCGGCTCCGCTTCTTCCGCAAGGCCATCCGCGCTCATGAGCCCCGGCCTCGGTCGGTCCCGGGCTCGGAGCACACCCATCTGGTTCTGCCGCCGAAGGCTTACTAGCTCAGTCGTCTTCCTCGTCGGCGCTCCGCGAGGCGAGATAGGCCCCGACGCCGAGCGCGGCGAGCACCAGGCCCGCCCCGGCGGCGATGCGGAGTTCCCGCCCGTAGCGCACCTTGATGGCCTGCACCACCAGCCGGCCAATCAGCTCGTAGATCACTCCGCCTCCCTTCTGATCCGGTGTGCAAGTCGGCTCTGCATGGTGAACAGCTCGATGAATCCCGGGCTCGCGTGCTGTGAGAAGTCTCCCCCGGACTCCCCGAAAGATGCAAGCGAGCGGTCGTACAGCGCGTACGGGGAGCTCCGCCGGATCGGGGTGACGGATCCCCGGTAGAGCTTCATGGTCACCTCGCCGGTGACGAACTCGTTCACCGAGCCCATGTAGGCATCGAGGTCACGCCGCAGCGGCTCGAGCCAGAGCCCGGCGTAGCAGAGGTACGCCCACTGGCTCTCGAGCGTGCCCTTGAAGTTGTTCTGATGGATCGTGCAGACCAGCTTCTCGAGCTCCCGGTGGGCCGCCAGCACGATCGCCGCGGCGGGGACCTCGTAGAGGTCGCGCACCTTCAGCCCCACCACGCGGTCCTCGATGTGATCGACGATCCCGACGCCGTGGCGACGGCCGATCTCCGCGGCGCGCTCGAGCAGCTCAACGAGGCCGAGCTGCTCGCCGTCGATTGAGACCGGCCGACCGCGCTCGAAGCCGACCCTGACCTCCTGCGGCTCGTCCCGCGCCTCCTCCGGCCGCGTGACGAGCTGGAAGACGTCGTCCGGGGGAGCGGCCTCGAGGTCCTCGATCGTCCGTCCCTCGGACGAGCGGCCCCAGAGGTTGTCATCGATCGAGTACGGCGAGACCTCCGTGCCGCCCTTGACCGGGATCCCGTGCTCGCGGGCGTACGCGATCTCCTCCTCGCGTCCCATCTGCCACTCGCGGACCGGCGCGATGATCCGGGGGTCAGCGTCGAGCGTTGCGATCGTCGCCTCGATCCGCACCTGGTCATTCCCCTTGCCGGTACAGCCATGGGCGATCGTGTCGCAACCGTGCTCGCGGGCCGCCTCCACGGCCAGCTTGCCGATCAGGGGACGGCCGAGCGCGGTGAACAGCGGGTAGCCGCCGCCGTACAGGGCGTTGGCCTTGATCGCGGGGAGGACGTAGTTCTCGGCGAACTCCTCCCGCGCATCGACCAGAACCGTCTCGACCGCGCCCAGCTGCTCGGCCTTGCCGGTGACGACGCCCCAGTCCTCGCCCGGCTGGCCCAGGTTGACCGTCAGGGTGACTATCTCGGTCCCGTAGCGCTCCTGGATCCACTTCAGCATCACGCTCGTGTCGAGGCCGCCGGAGTAGAGCAGCAGCACGCGGCCGACCTGCGCCGGGTCGGCCTGGTAGGAGGCGATCCTGGGCGCCTCCCCAGGTCCGGTACTCGGTTCGTCGGGCGCCATAGAGCCGGGAAGTGTGGCGGGTTTGTTCAGCCCCCGCTGCGAGAATCCCGGCAGTGCAGCGGGCGATACGGATCGTCTCGATCATGCTGATCACGGCGGGGATCGTCGTCCTGGCGGACGCGGGCCTCACCCTGGTATGGCAGGAGCCGTTCTCGGCCGCCTACGGCTCCTTCAAGCAGAGCCAGGCCGCCGATCAGCTGAACGAGCTCGAGTCCCAGTACCCGACGCCCGCCGACCTGGCGGCGATCGCCGGGGTCCGCGGGGACGCCGCCAAGGCGCGCATCCTGGCCGACCGCTTCCAGCCCCATCTCGAGGAGGGCCACGCGATCGGCCGGATCAGGATCGACCGGATCGGCCTCAACATGGTGGTCATCCAGGGAACGGACACGGCCTCGCTGGAGAAAGGCCCGGGCCACTACGAGGCGACCCCGATCCCGGGCCAGCCCGGAACGGTTGCGATCGCGGGCCACCGCACCACCTACCTGGCGCCCTTCCGCCATATCGACGAGATCCGGGAGGGCGACGAGGTCCGGATCGAGATGCCCTACGCCGCCTTCACCTACACGGTCTACAGGCACGACGTGGTGGATCCGGGAGACGTCGGGATCATCAAGCCGATCGGCTTCGATCAGCTCGTGCTGACCGCCTGCCACCCGCCCTACAGCGCAGCCCACCGCTACGCGGTCTTCGCGCGGCTCAGCAAGATCGACCTCTTCGCGATCACAGGCGAGGGGCGCTGGCTCGCGCCCTAGCCGATTCGCATGCGCCTAGAGGCCCCCCGTCCCGCCGGGCGTCGTGCCTCCGCCGGGGCTCGGGGCCGGGGTGCCGCCGTTCTGCGTTTTGGTCGACTGGGTCGTCGTCTGCGTCGTCGTGGTCGAGCGGGTCGGCGTCGAGATCGACTCGAGCGGCACCGTGGTCGTGGTGTCCTTCGAGTTGTCCCCGACGACGATGATCAGGCCGACGACGAGCCCGATCACCAGCGCGACCAGGATGCCGATGATCCAGCGGGTCCGGGTATCCACGGCGGGCGACTCTAACCGAGCGTGCGGCCCAGAATTCCGAGCGCCTCGTCGACCTCGGCCTCACCGATCACAAGCGGCGGCAGGAAGCGCAGGGTGTCGGCGCCGATCGGGTTGACGATCAGCCCCTCGGCGAGCAGGCGGGACGCCGCGTCCTTGGCCTCGACGCCGTCGAGACGGGCTCCCAGCATCAGGCCGCGACCCCGGATCTCGGCGATTGCGTCGATTGCCTCGAGCCCCTCGCGGAGGTGGCCGCCCAGCTGGCGGACGCCGCGGAGCAGCTCGGGATCGTCGATCACGTTGAGGGCGGCGAGCGATCCGGCGGCGATCAGCGGCCCGCCGGCGAAGGTCGAGCCGTGGTCACCGCGCTCGAGGACTGCGGCGGTCTCGGGGACGGTGAGGCAGGCGCCGACCGGCAGCCCGCCGCCCAGCGCCTTCGCGGTGGTCATCACGTCGGGCCTGGCCGGGAGCTGCTCGTAGGCCCAGAGCGATCCGGTCCGGCCCATGCCGGTCTGGATCTCGTCGAAGACGAGCAGCGCACCCGCCGCGTCACAGGCATCCCGTGCCGCCGCGATCAGCTCGTCGGAGATGACGTGCACGCCGGTTTCCCCCTGGATCGGCTCCAGCATGACCGCGGCCGTACGCTCGCCGACGGCGTCCCTGAGGGCGACCGGGTCGTCTCGCGGCACGGCCCGGAAGCCGGGCAGGTAGGGGGCGAAGCTCTCGTTCGTGGCCAGCCCCGGCGTCGCCGAGAGCGAGGCCATAGTGCGCCCATGGAAGGCCCCCTCCAGCACCACGATCTCGGGGTCCGATATCCCGCGCCCGTGAGCGTGCTTGCGGGCGAGCTTGATCGCGCACTCGTTCGCCTCGGTGCCCGAGTTGCAGAGGAAGGCCTTGCCGCCGAGGCTGGAGCCGCAGAGCCGCTCGGCCAGCCGCACGCCGCGCTCGGTCAGGTAGAGGTTGGAGACGTGGGTCAGCATCCCGACCTGCTCGCGAACCGCCTCGACGACCGCCGGGTGGCAGTGGCCGACCGAGCAGACCGAGATCCCCGCCAGGAAGTCCAGGTACTCCTTCCCGTCGGAGTCCCAGAGACGCGCCCCCTCGCCGCGCACGAACTCGACCGGGGCGCGCGGATAGGTCCCCATCAGCCAGCGGGAGTCGAGCTCCTGCAGCTCGGCGAGCCTCACCCGGTCCCCCTCACGCGGTGATCTTCGTGCCGATGCCGGCGTCCGTGAAGAGCTCGAGCAGAAGGGAATGCGGGCGACGCCCGTCGACGATATGGGCCGCCTCCACCCCACCCGAGATCGCGTCCACGCAGGCCGCCAGCTTGGGCCTCATCCCGCCGCCCACACCGTCGAGCGCCGAGCGGACCTCGTCCACCGTTACCTGCGAGACGCGCGTGCCGGGGTCGTCCGGGTCGCGGAGCCAGCCGTCCACGTCGGTCAGGAAGATGGCCTTGTGGGCCGGCATCGCGGCGGCGACCTTGCCCGCCGCCTCGTCGGCGTTGACGTTGTAGGAGGCGCCGTCGCGGTCGGTCCCGACGGAGGCGATCACGGGGACGTAGTCCTCCGCGATGTGGTCGATCACGTCGACGTTGACCCGCTCGATCTCGCCGACGAAGCCGACGTCCTCGGCGTGCTCCACAGGCCGGACCTCGAACAGCGAGCCATCCTCCCCGCCGAGCCCGACGGCAGGCTGGCCGTGACGGCTGAGCCGGACCAGGATGTCCGAGTTGATCTTGCCGAGCAACACCATCTTCGCGACCTCGACGGTCTGCTCGTCCGAGACGCGGAGGCCCTCGATGAACTTCACCTCCATCCCGAGCCGCTCCATGTAATCGGTGATCTCCGGGCCGCCGCCGTGGACGATCACCGGGTTCATGCCGACGTACTTGAGGAGGACGACGTCCCGAGCGAAGGCCTCCCGCAGCTCCTCGTCCCGCATCGCGGCGCCGCCGTACTTGATCACGATCGTGCGGCCGTGGAACTGCCTGATGTAGGGCAGCGCTTCGAGGAGGGTCTCGACCGACGAAGTCACGTCGTGTACTCCGCGTTGATCCGGACGTAGTCGTGGGTGAGGTCGCTGAAGTAGACGTGGGCGCCGGCATCGCCCCGGCCGAGGTTCACGGAGAGCTCGGCCTCGGGGAGCTCGGCCGCCAGCTCCGCGGCCTGGATCCGGTCCGGGCCGAGCTCGTCGAGCTCCTCGCCGGCGAGCGCCATGCCCGCGGCCTGCGCGATCCGCCCCCAGTTGGAGTCGCGACCGAAGAGGGCGGTCTTGACCAGCGGGGAATTGGCGATCGCCCGGGCGACCCGCTCCGCCTCGGCCTCGTCGGCGGCCGCGGCGACCTCCACCCGTCCCACCCGCGTCGCCCCCTCGCCGTCGGCGACGATCTCGAGCGCCAGCTGCAGCAGTACCGCGTCCAGCAGGCCCTCGGGGAGCGGCGCACCGGTCGTGCCGCTCGCCTGCAGCAGCACTGTGTCGTTGGTGCTCATCTGGCCGTCAACCGTGATTCGCTCCATTGACCCGGCCAGGGCGGACCGAAGTGCCGCGTCGGGGTCCGCGACCTCGGCGTCGGTCTGGATGAAGCAGAGCATGGTGGCGAAGCCCGGCTCGATCATCCCGGCCCCCTTCGCCTGCGCCGAGACCGTGACCCCGCCGGCCCGGACCGAGCAGAGCTTCGGCCCGCGGTCCGTGGTCATGATCGACCGCGCGAAGTCCTCGGCGCCCTCCGCCGAGAGCGACTCGACCGCATCCACCACCCCAGCCCTGACGCTCTCGATGTCGAGCGGCACCCCGATCGTTCCCGTCTCCGCGACCGCGACCGTGCGCGGCTCGACGCCGATGGCCTCGGCGGCGGCATCTCGCATCGCCAGGGCGTCCAGGTAGCCCTGCTCGCCGGTCGCGGCGTTGGCGTTGCCGGAGTTGACGGCGACGGCGCGGATCCCATCCGCTTCGCACTCGTCCCGGCAAACCCGCACGGGCGCGGCGGCGGCCGCGTTCGGGGTGAGGGCGAGCGCGGAGCGCACCTCCCCATCGGCCGCCATGACCCCGACGTCCGTGGCGCCGCCCGCCTTCAACCCGCAGGCGACGCCGGCCGCCCGGAAGCCGGGTGCGAGCTGCGCGGGATCGAGCTCCTCGACTCCCTCGGGCGGGTCCACCCACCTGGACCTGAAGAAGGTCTTGGCCGTGGTCCTCACGAGATCCCCTCGCCCTCTGGAAGGCCGAGCATCAGGTTGAGGTTCTGGATCGCCTGCGACGCCCCGCCCTTCCAGAGGTTGTCGATCGAGGCGAAGGCCATCGCCCTGCCCGAGGCCTCGTTGAGCGCCAGGTGGATCCGGCAGAGGTTCGTCTCCCGCACCCCGCTCACCCCGGGAGGCTCGGAGGTGACCTCGATGAAGGGCTCATCCCCGTAGCGGTCCTCATAGAGCGACAGCATCCGCGCGGCGTCGAGAGGCTCCGAGGTCCGCACGTAGCAGCTCACCAGCTCACCCTGGTCGTAGGGCATCAGGTGGGGAACAAAGGTCAGTCCCGACTCGGCCGACGTCGCGCCGTTCCCGGACAGCTCCGCCAGCTCCTGGGCGATCTCCGGCGTGTGGCGGTGGCCGACGACCTTGTAGGGCTTCGTATCGTCGGATTGCTTGACAATCTCCATCTCCTCCGCGGCCGCCCGGCCGGCGCCGGACACCCCCGACTTAGCGTCGATCACGACGTCCTCGATCAGCCCCTCGGAGGCGAGGGGCGCCAGCGCCAGCAGGCTGGCGGTCGGATAGCAGCCGGGGTTGGCGACCAGCTCGGCGCCGGCGATCGCCTCGCGGTGGAGCTCGGTGAGCCCGTAGACGGCCTCTCCCAGCAGCTGCGGCGCGCCGTGCGGGCCGTACCAGCGACCGTAGGTCTCCGGGTCGTGGATGCGGAAGTCGGCGGACAGGTCGACCACCTTGGTTCCCTGCTCGCGCAGGGCCTCGACCACCGGGGCGGCGGCGCCGTGCGGGTAGGCGACAATGGCCGCGTCCACGTCGGCGCCATCCTCGGCAGCCGGCTCGTCGAGCACGAGATCGACGTCGTATTGCGGATAGAGCTCGTCGAGCCGCCTGCCCGCGTCGGTCCGCGCCGTGACCCGCGACAGCTCGAGGCTCGGGTGCCTTCCGATCAGCTGCGCCGCCAGCGCTCCGGCGTACCCCGACGCCCCGGCCACGAGGACCCTATTCACGGAGGGATCCCCCGATCTTCTCGACGGCCTGCTCGATCGACTTGCGCCGTTCGGCAACCTCCTCGTCGGTCAGCGTCCGATCCGCCGCCCGGAAGCTGAGCCGGAGCGCCAGGCTCTTGCGCCCCTCGCCGACCTGCTCGCCGCGATAGAGGTCGAACACGTCGGCCGAGCGCAGCAGGTCACCGCCCCCCTCGAGGACCGCCGCCCGGACGTCGGCCGCCGGCACGGTCTCGTCGACGACGACCGCGACATCCTGGTGGACGGCCGGATAGGAGATCACGTCCTCGTAGGTCTCCTCGCCGAGCGGCGACGCCGCCACCAGCGGGGCGAGGTCCACCTCGAAGCCCGCCGCGCTCGGCAGGTCCCAGTCGCGGCAGACGAGCGGATGGATCTCGCCGATCCAGCCGGCATCCTCGCCGCCGACCAGGACCCGGCCGCTGCGGCCGGGGTGCAGGAAGGGCTGATCGCCCGGCACCACATCGACCTCCACGCCGAGCTGCCCCGCGAGCGCCTCGAGCACTCCCTTGAGCGAATAGAAGTCGGCCTCGACGGTCTCGCCGCGCCAGCTCGGCCCGGTGAGCGCACCGGTGGCCAGGCTCGCGAGCCGCCAGGGCTCGAAGGCCGGCGCCGGGCGGAGGCCCACGAACTTGCCGGCGAGCACACCGTCCTGCGGCAAGCTCCCCTCGCGCAGGTAGGCGCGCCCGGACTCGACGAGAGCGGCCCGCTCCGCCCCGTGGGCGAGGTTGTAGCGGGCGGCGTCGAGCAGGGAGCCGAGAAGCGATGTGCGCTCCACCGAGTGCTCGGCCGAGAGCGGGTTGGAGACGCTGACCGGCGCCGACCGGGCATCGCCCTCCGCGATGCGCAGCCTGCCCGGCATGCCGGGGTCGGTGAGGCTGAGGCTGACGACCGCGTCGAAGCCGAGATCACGCATCACGTCCTCGGCCAGGCGCCGCAGGCGCTGCTCGCGGGTGAGGCGCCCGGTCTGTCCGGCGCTCGCCGGCAGGGTCGAGGGCAGGTTCTCCGCGTAGCCGTGGATGCGCCCGACCTCCTCGATCAGGTCGACCTCCCGGGTGACGTCGTAGTGCCGGTGCAGCGGGACCGTCACCTTCAGCGTCTTCCCTCTGCCGGAGACCCCGAAGTCGAGGCGCTTCAGATACGCCGAGCAGAGCTTGGGCTCGATCGGCATTCCCAACAGGCCCTCCGCGCGCTCGGTCCGCAGATCCAGACGATGCGCGTCCGGGATCTTCGCCGCCTCGTCGATCGTCCCCGGGACGAGCTTCGCACCGCACAGCTCGACCATCAGCGCCGACGCGATCCGCTGGGCCCTGAGGGCGAGGTCCGGATGGAGCTGCTTCTCAAAGCGGTTCGACGCGTCCGATCGCAGGCCGAGCTTCCGCGAGGTCCGCAGGATGTTGACCCCGTTCCAGTTGGCGACCTCGAGGAGCACCCGCGTCGTGGTCTCGGAGACCTCGGATACCTCCCCGCCCATGATCCCGGCGATCCCCGACGGGCCCTTGCGGTCGCACACCAGGACCGCGTCCTCGTCGAAGGTGCGCCCGACGCCGTCCAGGGTGGTCAGCATCTCGCCCTGCTCGGCCGTTCTGATGGTCAGGGCGCCCTCGGGGACCTTGTCGAGGTCGAACGCGTGCAGCGGCTGCGCCGTCATCAGCATCACGTAGTTGGTGATGTCGACGACGTTGTTGATCGGCCTCATGCCCGCCCCGATCAGCCGCGCCTTCAGCCACAGCGGGGACGGGCCGATCGTCACGTCGGTGAGGACGCGGGCGGTGAAGCGGGGGCAGAGCTCAGGCACCTCGACTTTCACCGAGGCGTAGTCGGTGACCTCGCCCTCGCCAGTCGCATCGGCGTCGCCCTCCCAGGGCGCCTTGGCAAGGGCGGCGCCGGTGATCGCGTGTACCTCACGCGCAACTCCGTAGACGCCGAGGCAGTCGACGCGGTTCGAGTTCACCTCGAGCTCCAGCACGGACTCCGCCACTGGGATCACCTCCCCGAGGGGGGTCCCGGGGGAGGCGCCGTCGTCGAGGACCGCGATCCCCGCCGCGTCGTCGCCCATCTCGAGCTCGGCCTCCGAGAGGATCATCCCGTCAGACTCGACGCCCCGCAGCTTGGCCTTGCCGAGCCTGGTCCCATCGGGCATCACCGCCCCGGGCAGGGCCACGGGGACGGTCTGCCCGGCGGCCACGTTGGGCGCCCCGCAGACGATCGTTCGGCCGCCCTCGCCGGCATCGACCTCGCAGACGCTTAGTCGGTCGGCGTCCGGATGCTGCTCCACCGAGAGCACCTTGCCCACCACATAGCCGTCCGCGGCCGGCGCACCGGCGTGCGAGATCCGCTCGACCTCGGTCGTATGCATCGCGATCCGATCCCCGATCTCCTCGAAGCTCAGGTCCGGGTCGCAGTAGGCGCGCAGCCAGCTCTCCGGGACCTTCATCGGAACTGCTCCAGGACCCGGACGTCGTTCTCGAAGAACTTGCGCAGGTCGGGGACGCCGTACTTGAGCATCGCGATCCGCTCGATCCCCATCCCGAAGGCGAAGCCCTGGACCCGCTCGGGGTCGTAGCCGTTCTCCTGGACGAAGCCGTAGACGTTGGGGTCGACCATCCCGGCGCCGAGGATCTCGATCCAGCCGACCCCCTTGCAGATCGGGTCGCGCGATCCATCGGGCAGCTTGCCGCTGCCGCCGCAGCGGAAGCAGGAGACGTCGACCTCGACGCTCGGCTCGGTGAACGGGAAGAAGCCCGGGCGGAAGCGGGTCTCGCGCTCGGGCCCGAAGATCGCCCGGGCGAACTCGTCCAGCGTCCCCTTCAGGTCCGCCAGCGTGATGTCGTCACCCACCGCGAGGCCCTCGACCTGGTGGAAGATCGGGCTGTGGGTCGCATCGAATGGGTCCGAGCGATAACAGCGGCCGGGAACGACGATGAAGATGGGCGGCGGCTGCGACTCCATCGAGCGGATTTGCATCGGGGAGGTATGGGTGCGCAGGACGACGTCCTCTGGTCCGGGCGGCAGCTCCTCGCCGTCGGAGGAAATCCGAAGGTCTGAGCGCAGGGTCGAGGGGTCGACGTAGAAGGTGTCCTGCGCCATCCGGGCCGGATGGCCGGGCGGGTGGTTGAGCGCCGTGAAGTTGTAATAGTCGAGCTCGACCTCGGGCCCCTCCATCACCCGATACCCCAGGCCGATGAAGACGTCCTCGATCTCGCGCTGCGTGCGGATCAGGGGGTTCTGGGCGCCCGCCGGCGCGGGCGGTGCGCCGGGCAGGGTGACGTCGATCGCGTCCTCGGCGAGCCTCGTGCCGAGCTCGCTCGCGTCGAGTTCCGCGCGCTTCCTCTCGAGCATGTGCTCGATGCGCACCCTTGCTTCGTTGCCAGCTTTGCCAACGAGGCCCCGCTCGTCGGCAGCCAACTGCGATATCCCGCGCAGGATGTTGGGCAGCTCGGCCTTCCTTCCGAGGAACCGGATCCGGAGCTGCTCCAACTCGTCCGTGGTCGTCGCGGCAGCAATTGCTGCCTCGGCTTCCGCGTTGATCTGTTCGATCCGTTCAACCACGTCCGTCTCCAGCCGCGGAAGCTATCCGGTGTAGTGCGATCGCAGCCGCCGCCGCGACGTTGAGGGACTCCGCCCCGTCGCGCAGCGGAATCGTCACCTGGACGTCAGAGGCCTCCAGCACCTGGGCCGGCAGGCCCTCGCGCTCGGCGCCGAGGCAGACGGTGGCCGCCCCCTCAAGGGCCTCCAGCCGATCACCGCCGTGCGCGACCAGCGCGGCCCGCGGCCCGGGCGTCGCCTCCACGGTCGCCCGGAGCAGCGGCTCGGCGAAAACCGCTCCCATGCTCGCCCGCACCGCGTGGGGACCGTAGGGATCGGCGCAGTCCGGTCCGAGCACCACCGAGCCGCCCACCAGGGCTTGGGCCGTCCGGATCACCGTCCCGACGTTGCCCGGGTCGGAGACGCCGTGCAGGTAGACGCAGGGTGCGACCGGCTCGTCCGCCCAGCGCTCCCGCCAGACGCCGATCGCTCGAGTGCCGGAGCCGAGATTCGAGAAGCGCCCCAGGAGCGCCGGCTCGACCTCGGTGCCGCCGAGGCCCTCACCCGCGGCGGTGAGGAGCTCGACCGGCTGGGCGCCGGCGGACCGCGCAGCCGCCAGCAGGTCCTCACCCTCGCCCACGAAGAGCCCATCGCGCTCGCGGCTGCGCCGCCGGCCGAGGCGGCGGATCAGCTTGAGCTTCTCGTTGTGGGGGCTGGTGATCATCGGTGTTCGGTCATGAAACGAAAAAGGGCGGCTCCGCCTCGCGGACCGCCCGGGGAATCTGGCTCTGGCTGCCTCAAGCTAGGTGGCGGCAGCCTCCCGGGCGAGCTCGACAAATCGGCGGAATCCATCGGGGTCGTTGACGGCGATGTCGGCGAGCATCTTGCGGTTCACGTCCACCCCGGCCTCGTTCAGGCCGTGGATCAACTCGGAGTAGCTCATCCCCTCCCGCCGTGCAGCGGCGTTGATCCGCGTGATCCAGAGCCGCCTGAAGTCCCTCTTGCGGGTGCGCCGGTCCCGGTACGCGTAGGCATCCGAGCGCATCAGCTGCTCGTTTGCCAGCCGGTAGCTCGAGTGCTTGCGGCCGAAGTAGCCCTTGGCGCGGTGGAGGACCTTCTTCTTGCGCCGCTTGCGGGCGACGGCGTTCGTGGCGCGCGGCATCAGCGACCACCCCCCGCCAGCAGCTTGTTGACCCGCTTGCGATCGGCCCGGGAGATCTTCGAGGGCCGCCCGAGGCGCCGCTTCCGCGCAGGCGACTTCTTCTCGAGGATGTGGCTCGAGTTCGCGCGCCTGCCGCGCAGCTTGCCCTTGGCGGTCTTGCGGAAGCGCTTCTTGGAGCCCGAATGGGTCTTCATCTTCGGCATCGGGCCGACTATTGAAGCAGACGATCGCTAGCTGGCAGCAGCTTGCTTTTCCTGCCCGGCGGCGCGCGATGGCGCGAGCAGCATCGTCATGTTGCGCCCCTCCTGGAGCGGCTCCTGCTCCATCGTCGCGATCTCCGAAACGTCCTGCAGCAGGCGGTCGAGCAGCGCCCGGCCACGCTCGGGATGGCTCTGCTCGCGGCCGCGGAACATGATCGTCACCTTGACCTTGTCCTGGTTGCGCAGGAAGCGC
>DASXSZ010000057.1:0-21177 GCA_036505735.1 Solirubrobacterales bacterium
CCTATGGGGCCGGTGGGGGACCAGGGCGTCGTCGATGCGCAAGCGCACCCTGATCTGAGGGCGAGCCCGGAGCAGGAGGCGCCGGCGCGACGGGAGCGCCTGGCCGAGCGGCTCGAGCGCGAGTGGGCGGCGCAGGAGAGAACCAACCGGGAGCGGCGGGCGAGGATCGAGCGCGAGCGCGCCGAGCGCGAGCGCGCATTGCTTGCGGAGCGCGAGCGCCGGTTGCGCGAGCGCCGGGAGAGGCTGCGGCGTGAGCGCGAGGCGCTGCGGCGGCGCAGGCAGACCCAGCACAGGCCGGCTCCGGTGCGTGCTTCCCCATCTCCGGCGCGCGTTCGCACCGGCATGCAGGGGCCGGTCCGCCGGCGTGCCCGGGCGGCCGAGAACCGCCGCCGGGTTGCAGCGAGGCGGCGGGGCCTGGTCTGGCCGACCGCCAAGGCGGGGGTGGCGGTCAGCGTCGTGCTCGCTCTCTCCGGGGGTCTCGGCTCAATCCTCGGCCTGCCCGTTCCGGGGCTCAATTCAGGCGCGGGCCAGGAATCGCTGGCGAACAGCGCCGCCCTGTTCGGCGTGGACCCCGGTACGCCGACCGGGCTCTCGGCGGGGTACGTGTTCCCGATCATCGGTCCCCACGACTTCGGCGATGCGCTGGCCAGGTTCGGCGCGCCGCGCTACGGGCACATGCACGAGGGGCAGGACATCTTCACGAAGTCCGGGCGGCCCGAGGTAGCGGTTCACGACGGGGTCGTGGTCGACCGGGGCAAGGTCTCGGATGCCGGCGACGGTGGCCGCGGCAACTACGTCGCGATCTACAGCCCCGCCGACGATCGTAGCTTCGTCTACATGCACATGCTGAAGCCGTCGCCGGTCCAGCTCGGCGACCAGGTCCACACGGGCCAGGTGGTCGGTCAGGTCGGCTGCACCGGCGAATGCGAGGGGCCGCACCTCCACTTCGAGGTGCGGATCGGCAAGGCGTCCCTCGGCGCCGAGACCAAGCCGGTCGATCCGCTGCCCTACCTGCGGCTGTGGCCGCAGGCCACGCCGGGCTGAGCCGCGCGCGGGGGGCACTAGGATCGCCGCATGGCGGAGGTCACCTATGAGCGGCGTGGCGCCGCGGCGGTGCTCACCATCGACCGGCCGGAGAGGCGAAACGCCGTCGACCCGAACACCGCCGACCAGCTGCTAGAGGCCTACCGCGGGTTCGAGGCTGACAACGAGGCGAGGGTCCTGATCCTCACCGGCGCCGGCGACGAGGCGTTCTGCGCCGGCGCCGACCTGAAGTCCGTCGCCGCGGCGATGGACGACCAGGGAATCGCCGAGCAGTGGCTCAAGCCCCGCCCGCACGGCCCGCTCGGCTTCACGCGGATCACGTCCCCCAAGCCGACGATCGCGGCGATCTCCGGCTGGGCCCTGGCGGGCGGGCTCGAGCTGGCGCTCTGGTGCGATCTTCGGGTCGGCACGGAGAGCGCGCGGCTGGGATTTCCCGAGCGGCGCTGGGGCGTCCCCCTGATCGACGGCGGGACGCAACGGCTGCCGCGGATCGTCGGCATGGGCCGGGCGCTGGACATGATCCTCAGCGGCCGGATCGTGGAGGCCGAGGAGGCGCTGGCCATCGGGCTGCTCACCGAGGTCGTCGCGCCAGGCAAGCACCTGGAGCGGGCGCTCGAGATGGCGGAGGGCCTCGCCTCATTCCCGCAGGAGACGATGCTCGCCGACCGCCGCTCCGCGCTCGAGGGCTTCGGGATGTCCCTCGAGGAGGGCCTCGCCCGGGAGGCGGAGATCGGGGGTGCGGTCAGCGGGGTCGGCGTGGCGGGCGCGGCCCGCTTCGCGGCCGGAGAGGGCCGCGGCGGTGAGGGCGCCGGCGTTTAGGCGGGGCGGCTTCTACTTCCGAAGAGTTTTGCGAGTCGCTGCCGTTCCGCCACGGAGCGCAGGATCGTCACGACCCGCTCCGCCTCGAAGGTGACTTGGGCATGAGTGAACCGAAGAGGGATCAAGCCCGCGGACACGTGAGCCTGGTCGCGTACGCGGTCCTTCGCCTGCTGCGCGGGAGTGCGGTGATAGCGCAGGCCATCGGTCTCGACGACCAACCCCAGCTCCGGCCAGTGGAAGTCGACCTTGAATCCGTTGACGCGCTGGTGGGTCAGCGGGCGCGACAGACCTGCACGCCCCACCAGGCGAAGAAAGCGGCGCTCCAGCTCCGAGTCGGTGAGGGTGAACGTTCGCCCATCCAGTAGCGCTCGCAGGATTCGGACACCTCGGTGCCCAGCCCGTCTGCCGATCTCGCGCCGCAAGGACACCGGAGTGAGCAGCCCGAGCTTGTCGGCTTGGTTGACGGCGGCCTCAAGCTCGCGGGGGTCCAGCCGGACGGCCAAGTCGATGAGCGTCCTGACGGGAGCTGTGACCGGGATGCCATCGCGCTGTGCTCGGTCCCGCGCCGGCAGGTGTCGCACCCGATGCACCCGGATCCCGGCGCCTCCCGGCCTTCGATACGCCGGGACGGAGATCTCGATCCGCCCTGGCTGACCAGACGCGGCGCCGCTTTGGCGCATTCCCCAAAGGCCTGCCGCGTCCCGGTGGCTGAGGACGGCGCCGGGTCCGCACAACAGGACCGCCGCCATCCACCGCCCATGCGAGGTGAGATTGGGCCGCCCCACGGCATAGACACCTCGCCGCACGATGTGGAGCCGACCTCTCGCGACTCGGTGCTTGATCGCCTCGGGATGCCAACCCAGCTCCAGGAGCTGTCGCCTAGAGACCACACCGTGCTGTCTCTCGGCGAGTGACCAGACGCTGCGCGCTGACTTGTGGAGCCTTTTGGTGGCCATAGACACCAAAACTCTCCAGGACCCCGAAGTCTCCCCCCGGCCGAGCCCTAGGTCGGGCCGCCAGCCCCCTGGGCCGGCGGGCGCTCGACTAGAGGTGGCACGGCGTCGTCCGGCCCCTGAATAGGCCGGATGACGCCTGCCTACAGGCGGAACGAGGGCAATAGGCGCTTCTCCGTCTCGCCCTGGACCTGGGCGATGACCTCGACGTGGCCCTCGAGCGGCGTGCCCCGGAGCTTCGTGGCGAGCAGGTCGTCGACCTGGAAGATGCCGGCGGAGTTGTTCATCTCGATCGCGACCCGGACGGGCCGCTCCTCGCCCTGCTCGATCCGGACCTCGTCGATCGCGGCGGCCGAGAGCGCGTGGATCCCGTACTGGCCGCCCTCGACCGGGATCCGCGAGCGGCCTTCAGCCATGTCGAGCGCGTCCGCCACCCTGACAACGCCGGCCTCGACCGTGTAGGGCTCCCCCCGCCGGCGGTGGCCGATGATCGAGTGCAGGATCTCCGCGATCACGACCGTCTGCTCCGGCTCCTCGTAGCAGTCGGCAAGCAGCTGGTGGAGGCGCTCCTGGACCATGAACAGGCTGTAGGCCTCGTGGTCCGAGCGGTGGATCGACATGCCGACGTCGTGGAGCAGCGCGCCTCCGGCGACCACAACCTCGGCGTCGCGGTCGCGCATCCCGTGGTCGGTGACCATCGCCGACTCGATCCCGCCCTTGACCAGGAGCCGCAGCACCCGCAGCGCGATGTTGAGCACGACCTGAACGTGCACCCAGGAGTGGTCCGACATGCCGAGCCGCTCGGAGGTGAGCTGCGCCATATACCACCAGGCGCGCACGCGCTCGTCGGCGTTGACCGCCTCGAGAAACCGCTCGAGCTTGCGGTTGCCTCGCGTCGGCGCGTGCACCTGCGCCTTTGCGACCGCCTCGGCGATCGAACCGGCGCGCACATCGGGGCCCTGTGCTTCCATTTGGTTGATCGTTGCAGGGGACGTTTGGAGGGTTTGCATGACGGGATGTCAACTACGCAGTTTCGGGCTATTTGCGGCCTTTCCGACCGCCGATGTGGTTACCGTGAGAGCGCTTTGGCTTAAGGAACTGGGATGACAGTCTGTTCCCACACAGGCATATCCGTTCCTGAGTGCTCGTGTCGGGCTTGCCTCGAGGCCCAGATCGAGCGCCACATGCCGTCGTTCTCCGGCGCAGACGCGGCCAGCGTGGCTCCCACGGTCGAGATGGCGGCGTTGACGCGCTTTCGCCGTCTGCGGATCTCGAACCGGCTGCGCCGGTTCCGCCGCGCCGCGTAGCGGCTGCCAGGCCGCTCCACTTTGGAGCGAAGGGCGAAGCCCGAAGCGACTTAGGTGGGGCGGCCGCCTGCAGCCGCGACTGCTGGCGAAGCCGGTCAGCCTTCCGTTGGCGCGCCCGCGGCCGAAGCGCCGAGCACGCCCGCACTCGCGACCACCACCAGCCCGATTCCGACCACGTCCACCGCGGCCAGGCCCTGGCCCAGAGCCACCAGCCCGATCACGGCGGCGACCGCGGGCTCAAGGCTCATCAGAACGCCGAAGGTGGCGACCGCGATCCGCCGCAGGGCCTCCAGCTCCAGCGAGTAGGGGATCACCGAGCTCAGGACGCCCGTAGCCGCGCCGACCGCCGCCGCGCCCGGGTCGATCAGGTCGCCTCCCGCCGCGGCGGTGCCCGGCACCACCATCAGCGCGGCGGCGAAGCCCATTGCCAGCGCCAGACCCCGGCCGCCTGGGAAGACGCGCCCGACCTGGGCGCTGAGCAGGATGTAGGTGGCCCAGAAGCCCCCGGCCAGCAGGGCGAACCCGATCCCGGCGGCGCTCGCTGAGCCCGAGGGCCGGGTCAGGAGCAGGACCCCGACCGCCGCGCAGGCCACCCAGACCAGGTCGAGCGGCCGCCGCGAGCCAAACAGCCCGACGAGTAGCGGCCCGACGAACTCGAATGTCACCGCGATCCCCAGCGGAATCCTGTCGAGGGCCTCGTAGAAGCAGAGGTTCATCCCGGCCAGCGCCACGCCGAAGGCGATCGCGAGGAGCAGGCCCTCCCGCCCGGACTCCAGCGGCCGCGGGCGCCAGATCGCGAGCAGCAGGATCGCCGCTGAGAGCAGCCGGTAGAGCACCGCGCCCGCGGGCCCGACCTGATCGAACAGCGTGGTAGCGGCCGCGGATCCCAGCTGGACCGACACCACCGCGCCGATGACGAGGGCGGGAGCCGCCACCGAGCGGCGGCCCGCCTGCACGGCCTGCGAGCTAATCGCCGATCACCTTGATCACCAGCCGCTTGGATCGCCTGCCATCGAACTCGCAGTAGAAGACCGCCTGCCACGGGCCGAGGTCGAGGCGCCCCTCGGTGATCGGCAGGATCACCTGGTGGTGCACCAGCAGGTTCTTCAGGTGGGCGTCGCCGTTGTCCTCTCCACCGCGGTGATGGCGGTAGTCGCCGGGATCCGGGAGCAGCTGGCGCGCGACGTCGTTCGCCGGCTTCTTCCAGCTGGGCGGGGCCACCTTGTCGAGCCACTCAAGCGTGTCCTCCTGCAGCCCAGGCTCGTCGTCGTTCACCCAGACGGCTGCGGTGATGTGCATCGCGGAGACCAGGACCATCCCCTCCGCCACCCCGGAGGAGTCGATCGCGCTCTGCACGTTCTCGGTGATCCGGACGAACTCGCGCCGCTCGTCGGTGTTGAAGGTCATGTATTCCGTGTGTGACGTCACCCGTCCTCCTGTCGCCCAGGCCACCCCGGCGGGCGGCGTTTGATGGATGATGCCGCGATGGCGGGCCTGCTCTCACTGGAGCGCCGACAGGACGTCGCGATCGTGACGCTCCAGCGCCCCGAGAAACGCAACGCCCTCTCCATCGACCTCCGGATTGAGCTCGCCGATGCCTTCGCGGCGCTCGGTGAAGACGACGAGGTCGGCGCCGTCGTCCTGACCGGAGCGCCTCCGGCCTTCTGCTCGGGCATGGACACCAGCGAGTTCGGCGGCGACGAGGCGCACCGCGAGCGCCTGGTCGAGACCAGCATCGCCTGCTTCCGTGCGATCGGCGGCTGCGCCAAGCCGGTCGTCGCGGCGGTCAACGGCCCGGCGCTCGCCGGTGGCTTCGCGCTCGCCCTGCTCTGCGACCTGCGGCTCGCAGCCGAGGAGGCGAGCTTCGGGTTCCCCGTGCTGCCCCGCGGGATACCCCCGAGCTACGCGGCGGCGCGGGCCGCACTCCCCGCCCCGGTTGCCGCCGAGCTCACCCTGACCGGCAGGCTGCTGGACGCGGCCGGCGCGCTGCGGATGGGCATCGTCGGAGCCGTCTATCCGGCGGAAGAGCTGATGCCGCGCGCGGTGGAGCTCGCCGGGCGGATCGCCTCGGCGCCCCGGCAGGCGACCGCCCAGACGAAGCGGCGCATCCTGCTCGACCGCGATCGCATGATCGGCCACCTGTTCGACGAGGAGGAGCGCCTACTGCGCGAGGCCCTGCTCGGCGACGACCCCGACGAGGCCGCGTAGCCTGGCGGCCCGCCGCCCCCGTCAGACTTGATCCGGTGGAGCCCCTCCGCCTGATCCGCCACTCGTTCCCCGACCAGCCCGAGCTGAGCACCGCGGTGTCGCGGACGATCCTGCAGCGCGTGGCGGCCGAAGAGCTACCCCCCACCGTCCGCATCCATCGGCCCGGTAACGAGGTCGCATTCGGCAGGCAGGACCTGGCGAGCCCCCGCTACGAGGAGGCGGCCGAGGCCGCCCGCGCGGCCGGGTTCGCGGCGGTCGAGCGCCTGGCCGGCGGCCGTGCCGCCGTCTTTCACGGCGGCACGATCGCAATCGCTCGCGCGTACGCCGACCCCCAGCCTCCGAAGCGCACCTACGCCCGCTTCCAGGAAATGGCCGACCTGATCGCCGCCGCCCTGGGCGGCCTCGGGGTGGACGCACGGGTCGGCGAGGTGCCGGGCGAGTACTGCCCGGGCGCCTACAGCGTCAACGCCCGCGGCGCCGCCAAGCTCGCCGGCGTCGGCCAGCGGATGATCCGCGGCGGCGCGCACATGGGCGGCGTGATCGTGGCGTCGGGTGGCCGCGAGGTCGCGCGCGTGCTCGAGCCGGTCTACCGCGCCCTCGAGCTGGACTGGGACCCGGCCACCTCGGGGAGCGTCTCCGACGAGCTGAGGCGGAAGGTCGACGTGGGCGAGGTCGAGGAGGCGCTGATCGCCGAGCTCGGCAAGCGCTACGAGCTCGTCGGCGCTGAGCTCGACGAGGAGACGATGCGGCTCGCGGCCGAGAGCCTGGAGGCGGCCTCCGCGTAGGCGCCGATCGGAGTTTCGAGCGGAGGGCGTCGGGTATCGACCAAACCCGTCCTCAAAGGCTGTCACTATCCCTGTTCCAAGAGGGGGGGCACTTGTGGCCCAGGGAGTCAAACCGGATATCTCCGTGACGGAACCGGGGCGGTTGGCCTGGATCTTCGGCTCGTCACGCAGCGGCAGCACCTGGCTGCTGCGGATGCTGTCCGAGCTCGACCGGGTGATCCCGATCGACGACCCCCACATCGGCCACCACCTCGGCGTCTGGCGCCCCATCCCCCTGGCCTGGGCCACGGCCAAGGACCCGCCCAAGCTCGGCACCCTGGCCGACTACAAGCGCCAGAAGCGCGACTACCTCTTCTCGGACCGCTACCGCGACACCTGGATGCCGCAGCTACGGGAGCTGATCGCCACCCGGGTGGAGGCGCAGGCCCGCGAGGACATCACGGCCGCCGCAGGTGGGATCGAGGACCCGCTGGTCCTCGTCAAGGAGCCCGGCTCACACGCCGCCGACACGATCATGGAGCTCTTCCCCGAGTCCTCAATGATCTTCCTGCTCCGGGACGGCCGCGACGTGGTCGACTCCTGGCTGGACGCCTACCGCGACGGCACCTGGGCGACCGAGGAAGGGGCCTATCCCCTCGATGAGACCGGCCGCCCGGCGCTGATCCGCTGGCAGTCGAGCGTCTGGCTGCATCGCACCGAGGTCGTGCAGGAGACCTACGCGCGGACCGTCCCCGAGCGGCGGGTCCTGATCCGCTACGAGGAGATGCGGGAGGATCCCGCGTCGGCGCTGCAGCAGATCTGCGCGACGCTCGGCATCGAGGCGAAGCGCGACCGCCTGGAGCGGATCGCCGAGGCCAACGAGTTCTCGCGCGTGCCAAAGTCCCGTAAGGGCGCGGGCCGCGAGATCCGCCGGGCGAGCCCGGGCGGCTGGGCGAACCACATGTCGCGCGAGGAGATCCTGGCGATGCACGAGATCCTCGCCGAGAAGCTCAACGAGCTGGGATACCTGCGTCACGGGGATATCCCGAAGCGCCGGGCGGCCTAGCCCGATCCCGAAACTCCGCGGACGAACGCCCGTGGCAGACTGCGGGCCGTGAAGCTGCTTGCCTTCAGCGACCTTCATCGGGACCTCGATCAGGCCGGACGGCTCGTCGATCGCTCGTCGGAGGCCGACGTCGTGATCGCGGCCGGCGACTTCGCCTCGATCCACAAGGGGCTCGAGGAGATGATCGAAACGCTCAGACCGATCTCGGCGCCGACCATCGTGGTGCCGGGGAACAACGAGACCGAGGACGCGCTGCGCGCCGCCTGCGATGGCTGGGAGGCGGCCACCGTCCTGCACGGCCAGGGCACCGAGATCGATGGGACGCAGTTCTTCGGCCTCGGCGCGGGCGTCCCGATCACACCTTGGGATTGGAGCTTCGACCTCGACGAGCAGCAGGCGAGCGAGCGTCTGGCCGGCTGCCCGGACGGGGCCGTGCTCGTCGTCCACTCCCCTCCGAAGGGGCACTGCGACCAGTCGAGTGCGGGCGATCACCTGGGCAGCGAGGCGATCCTCGAGGCGATCGAGTCGAAACAGCCGAGGCTCGCCGTCTGCGGGCACATCCACGAGTCCTGGGGCGCGGAGAGCGAGGTCGGCCCGACACCCGTGATCAACCTGGGGCCGAGTGGCCGCCTGATCGACCTGAACTAGAGTTGCGCCCGTGACCGACTGGAACGATCCGCCCCGCAGCCGCGACGAGTGGCGGGTGGAGGTCGCCCTCGACAAGGAGCAGCACGGCGAGTCGCTCGGTGAACGCCTGCACGAGCTGCAGCTCGACAACGAGGCCCGCAAGCGGCTCGGCGGCAGCGTGATGGTGACCCGCGATGGCCGCTTCCTCTTCCTCTATGCCTGGCACGAGGAGAGCGCCCAGGAGGCCGAGCGCGTGGTCAAGGACATCATGGACCACGAGAAGCTGATCGGCCAGGTGCGGCTGATGCGCTGGCACCCGGTGGCCGAGGAGTGGAAGGACGCCGATGAAGAGCTCCCCGAGGCGGAGGCCGCGCTGGCCGAGGAGATGCGCGAGCACGAGGAGGAGGGATCCCGGGAGGCCCAGCGTTACGGCGAATACCCGTGGGAGGTCGTGATCGACCTCCCCCACATCAGGGACGGCCACGCGCTCGCCAAGAAGCTCCGTGACGAGGGGCTTCCCGTGAAGCGGCACTTCACCTACCTGCTGGTCGGCGCCACCACCGAGGAGAGCGCGGTCGAGCTCGGCAAGCGCCTGGAGGGCGAGATCCCGGAGGGCACTCGCGTGGGGGTGCGCGGGAATCCCCGTGACATGCCCAACCCCACGTTCGTGAACCTGAGCGCCTTCAAGCCCGGGTTCCTGCGGGACCTCGGCCTGTAGCGGCGGTGAACCGCGGGATCCCCCTCGCGGCTGTCGCGGAGCGCCGGAAGCCCGAGGGCGCGGACGAGCTGCTGTTCGGTTAGTTCCCGATGACGCGGTCGCGACCCGCTTCCTTGGCCGCGTAGAGCGCCGTGTCGGCGCGGGCCGCAAGCGACTCCGCGCTCTCAATGCCGTCCCAGACGCAGACGCCGGCCGAGCAGGTCTGCCCCTCGGGGAGTGACTCGCGCAGGCGCTCGAGCAGCTGCTGGGCCTCGAGCAGTTCGGTGCCGGGCAGCGCCAGCGCGAACTCCTCGCCGCCGTAGCGGGCGAGAACGTCGCCGACCCTCAGGCTCTGGCTCCAGGCACCCGCCAACTGCTTGAGAAAGCGGTCGCCGGCCTGGTGGCCGTGCGCGTCGTTGTAATGCTTGAAACGATCGAGATCGAGGATCGCGACGCAGAGCGGGGCGGCCCCTCGATCGGCGCGGGCGAGCTCGCGCCCCAGCTCCTCGTCCCAGGCGCGTCTGTTGAGCAGGCCCGTGAGGTCGTCGGTCCGGGCCGCGACCTCGAGCCTCCCGAGGAGCTCGCCGCGCTCGATCGCGATCGCGGCCTCGAGGGCGAGCAGCCTGACCGCCCGCCGGGTCTCACCGCCGAGTTGCTCGAGCCCCTCTCGCCAGTAGACGGCGAGCACGCCGACCGCGGTCGCCTGGTCCCGGAGCACCGGCTGCCAGAGCGCCGCACCCGCCTCGAAGCTCGGGGTCAGCTCCTGGGCCGGGTTCGCCTCCCGCATCGGGGAGAAGCGCGCCTCCGCCGAGGTGAAGGCCTGGATCGCCCCTGAGCCCGCGGTGACGAAGGGCAGCGAGACTCCGTCGGCCTGGACGCCCGCGACGGCGGTCGCCCGCAGGGAGTCGCCCGAGGCGCTCGGCCGCCAAAGCACGGCGGCCGAGGCGTGCGCCGTCCGCACCGCGGCGGAGCAGATCGCCCAGCCCACGGCCCGTGGGTCGCTCTGCGTGGCGAGCTGCCTCGCGACCTCGCCGACCGCCTCGAGGTTGGCGGCCCGCCTGGCCGAGGCGATCGTTTCCCGCCTCAGCCGACTGGCCAGTGCGTCTACGAGCAGCCCGGCAACCAGGATGCTCCCGATGGTGACGACCCAGCGCGCCACCGGCGTCGGCCCGGAGAGCTCGTTCAGCAGCCAGCCGTATGCGATCCCGACCGCGGCCATCTGCAGGGTGCCCCAGCGCCGACCGAAGAAGAAAAACGCGTAGACGCCGATCCAGAGGTACCAGACGGTGTAGTAGCCGCTCGGGTCGTGGCCGTAGTAGACGGCCCTGGTGACGATCGCCGTACCGGCGAGGACGACGACCTGGAGCGACCACTCCGTCATCCGGTTTCGCAGCGGCACGAGCGCGGCGCCCACGGCGGCGGCGAGGACGACGTTGCTCCAGAGCGCCGGCGAGTCGTACTCGCTCGGGTGCGGCAGGATCAGGGAGAGCGCCCCGATCGTCGCCCCGGCGAGGAAGAGCCCTCCCAGGACGGTGGCCATGGTGCGAGTCTCGTATTCGCGGCCGGCCACTCCTGTGGGCTGACCCGGTTCGCTGGCGGTCACGGCGGTCAGGATCCCATGCGGTGGCTCTATCGTCAGTCGACGATGGCGGAGAACGGCTCAATCGATCCCGGCACCTCGATGGGTGCGGTGCGCCTGGCCGTCGCCGACCTCGATCTGGTTCGCGACTTCTACCGGGATGCGATCGGGCTGCGGGAGCGCGAGCGAGACGATGGGATCGTCCGAATGGGGGCGGGCGATGGAGACGAGGCGCTGGTCGAGCTGGCAGGCGAGCCGGACGCCCCGCCGCGCCCGCACCGCACCAGCGGACTCTTCCACCTGGCGATCCTCGTTCCGAGCCGCGCCGACCTGGCCCGGGCGCTGCAGCGAGTCGCCGAGGCCGGCTGGCGGCTGAGCGGCGCCTCCGACCACCTGGTCAGCGAGGCGCTCTACCTGAGCGACCCCGAGGGCAACGGGATCGAGCTTTACCGGGATCGGCCCCGCGAGGAGTGGCCGGTCCGCGACGGTCAGTTGCAGATGGACACGCTCCCGCTCGATCTGGACGGCGTGCTCTCGGAGCTTCGCCGCGAGGACGCCACCGCGGGGATGCCGGATGGCACGCGGATGGGGCACGTCCATCTCAACGTCGGCGATCTGCGCGCGGCGGAGTCCTTCTATTCCGGTGCGCTCGGCTTCGACGTCACCGTCCGCGGCTACCCCGGCGCACTATTCGTGTCGGCAGGCGGTTACCACCATCACGTCGGACTCAATACCTGGGAGGGCGAGGGCGCCCCTCCTCCGCCCGAGGGCACCCGCGGCCTCCGCCGGTTCGAGATCGTCCTACCGGGCCCGGACCAGCTCACCGCCGAGGACGACCGCCTCCGTGAGGCGGGCTTCGAGCCGGCGCGGGAGAACGGGGAGGTCAGGGTCACCGACCCGTCGGGCAACCAGGTGGTCCTCACGGCCGTCCGCTAGCCGTCGGGCCGACTAGGTCCGCTGCCCGACCTCGATCAGGTGGCCGTCGGGGTCACGCATGTAGCAGCGAATCTCGGTCGCATGCTGCTTCGGCTCGGTGAGGAACTCGGCGCCCTTCGAGCTCCACTCCTCGTAGCAGGCCTGGATATCGGCGACGCGGATGTTGAGGAAGGCGCTCGTCCGGTTCGGGTCTGGGGGCGTCTCCAGCACGACGTCGGGCTTGTCGTCGGTCGGTCCGCCGCCGACGTTGATGATCACCCAGCTGTTGGCGAGCTGGACGATCGTCGGCTCGCCCTCCATCACGACCTCACCGCCGAGCACGTCGGAGTAGAAGGCGGCCGACCGCGGGACGTCGGCGCTGACGATGAAGTGGGTGAGGACGAATCCCTCGTTCGGGGCAGGAGCCTCCGCCACCTAGGGGACCTTATAGACCGCTCCGACCGGGTGGCGAAACGAGTTTGCGGATTTTTATACGCCCGGACAATGCCGCCCCCGGGCATAGGCGTCTAATCTCCGCGCGTCGTTTCGTGTGAATCCACGTCGGCGCGCCCGTAGGGCGCGCTGAGTCCTGTGAGGAGGCTGCCCCGAAGATGCTCAAGACCCGCGCGCAGAACGTCACATCCGCAACCTGGAGCCCCAACGGCGAAGCCCTGGGCACGGTCGACCTCACCGAGGCCGACAACAACCCCTTCGGCACCAACGTGTTCTCGGCCGCGGTCCAGAAGGAGGTTCTGCCCAAGGACGTCAACGAGAGGCTGCAGGCGACGCTCGAGCATGGCGAGGCGCTCGACACCTCGCTTGCCGACGCCGTTGCGGATGCGATGCGGGAATGGGCGCTCGCGCGGGGCGCGACCCACTTCACCCACGTCTTCCAGCCACTGACGGGCCTGACGGCCGAGAAGCATGACTCCTTCTTCGAGCCGAACCGCGAGGGGAAGTGGCTCGCCAAGTTCTCCGGCAAGGAGCTGATCCAGGGCGAGCCGGACGCCTCCTCCTTCCCGACCGGCGGCATCCGCGAGACCTTCGAGGCCCGCGGCTACACGGCCTGGGACCCGACCAGCCCGGCGTTCATCCTCGAGAACCCGAACGGCGCGCTGCTCTGCATCCCCACCGCGTTCGTCTCCTGGACGGGCGAGGCGCTCGACGCCAAGACGCCGCTGCTGCGCTCGATGGACGCCCTGTCTGGGTCGGCGATCCGGGCGCTCAAGATCCTCGGCGACGACGAGCCGAAGCGCGTCTTCACCACGGTCGGGCCCGAGCAGGAGTACTTCCTGATCGACGAGAACTACTTCTTCGACCGCCCGGACCTGGTGATCACCGGCCGGACCATGTTCGGCGCCAAGCCGGCCAAGGGCCACGAGCTGGATGACCACTACTTCGGCGTGATCCCGGAGCGCGTCCTCGCCTGCATCATGGACTTCGAGAACGAGCTCGCCAAGCTGGGCGTGCCGATCAAGACCCGCCACAACGAGGTCGCTCCGGCCCAGCACGAGATCGCCCCGGTGTTCGAGAACTCGAACGTCGGCTCCGACCACCAGCAGCTGACCATGCAGGTCATGCAGCGGGTCGCGCGCAAGTACGGCCTGGTCTGCCTGCTGCATGAGAAGCCCTTCGCCGGCGTGAACGGCTCGGGCAAGCACAACAACTGGTCGATGGGCACCGACACCGGGAACAACCTGCTCGACCCAGGCGACACACCGCACGAGAACATCAACTTCCTGTTCTTCTGCGCGGCCGTGATCCAGGCGGTCAACAAGCACCAGGGCCTGCTCCGCGCCTCGGTCGCGGGCATCGGCCAGGACCACCGCCTGGGCGCCAACGAGGCGCCCCCGGCGATCATCTCGATCTTCCTGGGAGCCGAGCTCACCAAGGTGCTCGAGGCGATCTCCTCGGGCGAGGGCGACCCACACACCCCCGGGTCCTTCCTCGAGCTCGGCGCCGAGGTCCTGCCGCCCCTGCCGATGCACGGCGGCGACCGCAACCGGACCTCGCCCTTCGCCTTCACCGGCAACAAGTTCGAGTTCCGCGCCGTCGGGTCGAGCCAGTCGCTGGCCTTCCCGAACACGGTGCTGAACACGATCGTGGCCGAGGCGATCGACGACCTCGCCGACAAGCTCGAGGCAAAGGGCACCGACGACCTGCCAATGGCGGTCACCGAGGTGGTCAAGGAGAGCTACGAGGCCAACAAGCAGATCATCTTCGACGGCGACAACTACGACGAGGCCTGGCACAAGGAGGCCGAGGAGGAGCGCGGCCTGAAGAACCTGCGGACCACGCCGGACTGCCTGCCCGAGATCCTCGTCGACCCGACCGTCGACATGATGGGCAAGTACGGGGTCCTCAACAAGCGGGAGCTCGAGTCCCGCTACGAGGTCTGGCTCGAGCAGTACATCATCCGCGCCAACATCGAGGCCGAGACCGCGGATTCGATCGCGCGGACGATGATCCTGCCGGCGGCCCTGCGCTACCTGGCGCTCGGCGACGACGCCGGGATCGACGCGGTGACCGAGGAGGCCACGCCGCTGGTCGACGAGCTGGTCGGCGCGATCAAGGAGCTCGACGGGGCGAACCAGTACCCGGACGGCGTCGAGGGGATGGACCTCGCGATCCACGCCCGCGACAAGCAGCTCGCGGCGATGGAGCGGGTCCGCGAGGCGGCGGACAAGCTGGAGAAGGTCGTGCCCGACGACCTCTGGCCGCTCCCGAAGTACGCCGAGATGTTGTTCATTCGGTAGCCGGCTACCTGAAAAGCGAGCAATGAAAGGGCCCCGAGCGGGCCTCTTTCTCGGGCCGAAGTGGAACGTCTGTATTCTTTGACTCAGTCAAGGAATATGGCGGACGCCACGAAGCAGATCAAACAGGACCACCGCGTCGCCGACTTCCGCGCCTTCAACCGCTTCTACACCCGCCAGCTTGGCTTCCTCCAGCAGCACTACCTCAACAGCCCCTACACCCTCACCGAGGGGAGGATCATCTACGAGCTCGCCAACCGGGCGGAGACGGAGGTCGCGGAGCTGCGGCGCTATCTCGACCTGGACGCCGGCTACCTGAGCCGGGTCCTTGACCGCTTCGGGAGGCAGGGGCTGATCACGCGCGAGCGCTCGAGCGCCGATCGCCGCCGCCAGCTGGTCCGGCTCACCGCCAAAGGGCGCGCCGCCTTCCGCACCCTCGATCGCCGCGCGCGCCAGGACCTCGCGGCGCTGCTCGACGAACGGTCGGACGAGCAGCAGCGCCGCCTGGTCGAGGCAATGAGCGCGATCCGGACAGTCCTGGGCGAGCCGCTCGACCGGCGCCGCGTCGAGATCCGCGACGCCGGGCTCGCCGACCACGGCTGGGTGCTCGAGCGCCACGCCCACCTCTACGCCGACCAGGAGGGCTGGGGCGAGGGATTCGTCGCGCTAGTCGCCGGGATCATCACCGAATACCTGAACGACCACGACCCCGAGCGCGAGAAGACCTGGATCTCCGAGCTCGACGGCGAGCGGGCGGGCGCCGTTTACTGCGTCCGCAAGTCCGACGATGTCGCCCAGCTTCGCCTGCTCTTCGTCGAGAGCTGGGCGCGGGGGCTGGGCATCGGGAGCGGGCTGGTCGACGAGTGCATTCGCTTCGCCCGCGCCAAGGGGTACAAGCGGATGATCCTCTGGACCAACAGCTCGCTGCACAGCGCGCGCCGCATCTACGATGCGGTGGGATTCGAGCAGACGAACGAGGAGCCGCACCCTGCCTTTCCCGATGGCACGGTTGGCCAGGAGCTCTGGCTCGACCTCTAGCGCGGTCTACACGGTGGCGTGCTCGAGAAGCTCGTCGATCGACGCGTCGACAGCCTCGGCCAGCCGGTCGGAGTCAGGGAGCGACTCGCTCGCCGCGTAGAGGCCGAAGCAGGCCCGGTCGCGAATCGTGGTCATTCCAACCGACACGGCGTGCCGATCGGCGATCGGCACCACCGGATATGCCGCCTCCAGCTCGCAGCCGAGCATGTACATCGGCTCATGCGGCCCCGGGATGTTGGAGACGGTGAGGTTGAAGGTCCGCGGGCTCGCGATCCTGCGGGTGAGCGCATGCTGGGCCGTCCGCGGCAGGTACCGGATCGCGGCCATGGCGGCGTCACCGCCCTCCGGGAGGCCGGCCTCCTTGCGCTCGCTCATCTCGAGGCGAACGTCGTGGAGACGGCGGATCGGATCGGGCTCGTCGCATGGCAGATCGACGAAGACGAAGGAGATCCGGTTGCCGAGGTCGGCGGTCTGGTCCTCCGCCCGGACGTTGACCGGGACCATCGTCTTGAGAGGGGCCGGATCCTGATCGCGGCTACGGAGGAATTGACGCATCCCCCCAGCCGATGCCGCCAGAAGGACGTCATTGACCGACGCCCCGAACGGCCGCGCGATTCGCTTCAGGTCGGCGAGTGGCCGCGAGAACCAGGCCAGGTGGCGGGCGCCCGTGATCGGCTGGTTGATCGGCTCTCTCGGCTCCGATGGCCGCAGCGAGTGGGCGAGCGCCTGGCCGGCGCGGCCCGCTCTCGCGACCAGCTCCCCCAGGCGGCCCGGCGAGCTCCCCAAGCGGGCCGGGAGGCGAGCGAGCGATGCCCCTTCCAGGATCCGGTCCACCACCCCGCCGACCAGCCGACGGGCCGGTCCGGGAGCTCGCCGCGGCCTCCAGCCATCGGGGTCCTCTGGAGGCGGTTCGGGCGTGGGATCGAGCAGCAGCGAGCCGAGCTCGACCGCGGCGATGCCGTCGACCATGCAGTGATGGGCCTTCCCCACCACGCCGATCCGCCCGTCCTCGAGCCGGTCCGCGATGGAGACCTGCCAGAGCGGGCGATCGCGGCGCAGCTGCGAGGACATGCAGGAGTCGACCAGCTCGTGGAATCGGGACGCGCTGGAGGCGAGCACGTGCCGGTCGACGTCGAAGGCCTCGTCGTCCACCCAGATGGGCGCGTTCAGGCCGAACGGGACCCGGGCGATGCGCTGCCTGTAGCGAGGCGCGCGGGAGAGCCTGCTCGAGATGTGGTCGCGAAGCTCGCCGAAGTGAGGCGCCTCGCGGCCCTCGGGTGGCCGGAAGATCGCCGCCCAGCCGACGTGCATGTGTGCGCTCGCGGTCTCGACCGCCAGAAATGAGTCGTCGAGCGCTGATAGCCGTCCGTTCATCGTCCGGCCTTTCCTCGCCTTGCGAAACCGTTCTTTTGCCCGGTGGTCACTGAGCTAAACCGGCGCTCACCGGATCGTCACGGCGGATTACGGACTTTCCGATCTTGGGCCGGCCGATGTTCAAACCTCAATAGGCTCCGCGGATCGACTTCCTGGTCAGGCGCGACGATCTGCACGAGACCCGGTTCGAGGAGGCCGAGGCGCCCGAGCTCGAGCAGGGCCAGGTGCTGCTCGACGTCGACTCCTTCGGGCTGACGACGAACAACATCACGTACGCGGTGATGGGCGACGCGATGAATTACTGGGACTTCTTCCCCGCCGAGGAGGGCTGGGCGCGAATGCCGGTCTGGGGCTTCGCCGACGTGGCCGCGAGCGAGGCCGATGGGGTGCCCGAGGGAACGCGGATCTTCGGCTACCTGCCCCCCAGCTCCCACCTCGTTGTCCGGCCCGACCGGGCCAGCCCGCTCGACTTCGTCGACTCCACACCGCACCGGGCGAAGCTGCCCGCGGCCTACAACCGCTACATCCGGGTTGCGGAGCTGCCCTTCTACGAGGAGCGAAACGAGGACCAGCAGATGCTGCTCTGGCCGCTCTACTTCACCTCGTTCCTGATCGAAGACTTCCTCGCTGACGAGGGCCTCTTCGGCGCCAAGGCCGCGGTGCTGTCATCGGCCTCCAGCCGGACCTCCTCCGCCCTCGCCTACCTGCTCGACAAGCGCGAGGGGATCGAGGTGATCGGCCTGACCTCGCCCGGCAACGTCGAGTTCACGGAGTCACTCGGCGTCTACGACCGCGTCGTCCCGTACGAGGGACTCGACTCGCTGGATCGCGAGCCGGCCGTCTACGTAGACATGTCGGGCGACGCCAAGGTGCGTAGCGCGGTCCACGGCCATTGGGGCGACGACCTCAAGCACTCGGCCGCCGTCGGCATCACCCACCGCGAGGACCTCGGCGGCGGCTCGGAGCTGGCGGGTCCGAAGCCGGTTTTCTTCTTCGCCCCCGATCGCCTCCGCAAGCGGACCGAGGACTGGGGTCCCGACGGCGTCAACCAGCGGCTCGCCGAGACCTGGAGCCCCTACGCCGAGTGGACCCGCGGCTGGCTGCAGGTCGAGCACGGGCAGGGGCCCGAGGACATCGAGCGCGTCTACCGCGAGCTGCTCGACGGTAAATCCGACCCGGCGGTCGGACACGTACTGTCGCCATAGTGCGGAAGCTGATCTTGGCCCTACTCGCCGCGGCCATTGCCGGCTGCGGGTCATCGTCGAATGGCGATCGCTCGACCGCGCCGCCCGCCTCCGCCCAGGCGACCACCACCTCACCGGCCACAGCGGGGCTGGCGCCCCCCTGTTCGCGGCGGGCGCGGGCCGCGGTGGAGCGGGTCGCGGGATCCCCGAAGGCCCAGCCGTTCACCTCGCCGAGCCTCGCAGCGGCCTGCCGGCTGGAGGCCGGCCCGCTCACCGTGATCGCACGGCTCGACAGCGCGCCGCAGCCCTACACGCGGCTCGAGCGTCAGGTCGTCGAGTACGGCCAGAACGTCCTGCACAGCGGGCGCCGCTCGTATCCGCAATCGATCAAGCGCCTCGGCCTGGACGCCGACTGGCTCGCGGCCGAGGACCGGCTGCTGACCACCGACGGCGTGCGGCTGATCGACGTCAAGGTGCGCTGGCGCTCGGCGAGCGAGGCCGCCAGCAAGGCGCTCGCGATCCGGCTCGCCCGCGTCTACCTGGGACCGCTGCGAAAGCCGCCCGGCTACTAGAGCTCTCTAGACCTCGAGCCGCTGCTCCTCGAGGTCGAGCTCGCGCTCGACCCGTCGCATCACATCGGCGCTGATCTCGCGTGAGTTCCGCAGCCGAACGAGCTCCGCGCGCTGCACCGCGTAGATCTCGTGCATCATCCGCTGATAGGCGAGGGAACCCTCCTCGATCCCGTCCTCGTCCTCGATCTTCCCGGCCCGCACCGCGAACCGCCTCTTCCGGAAGCGGTACAGGTTGCGCACCCGCTCGATGGTGCCGTCCCGGGTCCACTCCTCCCCCTCCAGCTCGTCGACCCTGTCGAGCGCGGCCTTCGCGATCACCAGCCTGGCCTTGATCTCCTCGTTCTCCTCCTCGGTTCCGTCCTCGATGACGCCGAGTCGCCGGATCAGCCACGGCAGGGTCAGTCCCTGACCAACCACCGTCACCAGGATCAGCGAGAAGGTGATGAACTGGATCAGGTCGCGATCGGGAAACGGCGCGCCCGTGTTGGTGTGCAGCGGCAGGGCCAGGGCCGCTGCCAGCGAGACTGCTCCTCTCATCCCCGACCAGCCGCCCACGACCCTGACGCGCCAGCTGGCGCGGCGGGCGAGCTGGGACGGGCGCCGGTCGAGCGTTCGGATGACGGCCGTCATCGTGAACTGCCAGATGTTGCGGAGCGCGATCACAGCCCCGCATACGATTGCCGCGTAGCCGACGACCTGTCCGGCGGATCTGCCCGCGAGCCCATCGACGATCGTCGGCAGCTGGAGACCGATCAGGATGAACAGGGTGGCGTTGAGGAGGAAGGTGAGGATCGACCAGAGGGCGAAGCCCTGCATCCGGCTCTCCGGCGAGGCGATCTCGGGTGCCCGGAAGCCCAGCACCAGCCCGCAGGCGACCACCGAGAGCACGCCCGAGACGCCGAGCTGGTCCGCGGGGATGAACGCGCCGTAGGCGCTGAACAGCGAGATCGTCAGCTCGGTGTTGACGTCGTTGACGCGCTTGCGGACCTCGGCGATCACCCAGCCGACCGCCAGGCCGATCGCCATTCCCCCGGCCACGTCCCCGAAGAAGGTGAGCACGGTGTGCCCCGCCGAGACGCTCTCCCCGATCGCGACGGCGACCGCGACCTTGTAGGCGACCAGCGCGGTCGCGTCGTTGACGAGGCTCTCGCCCTCGAGCACGTTCACCATCCGCCGCGGCGCGCCAACGCGTCGCATGATCGCCGTCGCCGCCGCCGGGTCGGTCGGAGAGACGATCGCGCCGAGGGCGAAGGCCACCGCCCAGGGCATGTGCATCACTTCGTGTCCGATCACCCCGACACAGGCGGCCGTGAACAGCGTCAGCCCGACCGCGTTGAGGACGATCACTCGCGCGTCCGCTCGCAGGCTCCGGAGGTCCGCGAAGAAGGCCGAGGCGTAGAGAAGCGGCGGCAGGAAGACGAGCAGGACCAGGTCGGGCTCGAGGTGGATGTCGGGGATCCCGGGGATCAGCCCGATGGCGAGCCCGCCGATCACCAGCGTGATCGGGTAGGGCACGTCGAGCCAGTTGGCTACCGCGTTCAGCCCGGCGGCCGAGACGAAGAGCGCGGCGATGACGATCTGCAAATCGCCCACGCCTCAATTCTGTAGGGTCGCTCGGTGAAGCGCATCCGCGTCACCGCAGCAATGGCGGCGATCGGCCTACTCGCCGCGGGAGTGCTCGTCGGGCACGTGATCGCGCAGTCGGGCGGCTCGACCGTGACCCGCACCCCGCTCGGGCAGAGCACCAAGGTCAAGGGCGCCTCGGGCAGGACCCTCGGCCTCTCGCTGGTGACGATCCCGGCCGGCGGCACGATCGCCCTCCACCACCACGAAGGGACGCAGGTCGCCTACGTCCAGTCGGGCGTCCTCACCTACACGGTCAAGTCCGGTGGCGTCACCGTGTTCACCGGCACGGCCGACAACCCGACCGTGGTGCGGAGGATCGATGCGGGCCAGACGGGCAGGATCAGCGCCGGCCAGTGGATCGTCGAGCAGCCCTCGACCATCCACCGGGCCGCCAACAAGGGCAACGCGAAGATCGTGATCTACCTGGCGACTCTCCTGAGGACCGGCGCGCCGCCCTCGACGCCGAACAGCTGAGCACCCTCCTACGAGGAGGCCGATACGTGTGGGCTGCCGTCGGCGTCGCAGGTCAGCGGCAGGCTCGACTCGCGCTCGAAGGTCGGGTCGGTGTACAGCTCGTTGAGCGTCCGCTCCATCGCAGTGGGCTTGATGCTGCCCATCTCGTCGCGATACGGATGCGAGAGAAACCAGACC
>DASXSZ010000058.1:0-15167 GCA_036505735.1 Solirubrobacterales bacterium
GCCTCCCGCAGCTCCTGGATCGGGGTTCCCTTCTCGACGTAGCCGTCGGCCCCGCGCTCCAGCGAGGGCGGGCCCATCCGGTCCGCGGAGAAGCCCGAGAGCACGACGATCGCCACGTCGGGATCGCCCTTGCGGATCTCCGGGATAGCCTCGAGCCCGTCCATGTCCGGCATCGACAGGTCAAGCAGCACCGCGGCGGGCTGCGTCTCTGCGATCCCCTCCAGCGCCGTCCGGCCGTCACCCGCCTCCCCCACCACCTCGAACCCGGGATCCTCCTCCATGCCGAACTTGATTAGCTCTCGCAGCTCCGGCACGTCATCGACCAGGTACACCGAGATCGGTGCCGGCTCGGTCATGCACCCCCCATAGCCTTGTGACTCAGGACGGTGCATCGCCTCCCGCTACCGCGCCGCCCGTTGCCTGCGGAGCTCACCGGCGTTCGCAGCGGTCGATATCTGCCAGGTCATCCGGACCCTCCTCTGTCTGAGTCGACGCAGCCCGTGGCTGGAACACCCTGATGCCGGCGCATTCTTCCAGGCCCCTGGTTGCGGCACATCAGTATTTCCCCGAGTCCGAAACTAGAATCGGATGAAGCCCGCGGGCGTGCTGGAACTTGGTAGACAGGCCAGGTTTAGGTCCTGGTGCTCGCAAGAGCGTGGGGGTTCGAGTCCCTCCGCCCGCATCGCAGCGCCCCACCGTTGGGTGTAGCGGAGATCCAGCCGAGTCCATAGACTTGCTCGCCATGGAAGCGGGAGCGATCCGTCCCGGATACGAGCTCTGGCGACCGAACAGGGAGAAGCCCGAGGCAAAGAGCGCCCGGGCCCTCGTCGTGTTCCTGCTCCTCGTCTCCGCCGGGCTTGCCCTGGTGATCACCCTCGGCGGCTGGAGCCGCCTCGAGGGCGGAAAGATCTTCGCCCTCCTCTACATCGCGGTCTATGTGCTCTTCGCGTTCCTGGTCGCCCGCTGGAATCGCGGCGTGCTCCCGGTCGCGTCGGCGCTCGCGATCATCCTCGCGATCTTCGCCGGGATCGCTGCCCCGGCCTGGTTCGACCGGGCCAAGGACGGGCTCTCGAGCCCGGCCCTGCCGGAGGAGCTGCTTGGCCTGCTCACGCTGCTGCTCGTGCCGGTCCAGGTGATCCTGATCGCCGTCGCGATGGTCGCCTTCAACCAGGACTGGCACGTCGAGGAGGAGCGACCTATCGGCGACGAGCTGCCGCCCGTGGAGCCTCCCCCCGGCCCCACCCGGCGCCGGAGCACCACTCGCAAGTCCCCGAGCACCTCACGCAGCAGCCGTGGCGGCGCGCAGCGCACCGCCACCCGCCGGCCTAGAAAAGCCTGAGCGGCGGCTCGATCAGGGTCGGGCCGTCCTGCCGGACGTCGTTGACCGCATCCGAGACCTCGGTGACCTCGAGGTCATCGGTCGGCACGAGCAGCTCTTCGAGCCGCTCCTCGCCGCCTCCTGGGTCCAGCCAGATCTCCTCCGCATCCGCGTCGAGGATGACCGGCATGCGATCGTGGATCGGCGCCACCACCTTCCCGGGCCCACAGGTGACGATCGCGCATGAGTGGACTGACGAGCCATCCGCGCTGCGCGCCTCGGCCCAGAGCCCCGCGAACGCGAAGAGCTCGCGCGAGGGCCGGGTGATCCAGACCGGCCTCTTGCCCATTTCCTCCTCGCTCCACTCGTAGAAGCCGTCGGCCACGATCAGGCAGCGGTGGGTCCGGAACGCGTCCCGGAACGCCGGCGCCTCCGCCACGGTCTCGGCCCGCGCGTTGATCAGCAACTGGTCGAAGGAGTCCGGATCGGCGTAGTGCGGGATCAATCCCCACCGCAGGATCCCGGGCTCGCGCCCGCCCTCGCGGTCCGGCCGCACGGCGAGCACCGAGTCGGTCGGCGCCACGTTGTACCGCGGCCGCTGCTCGATCTCGACCGACTCCCGCAGGCCGAACCGAAACCGCAGCAGCCGTGGATCCGGATCGGTGAGCGTGTAGCGCCCGCACATGCAGGCAGCCTAGGAGGCCCTGCGACTGGGTGCGAGGCACTCTGTAACCCGCCCTGATCGCGGCGCCGATCCCGCGCCTGCTGCGCGGGCATGCGGTGGTCGCGCAGGCCGTCGGTCTCCACCACCAGACTCAGCTCGGGCCAGAAGAAGTCGACCCTGAAGCCATGGAGCCGAACGCCCGTCTGGGGAGTCGGTAGCCCGGCTGCGCGAACCAGGCGAAGGAACCTCCGCTCGAGTTCGGAATCAGTCAGGCGGAAGACCTGGCGATCAAGGAGGCGGAGAAGGGTGCTGACGCCGGCCTCGCCACGCATCTCTTCGAGCGTTCGCCGCAGCCGCTCCGGGTCGATCAGATCGCGGTTCGCCGCTTCGTTGACCGCGGCTTCCAACTCGCCGGTCAACTGCGAGGCCGCGCGGCCGCCGCTTGCTAGCGCTGGGCAGCGTCAGCTCGATCGGTCCCGACTGAGCCCTTCGAATCTCCCACAGCTCCGCCGCGCTCTGGTGGCTGAGTAGAGCACTCGGACCACAGGAGAACACGGCCGCCATCCAGCGGCCGTTCTGGCTGAGATCCCGCCTGCCCACGGCGAAAACCCTGCGCCGAACCAGGTGCAGCCAGCCACGCCGGGTTCGGTGCTCGATGGCGCTACGGGTGAGACCCAAACGTAGGAGTTGGTCCCGCGACACGATTCCGTGCTGACGACCCGCAAGCCTTCGTACTTCGGCGTCGACCGCTGGTCCCCCCCGGTTTTGGTCACTTTGGCCCGCTATAGCGAAGTAAAGGGACCAAAAGCCCTGATTCGCCCCCTTTCCCAGCCAGTGTTGGCTGACCAGCCGATGCCGGAGGTGGGATTCGAACCCACAAGCCCCGAAGGGCCGCCGGTTTTGAGCCGGCGCTGTATTCCAGTTCCAAGCACTCCGGCAGTACGGGAACGATAGCCCTGGCATGACGCGATAATCCTCCGCCGGTGGACGACGCGGGACGCATGGAGGTGATTCGCGAGCTCTGCTCCTTCGAGGGGCGGGGCCCCGGCACGGACGCGGAGCGCCGCGCCGCGAACATGCTCGCCGGCCGCCTGCGCGGCATGGGCCGGCGCGCCGAGATCGAGCCCTTCTTCGCCCATCCGCAGTACGCCCTCGTCCACCTGATCCACGCGGCGATGGGCGTTGCCGGGAGCGTGATCGCGACCGTCCAGCCCGCCGTCGGCTTCACGCTCGTCTTCCTCGCCGCGATCTCCACCTACCTCGACCTAAACACCCGCCTCTACCTGGTCCGCTCCCTGCTCTTCCGCCGCGTGTCCCAGAACGTCGTCTCCCCCGGCGACCGACCGGACGCCCCCGCCCGGCTGATCCTGATGGCCCACTATGACGCCGCCCGCACCGGCTACATCTTTTCCAAGGCCTCTGACCGGATCCGGCGGCTGCCCGAGCGCGTCCGGCTCGGGCTCGGGCCCTTCCGGATCTTCTTCTGGCTCGGCCTCGCGCCGCTGCTGCCGATCCTGGGCGCGCGCATGGCGGGTGTCGACGCAACCTGGCTGTCCGCCATCCAGGCCGTCCCCACGATCGTCCTGATCGTCGCCGGCTTCCTGCTCGTCGACATCGCGCTCTCGGAGATCGTGCCCGGCGCCTATGACAATGCCTCCGGCGTGGCCGCCGTGCTCTCGACCGCCGACGAGCTGACCACCAACCCGCCCGAGAACCTCGACGTCTGGGTGGTCTTCGCCGGCTCCGAGGAGTCGTTCTGCGAGGGCAGCCGCGCCTTCGTCCGCTCCCACCGCAAGCAATTCGACCGGCCCACCACCGCCTTCCTCAACGTCGACTCCGTCTCATTCGGGGGCGTCGCCTACGAGATCAGCCAGGGACCGGTGATCAGCCTCCCCCACGACCGCCACCTGATCGAGCTTTGCGAGGCCCTCGCGACCGCCGGGGCGGCGGATGGCGGCGGCGCCCGCCCGATCCGCCACCCCCTCCTGGACGACGCCCTCCCGCCGCGAGTGCGCCGCATGCGATCCATCACGCTGCGCACGACCGATCCCAACGGCAACCTCGCCCCCTGGTACCACACCCACGACGACGTCCTCGACCGGGTCGATTCGGCAGCGCTGGCCCGCGCGACCGATTTCGTCGTCGCCCTCGCCCGCCTGATCGACCGCGATGCCGGCCGCTCTCAATCCCCGAGGCCGGGCGCCGAGACCGCCCCCGTGTAAAGATCGCGCCATGGAGAGCACGCGGGAGGCGGAGATCCTCTGGGCACCCTCGGCGGAGATGGTCGAGCGATCCCAGCTCACCCGCTACCTGCGCTGGCTCGCCGAGAACCGGGACCTCCACTTCGACGGCTACCACGACCTCTGGGACTGGTCCGTCACCGAGATCGAGGAGTTCTGGGAGACGATCTGGGAGTACTTCGGCGTGATCTCGGACGAGCCCTATGAGCGTGTGCTCGCTGATCGCGTCATGCCCGGCGCCCGCTGGTTCGTGGGCGCCCGCCTCAACTACGCCGAGCACATCTTCCGGGGCAAGGCCGATGACGAGGTGGCGCTCGTCTACGCGTCCGAGCTGCGCCAGCTCAGCGAGGTGCACTGGGGCGAGCTGCGGGGGCGGGTAGCCGCAGTGCGCGAGGGGCTGCGATCTCTCGGGGTCTCCGGTGGCGACCGCGTCGTCGCGTACCTGCCCAACGGACCCGAGGCCGTGATCGCCCTCCTCGCGACCGCCAGCCTCGGTGCGATCTGGTCGAGCTGCTCCCCCGACTTCGGGCCCGGCAGCGTCGTCGACCGCTTCGCCCAGATCGAGCCCAAGGTGATGTTCTGCGTCGACGGCTACCGCTACGGCGGCAAGGACTTCGACCGGCTCGACACGGTCGCCGAGATCGCGGAGCGTATCCCGAGCCTAGAGCGGATCGTCGTCGTCCCCTATCTGAGCGCCTCCCCCGAGCTCTCCCGGCTGGAGGAGCGCCCCGAGGTCGCGGCTCCCATGACCTGGGGCCAGCTCCTCGACCTCGGCTCCGGTGCCGAGCTCGCCTTTGACCCCGTTCCCTTCGACCACCCGCTCTGGGTCCTCTACTCCTCCGGGACGACCGGCCTCCCCAAAGCGATCGTCCAGGGCCACGGCGGGATCCTGATCGAGCAGCTCAAGAAGGGAAACCTCCACCTCGACGTCCAACCCGGCGACCGCGTCTTCTGGTTCACCACCACCGGCTGGATGATGTGGAACTTCCTGGTGGGCGCTCTGCTCACGCCCGCCTCGATCGTCCTCTTCGACGGCAACCCCGCCACCCCGGACATGGGCGTTCTCTGGGACCTCGCCGAGCGCACCCGCATGACCTGCTTCGGGACCAGCGCGGCGTACATCGCCGCCTGCATGAAGGACGGGGTCGAGCCCGGGCAGGGCCGCGACCTGTCGCGGCTCCGCTCCGTCGGCTCGACCGGCTCCCCCCTCTCCCCGGAGGGATTCGAGTGGGTCTACGACCACGTCGGCCGCGACACCTGGCTCTTCTCCACCAGCGGCGGCACCGACCTCTGCACCGCGTTCGTCGGCGGCGTGCCCCTGCTGCCGGTCTACCGCGGCGAGCTCCAGGGCCGTTCGCTCGGGGCCAAGGTGGAGGCTTTCGACGAGGACGGCAACGCGGTGATCGACGAGGTCGGGGAGCTGGTCATCACCGAGCCCATGCCCTCGATGCCGGTCTTCTTCTGGGGCGACGACGACGGCTCCCGCTACCGGGACAGCTACTTCGAGATGTACCCGGGGGTCTGGCGCCACGGCGACTGGATCGAGATCACCTCGCGCGGCACGGCGATCATCTATGGCCGTTCCGACTCGACGATCAACCGCGGGGGCATCCGCATGGGCACCAGCGAGATCTACCGCGCGGTCTCCGCGGTCCCGGAGGTGCTCGACGCCCTCGTTGTGGACGTCCCCAAGCGCGGGAGCGAGGGATGGATGCCGCTCTTCGTCGTCCTGCGCGAGGACGCGGAGCTGAGCGAGGACCTGGTCGCTGAGATCAAGCGCCGCATCCGCGAGCAGTGCTCGCCTCGCCACGTGCCCAACGAGATCTTCCGGATCGCCGAGGTTCCACGGACCCTGAGCGGCAAGGTGCTCGAGGTGCCTGTGAAGAGGATCCTGATGGGCGAGCCGCCCGAGCGCGCCGCGAGCCGTGACTCGCTGGCGAATCCCGCAGCCCTGGACTACTTCACGGCCCTGGCCGGCGGCGCCGGCCGGCCGACGCCGTCCACTCTCGGGTCGTAGGCGACCGTCCAGTCCCGCTCGCGGCGTGATCCGGGCTTGACGAGCCACCGTACTCCGACAAAGGATCGCGATGTCTACCCGCAAGAAGGACATCGCGCTCGCCCGGAATGGCCGAAACGTCAAAAGGAGCACCGTGAGCGACGCAGAAATCCCCTCCCGCCAGAGTTGGAGGCAAGACCTCGCCCCCTACCTGGAAGTCGATCACGGTCGCAGCCTGGGCCAGATAGCGAGCGTCCTCCTCCCGTACCTGGGCGTCTGGATCCTCGCCGCTCTCATTGACCCGAGCCCGCCGGTCGCGATCGCTCTCGGCCTGGTCGCCACCGTCTTCCTCAGCCGCATGTACTCGCTGTTCCACGACCTCACGCACAACTCGATGTTTCAGTCACGGCGCGCGAACAGCCGCTGGGGCCACGTTCTCGGCTTCCTGCTGTTCACTCCCTACCGGTGGTGGCAGCGGCAGCACAGCCTGCATCATGCCCACACCGGCGACCTCGACCACCGCGGCGTGGGCGAGATCAACACGATGACCCTTGCCGAGTACGAGGGCGCCTCCCGCCTGCGCCGGCTGGGATACCGCCTCTATCGCAATCCGCTATTGATGCTGCTCGTGGGCCCGAGCCTCGTGTTCCTGGTCGAGCGCCGGTTCCCGCAGCGGGGCATGACCCCCAGAATCCTGCTGAGCGTCGTCGCCACAAACATCGCGCTCGTGGCCTGGGTGCTTGCCTGGAGCGCGCTCGTCGGCTGGCTGCCCTTCGTGCTGATCCAGGGCACGACCCTCATCGCCGGCGGGGCGATCGCCGCCTGGATGCTCTACATCCAGCACCAGTTCGAGGACACCTATTACCAGGCGCCGGGACGGTGGAAGTTCGAGCTCGCGGCACTCCGTGGCAGCTCCTATCTCCAACTGCCTCGCCCCCTCGCCTGGGTCGTCGGCAACGCCAACTACCACCACGTGCATCATCTGAGCGCCAAGATCCCCAACTATCGCCTGCGCGCGGCGCACGAGTCCCACCGGATGTTCCGGCGCACTCCCGTCGTCACGCTCCGCGGCAGCATCGCGACCTTCCGGCTGAAGCTGTGGGACACCGAGAGCGAGTCGCTGGTCCCGTTCCCCGGTCCCCGCCGCGAGCTAGGCCGGCGTGATCGGGTTGCGCCGCTCGGCGAACCGCCTGTTCTTGACGGCGGCTAGCGCGTAGCGCCGGACCAGCTCCTCGCGCAGGCGGTCCGGCTCGATCACGGCGTCCACGACCAGCTCGGATGCGAGGTGGAGGATGTCGATGTCCTCGGCATACTCCTCGCGCTTCTCCTGGACGAACCGCTCGCGCTCGACCGGGTCCTCGATCTCCTGGATCTGGTTGAAGAAGACGGCGTTGATGGCGGCCTCCGGCCCCATCACCGCGATCTGGGCCTGCGGGAAGGCCAGGCAAGTGTCGGGCTCGAAGGCCGGCCCCGCCATCGCGTAGAGACCCGCGCCATAGGCCTTGCGTACGATCACCGACAGCTTCGGCACGGTCGCCTCGGATACCGCGCTGATCATCTTCGCCCCGTGGCGGATGATGCCCTGGCGCTCGACGTCCTTGCCGATCATGAACCCGGGCACGTCGGCCAGGAAGAGGAGCGGGACGTTGAAGGCGTTGCAGGTCATGATGAACCGCGCCGCCTTGTCGGCCGAGTCGACGAAGAGAACGCCGCCCTTCACCTTCGGCTGGCTGGCCACGATGCCGATCACGCGCCCGTCGAGCCGCGCATAGCCGACCACGACTTCCTTGGCCCAGCGGTCGTGCACCTCGAGGAACGAGTCGGCGTCAATGAAGGCCCGGATCAGGTCCTTGACATCGAAGGGGTCCTTCTCGTTGTCCGGAACGATCTCCGAGACCCGCGGGGTGTGCTCGGGCTCCGCGGGCGGCGATGCCGGCGGGTCCTCAAGCCAGTTGGCCGGCATATAGGAGAGGTAGCGCCGGGCGAGGTCGATCGCGTCCTCGTCCGAGTCGCTCAGGAAGTGCCCGCAGCCCGAGACCGAGGTGTGCATGCGGGCGCCGCCCATCTCCTCGAGCGTCACCTTCTCGCCGATCACCATCTCGGCCATCCGCGGCGAGCCCAGGTACATCGACGCGTTGCCGTCGCGCATGATCACCACGTCGCAGAACGCTGGGATATACGCGCCGCCCGCGGCGCTGGGGCCGAAGAGCAGACAGATCTGTGGCACCTGCCCCGAGAGACGCACCTGGGTGTGGAAGATCCGGCCGGCCCCGCGCCGCCCGGGGAACATGCGGACCTGATCGGTGATCCTGGCGCCCGCCGAGTCCACCAGGTAGACGATCGGCATCTGGTGGGCGAGCGCGCGCTCCTGGATCCGCAGGATCTTCTCGACCGTCTTCGGGCCCCAGGAGCCGGCCTTCACGGCCGGGTCGTTCGCCATCAGGGCGATCGCGCGGCCTCCCACGGTCCCCATGCCGGTGACGACCCCGTCGGCCCCGAGGCCCTCCTGCTCCCAGTTCGCGAGCAGTCCCTCCTCGGCCAGCGAATCCGGGTCGAGGAGCCGCGACACCCGCTCGCGCACCGGCAGCTTCTGCTGCTCGGCGACTTTCTTGCGGTGTCGCTCGGGGCCTCCCTCCAGCGCGGCCTCGAGGGCCGCCCTGACGTCGCTCACCTCCGCCTCAGGTTCTCAGGTCAGCTTCGTGCTCGGGCTCCGGCCGGGTCGGGAGCTCGCCGCTCTCCCCCTCACCCGAGCCGTGGTCGCCCTCAGCCTGGCCCGCGACCTCGAACTCCGGAGCGGGTGTGTCCTCATGGGCGAGAGGGTCGAGCTCCTCCGGCTTGTCGAACGGGTCCTTGCCCGGCTCCGGCCGATGCGCGGAGACGGCCGCCGTGAGCTTCGCGCTGAGCTCCTCGGTGTCGGCCAGCACGTCGTCGCGACGCCTTACCAGGTCCGCGATCACCGCCTCGATGTCCTCGCGTCGCTGGGTGCCCTCCTCGACGATCCGGCGGGCCTGTGCCTGGGCTGCCGCGATGGCCTCGCGGGCGTCCTGCTCAGCCTGGGCACGGGCCGACGCCGCAGCTGCCTCCGCCTCCTGGCGGGTCTGCTGCGCGTAGGAGTCGGTCGACGCCCTGGTCTCGGCCGCGTAGGTCTGCGCCTCGGTGCGGGCCTCCTCCGCCTCCATGTTCGCCGTGTTGACCGTTCCCCGCGCCTCCTCCTCGGCCTCGGCGCGAATCTGCTGCGCGCTCTCCTCGGCCTGCGCGAGAATCGCGCCCGTCCGCTCCCCGACCCGCTGCAGCTCGCGCTTGACGGTGTCCGAGCGCGACTCATCCCCGGCGCCGGTCTCGAGCCAATCCGCCAGCCGCGAGAGGAACTTCTCGACCTCGTGCTTGTCATAGCCGCGGCGCGCGGACGGGAAGGTGGCGTTCCTGATGCGGTCGAGGCTGGTCTGGTCGACTGGCATGGTCTCCTGATCCTCCTTGCGCTTGCCTAGCTCCCGGAATCCACCGGGACGGGCTGATCGCCGGAGTAATCGTAGAACCCCTTGCCGGACTTGCGCCCAAAGTCCCCTGCGGACACCATCTTCTTGAGCGTCTTGGGCGCCGCGAAACGCTCCTCGCCATAGGCATCCACCATCACCTCCGAGATCGCAGCGAGGGTGTCCAGCCCGACGAAGTCGGCGAGGGTCAGCGGGCCCATTGGATGGCTCGCGCCGGCCTTCATGCCGGTGTCGATGTCCTCGATCGATCCCACGCCCTGCTCATGGGCGCGGATCGCGTCGAACATGTAGGGGACCAGCAGCCGGTTGACGATGAACCCGCGGTTGTCCTTCGCGGCGACGGTGGTCTTGCCGAGCTTCTCACCGACCTCGAAGCCCAGCTCGACGGCGTCGTCGGCCGACTTCTCGGCGCGCACAACTTCGAGCAGCGGCATCACCTGAGGCGGGTTGAAGAAGTGGAGGCCGATCATCCGCTCCGGGCGCCTGGTCGCGTCGGCTTGGGTGGCGACCGGGAGCGACGAGGTGTTGGTGGCGAAGTAGGCGTCGTCCTTGACCAGCTCGTCGATCTCGCGCCACATCTCGAGCTTGCGGTCAAGGTCCTCCGTGATCGCCTCGATCACCAGATCGCAGTCGGCGAGGTCCGAATAGTCGAGTGTGGGCGTGATGCGACCCCGGACGGCATCCGCCTCGGACCGCTCCATCTTGCCCTTCTCCACGGCCCGCGCCAGCTGCTTCTCGATCTTGCCCATGCCTCGCTCGAGCGGGGCCTGGTCGATCTCACGGACCACGACATCCCACCCCACCTGGGCGCAGATCTGAGAGATCCCATGGCCCATGAGCCCGCAGCCCAGGACGCCGACCTTGCTGATCGCCATATGTGTCTGTCCCCTCTCGCTAGTGATTTAGGCGGCGGGGAGCATACGGTGCGCAACCACCTAAGGTATGGCGGGTTCTTGATCGGAATGCGCGGCGGGAGAGCACATCGGGCGGGCTTCGCGCTGGCTGCGATTTGCGCGGCCGCGAGCGCCTGGGCAGCCGCGGGGGCGCTGGGCTCGCCCGCTTCGATGAAGGCCGGCAGCGCTCAACCGGCGGCCAGAGCCTCGGCCAAGTGCGCCAAGACGTGCGAGTCGAGCGGCGAGCGGCGGCGGGAGCTACGCCGGCAAAACGCCCGCCAGAAGCGCCCCAACGTGATCGTGATCGACACCGACGATCAGAACCTGACGGACATGCCTGTGATGCAGAAGACGCTGGCTCTTCTCGCGGCCAAGGGGACGACGTTCAGGAACAGCTATGTCTCGTACCCGCTCTGTTGTCCCTCGCGCGCCACCTTCCTGACCGGGCAGTACGCGCACAACCACCATGTGCTCACCGATCAGCGCTTCGTCGATCTGGACGGCACCAACACGCTCGCGGTTTGGCTGCGGAACGCGAAGTACCGCACCGCGATGGTCGGCAAGTACCTGAACGGCTACGGCGAGATCTATCCACGGGAGGTGCCACCCGGGTGGACCCAGTGGTTCGGGCTCACAGGTGGCACCGAACAGAAGCGCTACGCCTTCAAGCTCAACGAGAACGGCAAGGTCCGCTACTACCCGCGGAAGCCCGCGAACTACATCGATTACGTCCTCGGCGACAAGGTCAACGGACTCCTCAAGATGTGGGCGCCGAGCCCGAAGCCCTTCTTCCTCTACTACAACCCGAACAATCCGCATGGCGAGCGAGCTCTGCCCCCCTGGTCCACTCGCAACCCTGAGCCCGCTCCCCGGTACCTCGGAGCGTTCGGCGATGCGCAAGCGCCACGCACCCCGAGCTTCGACGAGGCGAACGTCTCCGACAAGCCGGAGCTGATCCGCGATATCCCTCGCCTATCCGACGCCGAGATCGCGGATATCGATCAGCGCTACCGCGGTCGCCTCGAGAGCCTGCTGTCGGTCGACGATGAGGTGAAAAAGATCGTCGGGCTGGTCCGCAAGTACGGGGACAAGCGAAAGACCTTCTTCATCTTCACCTCTGACAACGGAATCGAGCTGGGATCACACCGGGTCCGGTTCAAGAACTTCCTCTACGAGGAGGGCGAGCGCGTACCGCTGATCATCCGCGGCCCGGGTATCCCCGAGAACGCCGTCCGGGATCAGCTGGTAGCGAACATAGACCTGGCGCCGACGATCGTCGAGATCACGAAGTCCCGCCCGCTCAGGGTGATGGACGGGATCTCCCTGCTCCCGCTGATCAACGATCCCAGCGTCGCGGCCAACCGCGACCTGCTCTTCGAGAGCCCCGTCTACCCCGGCGCCTACGGCATTCGTCGCGGCCCATGGAAGTACAACGCCTGGGACAACGGCGATGAGGAGCTCTACAACCTGGACGAGGACCCATACGAGCTCGACAACCTGCTGGCGCACCCGGGGGTCGCCTCATCCTACGACGCGATCCGGGACCAGCTCGCCGACCGGCTGGCGCAGCTTCGCCGCTGCGCTGGGCCCTCCTGCAACTAGGCGGAGACCTCCTCGAGTTTCCGCTTCATCGCCTCGGCGAGAGCGTTGACCCCGCTCATCGGGCGGACGTAGACCGCCATCCGGTTGATCCGGCCCTCCGAGTCGAAGTGGAGGAAGTCAATGCCGTCGAGCTCGCGGTCACCCACCCGGGCGCTGAAGGCGAGCGCGGCCGCATCGCCGGTTTCGACCTGGTCCGTGTAGCGGAAGTCCTCGAACACCTGTGCGACGGCGCCGAGCAGCATCGCCACCGCCGCGCGTCCCTCGTACGGCTTGAAGACGACGGGGCTGCGGAAGACGACGTCCTCAGCGAAGAGCTCGTCGATCGCCGAGAAGTCCTTTGACTCGGCTGCCGCGCGAAAACGGTCGCTCTGCATGCGAGGCACCCTACCTGTGCCAGTCGATTGGGCCCGCGGTGAGCAGGTGCGCCCCGAGCGGGCGACCGAGGACGCTCTGGGCCTCGGCCGAGGCGGAGATCAGCTTGGTGAGGTCCACCCCGGTCCCGACGCCCATCTCCTCCAGCATCGAGACCAGGTCCTCGGTCGAGATGTTCCCGGTCGAGCCTGGCGGGACGGGGCAGCCGCCCAGCTCCCCGAAGGAGCTCTCGAACGAGTCGATCCCCTGCTCGAGCGCGGCGAGCACATTCGCCAGGCCCTGGCCCCGGGTGTTGTGGAAGTGCGCCGTCAGCTCAGAGTCCGCGAGCCGCTCCCTGGCGGCGGCGAAGAACTGACCTACCTGCCGCGGGTTGGCCATCCCGGTCGTGTCGCCGAAGGCGATCTCCTCACAGCCGAAGCCCGCCAGCCTCTCGGCGATTTCGAAGACGCGCTCCTGTGTCACCTGACCCTCGTACGGACAGCCGAAGCTCGTCGAGATCACCCCCTCGCAGCGCAGCCCGGCTTCGCGAGCTGCTCCGACGGTCCCCTCCAGGTCCGCCAGGGATTCGGCGATCGAGCGGTTGACGTTCTTGCGGTTGTGGGTCTCGGACGCCGAGAGGAAGAAGTTCGCCTCCTGAAACCGGTCCCTCTGCTCCAGCGCCCGCTCGAGGCCCTTCCGGTTCGGGATCAGGACGGAGTAGGCGACGCCGTCGCGCGGCTCGAATCGCTGGAGCACCTCCGCGCCGTCGGCCAGCTGGGGAATGACGTCCGGCCGCACGAACGAGGTGACCTCGATCCGCTTCAGGCCCGAGTCGGCGAGCAGGCCGATCAGCCGGACCTTCTCCTCGGTCGGGATCACCTCGGGCTCGTTCTGGAAGCCGTCGCGCGGACCGACCTCGCGGATTCGTACGGCACTGGGCAGCGCGTCAGCCATGGATTCAGCCTAACCGGGAGCGCCCCGTCGCTCTGCGGACCGACGCGCTAGCCGGTGACCGATCCGATCTCGATCACGCGCCGCTCGTGCGTGCCGACGCCGATGGTGCGGTCCCCCTCCTTCACCTCGACGTCGAAGCGGAGCTTGCGGCCGTCGACGACCTCGCGGAGCTTTGCGTGGGCGGTGCACGTCTGGCCCTCGGCCGCCCCGCTGACGTGTTTGATGCAGACCTCGAAGCCGACGGTCGCCTTGCCCTCGTCGAGGTTCTCGAAGGAGAGGACCGCCGCCGTGCGCTCCATCATCGCGATCATCCCCGGCGTCGAGAGCACGCTGGCGCCAATCGTTCCGCCGACGTCCGTGAGCAACCTGTCCTCGACCACGAACTCATCCGTGCGCTCGATCCCGGGCTCGAGGGGCATCGGGGCTAGACCATTCCCAGCCCGCCGGAGACGCCGAGCGTTTCCCCGGTGACGTACGAGGCGTCGTCGGAGGCGAGGAAGGCGACCGCTGCCGCCACCTCCTCGGGCTGTCCGAGCCGGCGCAGCTGGGTCCCCGCCTTCATCGTCTCGATGATCTTCTCGCCCACCTCGCCGAGCTCCTTCGCCCGCATCAGCAGCGGGGTCTCGATCGGGCCCGGGGCGATCGCGTTTGCCGTGATCCCGAAGCGAGCTCCCTCGCGGGCCATCACCTTGGTGAAGGCGATCACGCCGCCCTTCGCCGCCGAATAGACCGCCGAGCCCTTGGATCCCACCCGGCCGGCCTCCGAGGCGATGTTGACGATCCGGCCGTAGCCCGCCTCCTGCATGCCGGGGAGCGCCGCGTAAGTGCAGTTGAGCACGCCGTTAAGGTTGACCGCGATCACCCTCTCCCACTGCTCCGGGGTGGTCTGTGCGAAGAAGCCGAACTCGTCGGTCCCCGCGTTATTGACCAGGATTTGGATCGGCGCACCGGCGCTCTCGACCGCCGCCCGCGCGGAGCCGAGGTCGGTGACGTCGAGCTCGATCGGCAGGCCCGAGATCTCCCCCGCGACCTGCGTCGCGCCTTCGAGATTGAGGTCTCCGACCGTCACGTCAGCGCCCTCGGCCGCGAGGCGCTGGGCGATCGCGGCGCCGATTCCGCTCGCGCCGCCGGTGACCAGCGCCTTCTTTCCCTCCAGCCTCATCGCCCGCGGAGCCTATTGGGCGGCCCTGTAGGTTGCCCGGACGATGCCGGAGCCAATACCGATCATCGGCGGCACCGGAGCGCTCGGCTACGGGCTCGCCGTCCGCTGGGCGCGGGCCGGGCAGCCCGTGGTGATCGGCTCCCGCGAGGCCGGACGCGCGCAGGAGGCCGCGGACCGAGTCCGGGCGAATGTGGAGGGCGCCGAGGTCGAGGGGCTGGAGAACGGCAAGGCCGCCACCCGCGGGCCGATCGTCTTTCTCACCGTCCCATTTCGCGCCCAGTCTGAGACCCTGACGAACCTGAAGGAGGCCCTCTCTGACGGCCAGATCCTGGTCGACTGCACGGTGCCGGTTGCCGCCGCGGTCAGCGGCCGGGCGACCAGGACCCTCGGCGTCTGGCAGGGGTCCGCCGCCCAGCAGGCGGAGGAGATGGTTCCCGAGGGGGTGACCGTGATCTCGGCCCTTCACTCGGTGAGCGCGAAGAAGCTCGCCGAG
>DASXSZ010000059.1:0-12043 GCA_036505735.1 Solirubrobacterales bacterium
TCGTCCTGCCGGACACGTAAGAATCGGGCCGATGACCAGCACGCTTCCGCCGGAGGTGCGCGACGCGTTCGAGCGGTTCATCACCTGCGAGCTCACCACCGTCGACGCCTCGAAGCAGCCGATCACCTGGCCGGTGACGCCGTACTACCAGCAGGGCGGCCCGACGATCGATGTCACAACCGGCCTCGGCTACCCGAAGAAGGCCGACGACGCTCGCGCCCATCCGAGCGTCTCCCTTCTCTTCTCCGACCCGACGGGCTCGGGGATCGAAGGCGGGATCAACGTCCTCGTCCAGGGCACCGCGACGATCGACGACCTGGACCTGAAGGCGAACGCCGAGCGCTACCTGCGCGAGTCCGCGATCAAGCTGCCAGCGACCAAGAAGATGCATCCGCCAAAGCTGATCCGCCCGGCCCTCAACTTCTACTACGCCCGTATCTACATCAAGGTGCGTCCCGAGCGGATCTTCGTCTGGCCCGACGGCGACCTGACGCAGGAGCCCACGGTCCACGGCGCCCATCTCGAGGAGGTCCGCTCCGGTCACGCCGAGGAGCCCCTGGAGGAGCACGGGTACGAGGCGCCAGGTGCGCCCCCCCGGGACAGCCGGATGGAATTCCTGGAGGACCAGGAGACGGGCGTGCTGAGCTGGCTGGGGCCCGACGGCTTCCCGATCGCGGTCCGAGTCCCGATCAGTCCCGACCCTTCGAGCCGCGAGATCGAGATCGAGGCCGAGCCGGTGGGGTTGCCGGTGCTCGAGGGCCGGGCTTGCCTGACCGTCCATCGTCACGCCCCGGACTTCACCTGGCAGCGCAACATGCAGGTGCGCGGCAACCTCGTTCGCTCAGAGAGCGGCCTGCGGCTGGTGCCGCGCCGGATCGTCGGAGGATTCGAGATCCCGAAGGGGCGGGGCCGCTTCCGGGACTTCATCAAGAAGGGCCCAGGGTTCTACCGGACCTACCGCCGCCGGATGCGGGAACGCAGCTAGGAGCCGATCTTCGGCGGGAAGGGCTCGAGGCCGGCGTTCCACGGCCCGGCCTTGTAGATGTCGAGGTTGTTCTCCTCCATCTCACGATGGAGCTGGTCGAAGATTCCGCCCGCCGAGTGGAGGAGCTCCTTCAGCTCCTCCCTGGAGCGCTCCCTGAGGCGCCAGTGAAAGAAGAGCTGCTTCTCGGTGATGCCGAAGTCGACCTCGGCGGGGATCCGCGTGATCCAGTCGATGAACGCCGGGCTGAACAGCTCGCGCAGCGCGACCGGGTCGTGGTCGCGCGGCACGGTCGCGATGAAGCGCCTGTTGAAGTCGACGCTCTCGAACTCGACTCGCCGGCGGGAGTGTTGGTCGACCATGTCGGCCGGCGTGTGCTCGATCGATTCGACGTCGAAGACGGGGACCACCGTCGCCAGGTCGGGCATGTGGGCCTTGACGATCACGGCGCCCGGGAGGATCGCCTTGCGGCCGAAGCCGCCCTCCTCGTGCTCGTCGGCGTCGCACGAGGCGCCGAAGAACCCGTCGCTGAGCTCGCCCGTGAGGCGGTTGGTCCCGCCCGGGCAGAGCGCCACCGGCCCCTCCTTCGGGTTGATCCCCCCGATCTCCTCGTAACGCAGGCCCCGCTCCGAGGCGAGGCCCGAGACGATCTGCGCCCACTCCTCTGCGTCGGCCTTCGCGCTCAATCGATGTTGACCAGGTCCTCGCGGCCGTCGGCCTCGAGCTGGGCCTTGTAGCGCGGGTAGACCGGTTTCGTCAGTGGCACGAGCTTGAGGATCTTGGCGACCGGGCCGCTGGCCTTGATCTGGCCGCGCGCGAGGGCCACGGTCACGTTCACTCTGCCGAGCCAGAAACGGTGGGCCGTGTCGGCCTCCATGCTCATCACGACCTCTGGCTCCATGTCCGTCTCCCCGAATTCGACGTCCGCGGGCTGATCCTCCTGCAGCCGGACGGTGATCGGCGAATCCGGCTCGCGGTGCTCGTACCGGACGACCGTATTCGCCTTCCGGAACTTTGGCCCCAGATCCTCGTCGGCGGCGAGATTGACGAACAGCTTGCCGATCGTGTCATAGACCTCCTGGGCGTCTTTGAAGTACGCCACTCTCACCTCCCGGTCGGGGAGAGCCAATCCTATTGAGGCGTCGCGGCCGCTCGACTCACTGATCCGGCAGGACCTCGGGGATGCTGCCGCCGCCGAACGCGGCCGGGAAGTTCGGCGCGATCGTGCAGGCGGCATACGCCGAGGGCCCAGGCGGGTTGAGCGGGTAGCCCGGGAAGTTCGGGCCGACCATCTGCGGAACCGTCGGGTTCTCGTCCGACGAGAAGGGGAACTGACCGCTCTCCTCCTGCGGCGCCGGGGTCGAGGGCGGGTTGTGGGTGACGGGCTGTCCGCCGAAGGTGTTGTTGCAGTCGTGGCTCGGGAAGATCTCGCCCTGCGAGCTCGAGTACTCGTTGCCGATCGCGAACGGCTGCAGGTAGCCGTTACCTCGGTTGGTGGCGAGGCGCTTCTGGTAGACGGACAGGCTCTCGGCCGTGAAGATCGTCATCTGCCGCGAGAGGTGCAGCGGCGCCTGCTGCCCCGACTGGAAGGGCAGGAAGTCGGCGGTGGACGATGACGGGTTCGCGAGGAAGTCGGTGACAACCGGCGCCTGATAGTCGAGCCAGCGGACGAACGGGTTGAAGTTCGCCAGGAACGGATCGAGGCCGTCCATGACGGGGCGCAGCTCGCGCAGGAAGCTGCTCAGCGAGGGGAGCCCCGTGGCCGACGCCTTGATCAGCGGGTCGAGGTTCTGGAAGAGGGTGTGCGCCTCGGGTGCGAGCCTGCGCACGTCGCGCAGCGTCGGGCTCAGGTCGCGGGCGACCGGCCTCAGGTCGTGGAACACCGGGCGCGCGTCCTCGGCGAAGCCCTTCAGCCTGTCGAGCGTGAGCCGGCTCTCGTTCTCGAACGTCGGGAGGATCTTGAAGGTGTCCGCGAGCGCCTTGCTCTGCGAGGCGAGGGCGCCAAAGGTGCGGTTGCCGCCCACGATCGCCCCGGCGAGCGCCTGGTCATGCGCGGTCAGCGCGGCGAAGACGTCGCCGGTGTCGTGCACCAGGGTTCGCAGCGACTGCTCCTGGCGGCGCAGCGTGCCGAGCACGTCGCTGGCGTCCGAGGCGAACGGGCCGAGGTTGCCGAACGCGTCGTTCAGCGACTGGCCCTGGCCGTTGATTGCGAGGCCCGCGTTCTGCATCCAGGACTGGAACGCCTCCCGTGTGGGCTTGTCGAAGCCCTGGAAGATCTCGTCGATCTGGGTCTGGTCCTGGACCTGGGTCTGCGCGAGGTGCCCGCCCTCGGGGATCGGCTGCGGCGCATCGTCGCCCGAGAGCTGGCCGACGTCGATCGAGCTGGACTGCGCATTGACGTTGCCAGCGGTCTCGCCCGGCTGGACCTGGCTGCCGGTTGTCAGCTCGATGTAGGTCTCGCCGAGCAGTGTCTTCTGGCGGAGGATCGCCTCCGCGTCCGAGGAGATCGGCGCGTACTGCGGCTCGATCTCGATCGTCGCCCGGGTGGTGTTGCAAGTCTCCGGGTCCTGCTGGCACTCGCTGTCCGGAGCCAGGCCGATGTCCTTCACCTTGCCGACCGAGACGCCGCCGATCCGCACGTCGGCTTCCTTCTGGAGGGTGATCGCCTCGGGGAAGTCGGCCGTGAACCGGTAGCTCTCGGGCTTGAACGGGACCGGTCCGCCGAAGGTCACCCAGAGGAAGAGCAGCAGCCCGAAGCAGGACAGCGTGAAGCCGACCGCCACCAGGATGCGTCCTATCGAGGGAGCCTGCTTCTGCATCTAGTCCGCCTCTCCGCTCATCCGGGTCATGTCGGACACACTCCGCTCGAGAAGAGCTTGTCGAGGCCGGTGATCTCTCCGATCGGCGACAACGGGCTGGTGTCGAGGATGTCCCGCGCGGTGTTGCACGTGAGCACCAGATAGACGTGGCGGTAGACGCCGTGCGCGTCCTGCGAGGAGAAGGTGCTGTTGCCGACGTGGGCGAGCCAGCCGAGCCAGTAGAGGTAGCCCTCGTCGCGGCCCGAGGTACCCGGCGACTCCGCGCCGTTCGGGTTGTAGGCCGCCATGTTGAAGAGCTTGTTGAGCTTCTCCCCCACGGTGGTCAGCCGCGGGGTGGCGTTGACGAGGTTCTGCGCGGCGGGCCGCAGGTTGCGAACCGGCTCGCGGGCGTTGCGGACGAACGGGCGGATGTCCTGCTTGACCGGCTCGATGGTCGTCTTCGCGAGGTTGCCGAGGGAGTCGTTGATCGGCTTCAGCTTCCGCGCGAAGGGCCGCAGGCTGTTGATCGCCGGCCCGAGGACGGTGGCGAGCTGATCGGTCTTGGTGAGCGCTACCCGGGTCGTGCTCAGCGTCGGCCCGAGCAGCGCGACCGAGCGCTGCAGGTCCGGCGCCTGGCTGGCGATCGCCCCGAGGGCCTGGTCCGATGCCGAGACCAGCTGCTCGATGCCCTGGCCGTCCTGTCCGACGCGGCCCCAGAGCAGGTTCATGTTGTGGATCAGGGTGGCGAGGTTCTCCTTGCGCTTGGCGACCTGGCTGTTGAGGCGCGCGAGTCCCCTGTTGATGGGCCCGAGGCTGCCGAGCAGCTTGCCGAGGTCCCGTCCGCGGCCCTGGAGGCCAAGGCCTCCCTGTGTCAGCAGCAGGCGCAGGTACGCGCGATTGTCCGTGTCGAGCGCCGACAGGATCTGGTCGACGTTCGTGTCGGGCGCCGTGTTCGCGACCGGAATCGTGTCGCCGTTCTGGTACTCGTCGTCGTTCGAATTGGGGTCGTAGTTCGTGCCCGGGTCGAGCTCGAGGAACATGTCCTTGAGGCCCGTCTTCGGGCGCAGCAGGATCGTGGCGTCCCTGTAGACGGGCAGGAACTTGCGATCGATGGCCATCGTCACGGTCGCGTGCCCGTTCTCGTAGTCGACCGCGTCGATGTCGCCGACCCGGACCCCAGCCACGCGCACCGTCTGCCCCTGCCCCGGGGTGACGGCCTGGGCGGTGGTCAGATCGGCCTTCAGCTCGAAGGGCTTCTCCTCGAGCAGTGGGATCCTGAGACGCTGGTTCTGGACGATGATGTAGGTCGCGACCAGGCCGACGATCAGCAGCCCCAGGATGGCCAGGAAGTCGCGCAGGTGGTCTCGGATGGCCTTGCGCATCAGCCCTGGGCCCCCTTCGGCAGCGGAACGTGCGGCAAGCTGCTCCCGCTCGTCTTGCCCAGCGCATCCCATGCCTCGACCCAGCTGGTGTATTGCTGGCGCGCCTGGTCGATCAGCTGATTGCCCTCAGCCGTCTGGCCGCTCTGCTTCAGCTTCTGGCCGTTCTGGAGCTGCAGCAGGATGTCGGCGTAGCGCTTGCGCAGGCTCTGCTCCTGCGCCGAGTAGGCGCCAGTCCCGCTGCTGCTCGCAGCGTTGGTGGTCGGCGCCGACCCGACGTCGCTTTGCAGGTCGGGTGGCTCCTGGGTCTCGCAGGGGACGTCTGGGCGGAACGGAGTCTTCGCCGAGGACTGCTTGGCGGGCTGCGAGCCCTGGAACGAGAATGGGACCACGCCGGTGAGCGGATCGGGGAGGTCCGGGCTGGTGAACGGTGCGATCGTGTTCGTGCCACCGCCGCCGAGGACGCGGAACTCCTGCCCGTTGCCGTCGCCCGAGCGGCTCTCGCCGGCGACGCCGCTGAGCCCGTACGCGGTCTCCTGGTAGACCTTGGCCGCCGGCGGGTCGCTGTCGCTGTTGGGGATCGGGGTGTTGCTCCACGGGATGACGACGTTGTTGAAGCAGGAGGAGAGCGCCCGGGCCTGCTCGAGGAACGGCAGTGATGCGCTGCTGAGCGCCGCCAGGTCCGGGATCGTCGGCCGCAGGTCTTTGACGAGGCCGCGCAGCTCCGGCTTTGAGATCAGCTGGCGGAGCTGCCCGATCCACGGGTTGGCGTAATCCAGCGCCGAGTTCGCGGACTTCACGCCGGGCAGGGCCTCGCGGGCGAAGGCCCGCAGGGGCGGGAAGTCGCGGTTCAGCTTGAAGAGCGCGGGCCGTCCGACCGCGAGCACCTGGGGCAGCTCCACGATCGCGTCGCGCAGCGAGGCCTGGTCGGAGGCGAGGGAGCCGCTGACCGTGTTCAGGTTGGTGATCAGACCCTGCAGGTGAGTGCTGTTCTGGTTGAGCTCCCTGGCGACGATGTCCAGGTTGGAGACGAAGCCCGCCAGGTCGCCGGGCTGGGTCCCGAGCAGCGCCTCGTTGACCTCCGACGAGTACCGGAAGGCCGCGGGCGAGGTCCGGAAGGACTCCTGGAAGCCCTCGGCGCCGCCGTACTTGTCGAGGGCGTCGCCGAACTCCTTCAGGAAGATCTGGAGGTCCTGGCGCACCGGCTGCTGCAGCGAGGTGAGGACCTGGTCGAACTGGACCGAGTTCGATGTCTGATTCTCGGGCACGACCGAGCCGCTGTGGAGCTCGGGCGCCCCCGGGCTGCCGGGGTGCAGGTCGACGAACAGGTTCCCCTCGAGGAAGAGCCGCGGCCGCAGCTGCAAGGTCGCGTCCTGGCGAACCGGCAGCGCGCTGTCCTTCAGGTCCATGGTCACGACGGCCGCGTCCTCACCGTTGCCGTTCGCGTCCGTCAGGTGCTGGACGTCGCTGACCTTGCCGACGTCGACGCCGGAGATCCGCACCGGGCTCTTGGCGCGGATGTTCTGCGCGTCCGCGAAGACCGCCTTGAGCTGATAGCCGTGGCCGGTGAAGGGGATCGACTTCGTGAAGGCCAGGTAGAAGCCGACGAAGGTCAGCACGATCGCGATCAGGCCGATCTGGAAGTTTGAGAGGCGCCTGCTGTGGTTGGGGTTCATCTCAGCCCCCCGCCCCTGGCCCGAAGATGCGGGTCCCGTCCTGCTCGAGGAACAGGTCGGTCTTGCCCAGGGCCGGCGTGCCGGACGCCGAGCCCGGGCCCGCGACCTGCGAGACGCCGAACGTCGGGTTGTCGGGTTCCTGGCCCGGGATCAGGTCCTCGCCGAGCGCGTAGCCGGTCTGCCCCGCCTGGCAGTTGGGCTGGCCGTCGGTGACCGCCGGCCCGTACGGGTTGCCGTGGAGGATCGGGATCGCCACCGAGTCGTTGGGGTCGGCGGTCAGGGGGCCGGCGCCGTCGGGGTCGTCCGGGTTGGCCGGCAGCGGGTCGAAGACCCCGGCGCTGTTGCCCGCCGCCTCGTTGCTGGAGAACCGGCCATCTCCCTGCCCGCCGGAGTAGTTGTCCATCGGGTTCCGCGGGAACGAGTCCGGCGTCGTGCTTCCGGCGATCGCGGGTGGGATGACGCGCTCCGCGTAGCCGAACGGGGTCGGCAGCTCGAAGTGCCCCGTCAGGTAGGTCATCCAGTAGTTCCAGTAGTCGCAGGTCGTCTGGTAGGGGCCGATCTTCGCCCCGGCGTCCTGGACGAGGTTGAAGGTGTCGCCGAGGCGGGTGAGGCTGGTGAGCGTCGAGGGGTCGGCAACCAGGTCGTTGAGGCTCGACATGACGCTCTTCAGGTCTGTGTTCATCTGCACCGTGCGCGGCAGGACCTTCTTGCCGAGGGAGACCGCCTGGTTGAGGACCGGCAGCGCCGCCCGCAGGTCCCGGACGCCGGGCCGCAGCAGGCGGGAGAACTCGGCGAAGTCCGCCAGGAAGGGACGCTGTACCGGCAGTGACCGCAGGCCGGCCTCGAGGGTGGGCGGGCCGTTGGAGATCGTGTCGCGGAGGGCCTGCGGGTCGGAGGAGATCGCGCCGAAGGCGATCGCGCCGTTGGTGAACTGCTCGGCGTTGTCGACCGCCACCGGCGCGACGATGCGGGCCGCGTCGGCGAGCTCGGGGAAGAAGCGCACCAACTGGGTGGTGGGGTCGGCGAGGGCCGCCGAGACCGGCCTCAGGTTCGCGAACAGCGGGTTGAGGGCCGTGATCGCCTGGTTCAGCGACGCACCGCGCGCGGCGAAGGCATCGCCGAAGCCCTGCAGGACGCGCTGGCTGTTCTCGCGGGTCGCGGTGTCGAAGGTGTTGTAGACGTCGTCGAACTCGACCTGCTGCTGCGACTGGGCCAGCGGCAGGGTGGCGGCCTCCGGCAGCCCGGTCTGGCTCGTGCCCCTCGCGATCTCGAGGTACTTGAGGCCGAACGAGGACCGGTAGCGAACCCGGATCGTCGAGTCGGCCGGGATCGGCTCGGCGCTCTTGTCCAGCTTCAGGTTGAGCTTCGCCACGGTCGAGGAGGCGGAGCCGCTGGCGGTCTGACAGCCGCTGTTGGGCGGCGCGGGGACGGTGTCGATCGACTCGACGACCCCGACCCGGTTTCCGCCGATTCGCACCTCGTTGTTCGGGCCGAGGCGTGCCGCGTCGCAGATCTCGGCCGAGACGCGGTAGGTCGGAACGAACGGAAGCCCGTTGTTGGCGTTGTAGGCGAGGAAGACCGCAACGATCACGATCAGCGTCGTGATCGCCCCCACCATCGTCGGTGAGGCAGCCAGTGAGCCCACTCGACCGCGGCCACTCATTCTCCGGCCTCCCTATATGTGGGGGCGGGCCGGCCGCGCCTGGTTGTAGTAGTCGTGCGCGTCACTGGCCGAGGAGGAAGTCGAGGATGTCCTGGGTGGTCGAGCTGCCGCTCGAGGAGCCAGAGCTCGGCGGCAGCACCTGGGGCAGCTGGGGCAGCTGGGTCAGCGGGGGAATCTGGAGCAGCTGCTCGAGCTGCTTCTGGGTGTCCTGGGGGAGCTTGTTCGGGTTGGTGACTCCACCGAGGATCTTCTGGACCTGGTCCTGCTGCTGCTGTTGGGTGGGTGTCTGCGCCTGCGGCGCGGGGGCGGCGCCAGGGGTTGCCCCCTTCGCGGTGGCGACGGCGGAGTGGAAGTGATTGCTCGGGTCGCAGATCGCGTGGTTCGTGCTCCCCTGCGGGCACACGGAGCCGTCGTAGGGGGGCAGGTTCCCGAACAGGCCCGAGGGGTTGGTTCCGAAATTGATTCCCGGCTGGCTGTCGCCCAGGATGCCCGCGCACTCGGCGAAGTCCCTCGGGTCCCTCGTCTCGCCGCCGCCCTTCGCGGGCACCTCCGGTCCCGTCTGGTACCCGCAGGGCGCGTTGCCCCCCGGTGCGCTCACCAGGGTGATCCCCAGCGCGTGCCCGAGCTCGTCGAAGAGGTTCAGGCTGTTCGCCTGGATGTAGGCGTAGTTGAGGAGCCCCTCCATCCCGGTGAAGCCGGGATTGCCGCCGTTCGGATCCGCGCCGGGCTTGGCCCCGTTGGCCCAGCGGCAGGAGGCCGTCTGGTCGCCGTGCAGGGTGATCCCCATCTTCTGGTCGAGCTCCTGGACCCGCTTGTCCGCCTCACCCGGCTGCTCGCGGAGGTCGTAGCGGGCGCAGGCGTCCTCCTCGACTGCGTTCTTGGGATCGTCGATCGACTCGAGGAACTTCGCGACCTCGTCAGCTGCGGGGTAGGCCTTGGTGCTCGCCTGGTCGAGGGCGCTGATCTCCTCCTTGCTGTTGGCGAGCGCGACCTTGCCGACGCTCGCTGCGTCGCCCAGCGATGTCAGGGACTCCCGGGTGGCGTTGTTGAACGGGGGCAGGTTCTTCGCCAGCTTGTTGAGCCCCGGCGCGGCGGCGTGCAGATCGATGAGGAGCGGCGTCTGGGCGTCGGCCAGCTGGCCGAGCTGGAACATCGTCGGCTTCAGCTCGGCCAGGAAGTCGTCGAGCAGGTGGAAGTTCTGCGCCAGGTCAACTGACCGCTCGGCCGAGATCGCCGCCGTCCGGCCGGCGTTGTCGATGAAGTGGACGACGTCCTCGCGGCGCTGGGCGAGCTGGGCGAAGATCGCGTCGGCGTTGGTGTTGAGCTCGGCGATCGTCCGGTTCTGCTGACCAAGGATGTTGAGTACCTGCTTGAGCTGCTGGAGGGCGGGGGCGCCGGCGCGGATCGCCGCGTTCAGGTTCTCGGCGTTGCCGTCGAGCGCCGTCCCGAACTCGTTGATGAGCAGCTGGAGGCGCTCCTTGAAGGGCTCGCGCAGCGTGTTCTGCGCGAGGTCCGGCTGGACCGTCGTCTTGTTGCGAGCCGCGGGGATCGGACCGGTGAGGGGCTGCGGCGAGGAGCCAGGGTCGCAGTCGAGGAAGTACTCGGCGATCAACGACTGCGGCTCCGAGGAGCAGCTCGCGTCGGCCTTGAACTCCGGGAAGCCGGAATCCACCTCGAAGGTGACCAGCGCGGTCTTCTGCGGGGTGACGTCGAGGCCGGTGATCGTCCCCGCCTTCGCGCCGGCGACCCGGAGCTCCGAGCCCTTGACGAGCCCGAAGGCGTTGAAGAGCTCGGCCTGGTAGGTGTGGCTGCCGGACGCGCCCGCGCCGGTGACGGCGGTCACCGCGACGGCCGCGAGAAGCCCGAGTATGAGGAGGATGCGCTTCATGGTCCGACCGGCACCTGGTCGGGGTCGCAGTCGAGGGCGCCTCCCTGGGTGAGCTGGTCCGAGCTCAGGCCGCGCTCATTGGAGCCGGGGCAGCGGCGCAGGTACTTGATGCCGGGGATGGAGCTGAGCAGCTGGTCGGAGTCGAGGGCGTTGCAGAGGCTGGCCATGATCTCGAGGGCGCCGCAGACCGAGACGCCGGGGGCGCTCGGGGTGAACTCGTTGACCGTCGTCGAGATGCGGCCGATTCCGCCGAAGGCATCGGGGAAGCCGGAGTGCCCGAAGTCATCGAACCAGCCGGTGAGCTCGGGGCTGTAGGCCCGCAGGGTGGCGAGCTGGGTGAGCGAGTCGCGGAGCGAGTCGGCCGAGGCGGGCAGGGCGCCGGAGCGGGAGGCGCCGTTGCGCTCGACCGGCCCGACCCCGATCTCCGCCAGCGGGTCCTGCAGGCGGGTGAGCTCGATCAGGTCGTTTGACTGGCCGGGGGCGTTGATGATCCCGTTCAGGCCCTGCACGGTGGGGACGGCGTCGCGGGCGAAGCCCCTAAGCCGCTTGGTGAAGGGCTGGAGCTTGCGGGCCACCGGGCGGGAGGCGTTGATGAGCGGCTGGACGTCGTCGAGGGCGGCGCGCAGGTTGACCGCAGTGGTGTCGAACTGGCGCATGAAGTCGGGCAGCTGGGCGACCGCGGAGGCGAGCGAGCGCTGCTGGGCGCCGATCGTGCCCAGGGAGCCGTTCAGGTTGGCGATCAGCGAGGAAATCTCGGGCGAGCGCTGATCGAGGGTCGAGGTGAGCCCGGCGGCGTCCACCACCAGCGAGTCGAGGTTGGCCTGGTCTGAGTTGAGCTCCTCGAAGACCCGCCTCGAGGTGGAGAGGAAGGGGTTCAGGTAATAGAAGCCCCGGTTGGCCTGCGGGCCGACCCCCTCGTAGGCGCGGGCGAAGCCCCGGATCACCGCCTGCAGGTGGGCCACGGTGGGCTTGTTGAGGGTGTTGAAGAGCTGGTCGAGGTCGACCTCGGAGGTGGTGTCGGCCTGGGAGATCTGACCGCCCGAGGAGATCGTCTTGCCGTCGGGGTGGGTGGGCAGGGAGAGATCGACGTAGCGGTTGGCGATCCCCGAGAGCGACTGGGAGCGGATCTGGGCGTGGGTGCCCTCGGGTAGCGGGGTGTAGGCGGAGTCGGAGATCTCCATCTCGACGAGCGCCTGGCCGTTTTCGGAGAGCGAGATCTTCTTCACCGAGCCGACCGGGGCGCCGGCGACGCTCACGTTGTTGCCGGTGACCAGCTGGCTGGCGTTCTCGAAGGCGGCGGTGACCGTGTAGCTGGAGCCCCCGCCGAGCACGAGAAGCAGGACGACGACGACCGCGCCGATCAGCGCCAAAACGGCGGCTGCCCGCCCGACCACAGTTGAAGTTGGCACTGGCTCCTCTACCTACCCGTCGCTCACAACAACCCGCGCCCGGGGTACCCCGCCCAGGCACGGCCAGCTACCGAATTCTCCCAACGCCGCTCGACGGGTGTCAAAGGGGAACCGTCGCCCGAGTGGGGCCGCAAACCGCATGGGAATGCGGTTTCCGGCACTCCCGTCGTTGAGTTCAGGTTAAGCATCCCGTCCCCAAGGGGAACCTATCCCAAAAATTGCGTAGGCACGCCGGTAGGCGTGAAGCC
>DASXSZ010000060.1:0-1959 GCA_036505735.1 Solirubrobacterales bacterium
TACCAGAGGGCCTGGGTGACGAAGTCCTGCTCGGGCAGGTCGAGGGAGACGATGTCGATCACCTTGTTGTCCCCGAGCCGCTTGCGCTGGTAGGCGATCACCTGCTCGGAGACCGAGACCGCACCGAAGCTGAGCTCGACCCCAACCGCCCTCCGTTGGGTCTCGATCCCCTCGACGTAGACCTCGGTCTCCTTCTTCACCTGCGTGTAGTAGTCGCCCTCGAAGGGCTTGACGATCGCGCGCCGGGATCCGATGTCGAGCTCGGCGACCTCGTAGGAGCGGCCCAGGTGAAGGTAGACGGCGCCGGGATGGACGGTGGAGAAGGCCCGCTCGGCCTCGACGTTGCCGAGCATCTCGCCCGAGGTGGCGTCGATCACGGCGACGCTGTCGGCCGATGCGGAGCGCAGCGCGATCCTCCCGGCGACGAAGTCCCCGCTGCGCGTCAGGTAGCGCTCACCGCGGCCGCGCCGCAGCTCGCCGGCTGTGACCATGCGCTCGGCGCGTTCCCGCCAGCCCTCGCCGAGGATCTCGTCGTCATCGGGGCCGAGCGGCGCCTCGTAGGCGGCGGCGAGCAGATGCTGCATCTGGATCTGCTCGGAGCGGTGGTCGAGGATCGCGGCCTCGACCGGGCGCTCCAGGAACTCGTCCGGGTGGCGGCAGAAGAACTGATCGAGGGCGTCGTCGCCGGCGACGTAGACCGCCAGCCCGCGCCGCTTCCGTCCTGCCCGGCCCCACATCTGGCGCAGGCTGGCGACAGTGCCGGGGAAGTTGACGCAGATCGCGGCGTCGAGCTCGCCGACGTCGATCCCCAGCTCGAGCGCGTCGGTGGCGGCGACCGCGAGCAGCTCGCCGGAGGCAAGCTGCGACTCGATCTCGCGACGCTGCTGGGGCGTGTAGCCGGCCCGATACGGGGCGATGCGATCGGCCAGCTGGCCCCGGCCCTCCTCGGCGAGCTTCATCGAGGCGAAGCGGTTGATCAGCTCGATCCCCCGGCGGCTTCGCATGAAGCAGATCGTGCGCACCCCGCGCGAGACGAGCTCCACGAGCAGATCGGCCGCCTCCGAGACCGGCGAGCGCCGCGTCATCGTCCTTTGCTCGATGACCGGCGGGTTCCACATCGCGATCTCCCGGCCGGCGCGCGGCGCGCCATCGTCGTCGAGCAGCTCGAAATCGAGGCCGGTGAGCCGCTCGGCGAGCTCCCCCGGGTTGGCGATCGTTGCGGAGGCCAGCACGAAACGAGGTTCCGTGCCGTACAGGCGCGCGACGCGGCGCAGCCGCCGCAGTACGTTCGCCACGTGTGAGCCGAATACGCCCCGGTAGGTGTGGGCCTCGTCGACCACCACCCAGCCGAGGTTGGCGATGAAGTCGCCCCAGCGCTTGTGGTGGGGGAGGACGCCGACGTTGAGCATGTCGGGATTGGTGAGCACCAGGTTCGCCCGCCGCCGGATCGAGGGCCGGTCCTCCCGCGGAGTGTCGCCGTCATAGATCGCCTCGCGCAGTCCCGGGGGCCGCAGCTCGCCGAGCTTTCGGGCCTGGTCCTGGGCGAGCGCCTTGGTCGGATACAGGTAGATCGCCCGCCGCTTGGGCTCGTGGGCGATGCCATCGAGCACCGGCAGGTTGAAGGAGAGCGACTTGCCGGATGCCGTGCCGCTTGTCAGGATCAGATGGGAGCGCCGCGCGGTCTCGTATGCGGCGGCCTGGTGGGAGTAGAGGGAATCGATCCCGACCCCCCGCAGCGCCTCGGCGAGCGCCGGATGCAGCGGGCCCGGAAGATCGGTGAGCTTCGCCATCGGCGCCGCCTCCGCCGACTCGGCGACGAGGCGGCCGTCGTCGCGCGCCGGGCCGAGGGCCGGCTCCCAGGCGCCTCCGGCGATCGCGGCGCGGCTAGCCAACGCCGGCTCCGTGCGGGGCCTCGATCGCGGCCGCAATTCGCATCGCCTGTAGGGCGCTGGCATCGTG
>DASXSZ010000061.1:0-15144 GCA_036505735.1 Solirubrobacterales bacterium
AGTGCATCTGCACCTCGAGGTCCCTCGCCCAGCAGCGGTAGCAGCGCAGCCAGGCCGAGCGGTCTCCGTTGAGCTCGCTCATGGCCCTATTGTCGCGCCTTCCAGTGGATCAGCTTGTCCTGGAGGCGGCGGACCATCGAAGCGCCTTCGCCTCAGGCGGGCTGCGCCGCTCGGTGGCGCTCCGCCACCAGATCGGCGATCTCGCCCATGATGCGGTTGATCTCGAAGTCCTTCGGCGTGTAGACGCCGTCGACGCCGGCATCGCGCATCACGGCGGCGTCGACCGCGGGGATGATGCCACCGACGACCACGGGGATGTCCGCGCCGTCGGTGCGCAGCAGCTCGACCACGCGGGGGACGAGCTCGCGGTGGGATCCGGAGAGGATCGAGAGCCCGACGACGTCGACGTCCTCCTCGATCGCGGACTTCGCGATCTGCTCGGGAGTCAGCCGGATCCCCTGATAGATCACCTCCATGCCGACGTCCCTGGCCCGGACGGCGATCTGCTCGGCCCCGTTCGAGTGGCCGTCGAGGCCGGGCTTGCCGACCAGGATGCGGATCGGGTGCCCGATCTCCTCCGAGACGGCCTTCACCCGGTCCCGGACCTCGCCGAGCAGGTCGCCGTTGACCGAGCCTCCCGCCGCGGCCTCCGCCACACCGGTCGGTGCCCGGTAATCGCCGAAGACCTCACGCAGTACCCCGGCCCACTCGCCGGTCGTCGCGCCGGCCTTCGCGGCCTCGATCGTGGCCGGGAAGATGTTGGCGCTCTCGTCCCGGGCTGCTTCGGCGAGGCTCTCGAGAGCGGGGTCCACGGCCGACTGGTCGCGCTGCGCCCGCCACTCCTCGAGGGCCGCGATCCGCTCGCGCTCGACCTCGGGGTCCGGCGTCAGGATCCCGCTGTCCTCGCCGGTGGTCAGCGGGGAGTCCTCGGTCTCCGTGTACTTGTTCTGGCCCACGACGATGATCTCGCCGCGCTCGATCTTGGCGATGCGCTCGCGGTTCGACTCGACCAGCCGCGCCTTCATGTACGGGACTGCTTCGACCGCTCCGCCGCGCTCCGCGACCTGCTTCATCTCGGCGTCGGCGCCCTGGGCGAGCTCCTCGACCAGCCCGTCCATCACCTTCGACCCCTCGAAGATGTCCGGGTAGTCGAGCATGTCGGTCTCGTTGGCGAGGATCTGCTGGATGCGGAGGCTCCACTGCTGGTCCCAGGGGCGAGGCAGGCCGAGCGCCTCGTTCCATGCCGGCAGCTGGATCGCCCTGGCCCGCGCGTCGCGGCCGAGCGTCACGGCCAGCGCCTCGAGCACGATCCGGGGGACGTTGTTCTCAGGCTGGGACTCGGTCAGGCCGAGCGAGTTGACCTGCACGCCGTAGCGGAGCCGCAGGTACTTCTGCTCGTCGACGCCGTAGCGGTTGCGACCGATCTCCTCCCAGAGCCGACCCATGGCGCGCAGCTTGGCGTGCTCCTCGATGAAGCGGACCCCGGCGTTGACGAAGAATGAGATGCGGCCGAAGACCTTCGGGAAGTCCTCGTCGGCGACCTGCCCGCGGGCCTTGACTTCGTCGAGCACCGCCATCGCCGTCGAGAGGGCGTAGGCGATCTCCTGCACCGGCGTCGCCCCGGCCTCCTGCAGGTGATAGGAGCAGACGTTGATCGGGTTCCACTTCGGGATCTCGTTGACCGTGAACGCGACGGTGTCGGCGATCAGGCGCATCGAGGGACCGGGCGGGAACGCGTAGGTGCCCCGCGAGAGGTACTCCTTGATGATGTCGTTCTGGGTGGTCCCGGACAGAGCCGCCCGCTCGACGCCGTTCTCCTCGGCGACCGTCGCGTAGAGCGCGAGCAGCCACGCGGCGGTGGCGTTGATCGTCATCGACGTGTTCATCTCGCCCAGCGGGATGCCGTCGAAGAGGGCGTGCATGTCTCCCTTGTGGGCGATCGAGACGCCGACCTTGCCGACCTCACCGCGAGCGAGCTCGGCGTCGGGGTCGTAGCCGGTCTGCGTCGGCAGGTCGAAGGCGACCGAAAGCCCGGTCTGCCCCTTGGCGAGGTTATTGCGGTAGAGCTCGTTCGAGCGGCGCGCGTCGGAGTGGCCCGCGTAGGTCCTCATCACCCACGGGCGGTCCCGCTCCGGCAGGCGGTGCTCGCTCATGCCGTAATGGTAAGTGCCTGCTCCTCGCGACCGCTCCGACCGGCGCTGGCCCGTGTTCTTGCAATTTCTCGGACGCCTCGCGGCTACGCTCACGCCCGCATGCGCACCAAGCTGACAGCCCTGATCATCGCCTGCGCGGCGCTCGCCGGGGCCGCGGTCGCGCACGCGGCGCCGATCCCGGTGGCGATGTACACGTTCCAGAACCGAGACGACGTGAACGCGTTCCACAAGGTCGGCGGGGCGAGCTGCAAGCGCAAGTGGGTGGGCAACCAGGCGCTGGGAATCGGCGTCGGCGACAAGACCAACTCCTGCACCTATCGCTCCTCGGTCGTCGCGGACTCGAGCGACCAGTACGCGGATCAGGGCATGCTGGCCACCACGACGGTCGGCGGGGGAACTCCGAAGCTGCAGAAGAAGTCCTTCGTGGGCGTCGGGGTTCGCTGGAACAGCAGCTCGGGCTACATCCTCCGGATCCTGCCGAACGCGCACAAATGGCAGTACTTCCGCGATCCGAAGGGCTCTGGTGAACCGAAGCTGGTCTCCTCCGGCGCCGGCAGCTTCATCAAGCTCGGCTCGAAGCCCAACGTGATCGCGATCCGGGCCTTCTCCAAGAGCGGCTCGACCACCAGCGTCGTCGGCACCGTGAACGGTCACGGCGTCGTCTCCACGACGGATTCCGGCGGCGACCAGCCCGATGGGCGTCAGACGGTCCTCACCACGGGCGCCAAGGGCTCCGGCGCGGGCACGGGAATCCGTGGCACCTTCGACAACGTCACCGTGCAGGTGCCCAACCCCTTCGGATAGCCGTTCCAGCGCCAGGAATTTCCCCGCAACCTGCGCTGAATCCTCTATCTTCGGCCCGGTGGCTACGACCACGGTTGAGCGCCCCAGACCCGCCGGTCCCGAGGAGGGATTGGGCGGGAATTGGCTCGTGATCGTCCTCAACGACGATCACAACACCTTCGATCACGTGGCGCAGACGCTGGCCCGCGTGATCCCCGACGTGACCCTCGACGGCGGTTACGGGTTCGCCGACAAGATCCACAACCGGGGGCAGGCGGCGGTCTGGACGGGGCCGCGCGAGCCCGCCGAGCTCTACTGGGAGCAGCTGCAGGAGGCGGGGCTGACAATGGCCCCGCTGGAGCAGCACTAGCGCGCCGCTACTTCTTCGTCGGCGAGTCCTGGACCAGGGTGTTGTTGCCGGGCCCGCCGTTGAGCTTGTCCTTCCCGGCCCCACCTACCAGCTGATCCGGTCCGGGGCCGCCAAAGAGACGATCGATGCCGGCGCCACCGCCGAGCAGGTCCGCGCCGGCGCCCCCGATTAGCAGATCGTCCCCGGCGTTGCCGCTCAACAGGTCGTCGTCGGCGCCGCCGTTGAGCTTGTCGCCACCGGAATTGCCGAGCAGGAGGTCACGGCCGGCTCCACCGGCGAGCGTGTCGTCGCCCGTCCCACCCTGGAGGCTGTCGCGAAAGCCACCTCCGCTGATCCGGTCGCCGTCCGGTCCGGCGAGCACCAGGTTGAACGCCGACGCGCCCCCGACGTAGTGATCATCGCCGGTGCCGAGGTCGGCCGCAGCGCCCGTGCCGTGCCCGAAGCCGCCGGGGAGATCCCGCTCGCCGAACCCGTGTGCGCCGCCCACGCCCGAGAAGTCGACTCGGTCATTGCCCGGTCCGCTTAAAGCGTCCACCTCGGAGATGCGGGAGCAGGTAGTCGCTCCGGTCCTCGGGTCCTTGCCGTTGACCTTGACGAGGCCCTGCGGGTTGCAGATCACCGCGATGTGATCGGCGGCCCGGCCGCCGGTGACCGTGAGCAGCTGCCCGTTGACCGAGGCACGCACCTTCGCCTGAGCGATGCCTGGACCGACGATCAACGCCGCGGCGAGTGCGGCAGGCAGGGCGAAGCGGAGCAAGGCGCGATGGGCGGGCGTCAGCACAGGCAATGAAGGAACACCGGTCGGATCGGATAGTTCTGGAGCGTTCTTCTGGCTAGGGGCCAGAAAGGTCTCCAGATCTCGAGCGGTCCCTACTCCCCAGCGATCAGGACGTGCCAGACGGGGAGGACCGGCTTGTTGAAGTAGTTGACGGCCTCCTCCCGGAGCGCGGAGACCTCGTCGGAGTACCAGTAGCGCTCGAAGTCCTCATGGTCGTCCCAGACGGACGCCTGGCGGAAGTGGAGCGGGTCCTCGGTGTTGCGGGTCAGCGACCAGCCCTTGGCGCCGAACGCCATCGCGCGGGCGGCGGCTGGCTCCCAGATCTCGTACCAGCGCTCGGCCCTGAAGGGATGGATGTGCCAGTCGATGTAGACGATCTCCAGCGCGCCGTTGCTGGATGAGCCATCAGCCATCAGGCCCCAACCTCGGCCCTGACCGCGCCCGGGCCCTCCTCGGTCTTGCCCTCCTCCTCGCTGGTCGCGCCGATCAGGATGGAGATCTTGCCGAGGTGTTTGTTCTCGTGCAGCAGCTGGTGCGCCTCGGCAACGCCGTCGAAGCCCATCACCCGCCAGAGCACCGGCTGGATCTTCCCCTCGGCCATCAGCTGATTGGCGCGCATGCACTCGTAGGCGTTGGCGAAGTGCGAGCCGATGATCTGCTTCTGGCGCATCCACAGATACCGCACGTCGAAGTCAAGCGTGTAGCCCGAGGTGGCGCCGCAGATCACGACCTTGCCGAACGGCTTCACGACGAAGACCGAGGTCGGGAAGGTCGCCTGGCCGACGTGCTCGAAGACGATGTCGGGGGAGTCGCCGAGGATCTCCTTGACCCGCTTGGCGAAGCCGCGGGACTCCTTGAAGCGCGCCTTCTCCTCGTCCGGCGTCTCACCGCCCTTCCGCATCATCCCGGCGAACTCGTTCCGGTTGATGTAGCCGACGGCGCCGAGGCGCGTGACCAGCTCTCCCTTCTGGTCGGAGGAGACGACGCCGACGGCGTTCGCGCCCGCCGCCTTGCAGAGCTGGGTGGCGAACACGCCGAGGCCGCCCGCTGCTCCCCAGATCAGCACGTTGTGGCCGGCCTGGAGCTTGCACTGGTCGATCAGCATCCGGTAGGCGGTGAAGTAGGTGAGCCCGTAGGCCGAGGACTCCGCCCAGGAGAGGTTCTGCGGCCGCGGCAGGAGCTGCTGCGCCTGCACCTTTGTGAACTGGGCGAAGGATCCCCAGGTCGTCTCGTAGCCCCAGATCATCTGACTGGGGGCCGCCAGCGGATCGAGCCCGTGCACCTCCACGTCCTCGTAGGAGGCCTGGTTGCAGTGGATCACCACCTCGTCGCCTGGCTTCCACTTGGTGACGCCCTCGCCGACCTTCCAGACGATCCCGGCGGCGTCCGAGCCGCCGATGTGATGGCCCCATTGCTCGTGGTCGCCGTAGCCGAAGACGGAGACCGGCTTGCCGAGCGCCGCCCAGACATTGTTGAAGTTGACACCTGCGGCCATCACGCGGACGATCACCTCGAAGGCGCCCGGCTCCGGCACCTCGATCTCCTCGACCTGGAACGCGTCCTTGGGCTCGCCCTCGCGCTCGGGGCGGATGACCCAGGCGGCCATCTTCTCGGGCAGCTCGCCCGGCCGCACGTCGAGTTTGGATACGTCGGCGATCTCTACGGCCATGTGACTCCCGCGTTCGCTGGTCGTGGACGCCTGGATCGTATTCAACCGCCTCATGTCAGGTTCCCGTCCGGGTTGGCGACTACGTTCAAGAGTCCCATGGAGGCATCCGAGAAGCCACAGCTGCCGCTCGACCACGGATCCGAATCCGTGCGGGTGATCGACGATCGCCTGGTGATCGAGCGCCTCGAGGTCCACGACGCAGGCGCCGCCCGGGTAGTCAGGGAGCAGGCGAAGAAGACGCGACCGCCTGCTGAGACGGTGGCGCGGGCGATCGAGATCGGCGCTCGGCTGATCGAATCCGAGGGCACGGCCGCGAACGTCGACTACGTGCGGGCGGAGCTTGAGCGTCAGCTCGGGCCGCTGGCCGAGCAGCTCGGGAGCGTGATCGAGGAGGGGCAGGAGGAGTTCGTTGAGCGCCTCGCCAACAGCTTCGACAAGGAGCGGAGCGGCTCGGTCCAACAGCAGATCCGCGAGCTGCTGACGGCAGCGATGGAGCACCAGCGCACCCAGCTCGCGAAGCAGTTCTCGGCCCAGGACGGCGCCAATCCGCTCGCCGACTTCAAGGACGGCGTGGTCCGCGCCGTGAAGAGCTCCCAGGAGGCGCAGCAGGTGGAGCGCGTTGAGGACCGGAAGCGGATCGACGCGCTGACCACTGAGGTGACCGCCCTGCGCGAGCGGCTGAGCGCCAAGGAGGAGATCAACGTCGAGCAGGCGCGCGGTACGGCAAAGGGCCGCAGCTTCGAGGGCAGGGTCTACGAGGTGATCGACGAGATCGCCACCGCCCGCGGCGATGTTGCCCACCACGTCGGAGACCAGGCCGGCGAGACGGGCGGCAGGAAGGGCGACATCGTCGTCGAGATCGGCGCGGGCGGCGGGCCCGCGCTGGCCAAGATCGCCTTCGACCCCAAGGACAGCCAGCTGACCCGGCCAAGGGCCTGGGAGGTGCTGAACGGATCACTCGATGACCGCGGTGCCGACTATGCGGTCCTGGTCGTCGCAAGCGAGGAGAACGTCCCGGCGAAGACCCAGAGCCTCGTCGAGTACGAGGGCAATAAGCTGATCGTCGCGGTCGACCGCGAGCAGCCTGAGCGCAATCTTCTCCTTGCGGCCTACTGCATGGGTCGGGCGCGAGCGCTCGCGGCGCGGAAAGACGACCTCTCGCTCGACGCCCCCGCGATGAAGGAGGCGATCGACGAGGCCCGACGGGCTCTCGAGTCGCTGAAGACTGCTCGACAAGCTCTCACTGGGATGCGGAAGAACGCTGACAGCATGGAGTCGGCTTTGGGGACGATGGAGGAGGGCGCAAAGGCCGCGCTCGCCCGCGCCGACAGCCTAATCGCGGACGCGCTCGAGACTGGGACCTGACGTCGCTGCCAGCATCGCCCCCGCGGCGGGCGAGACGGTCGCGCGAGGACGACGTCAGCTGCCGGTTTGTAGCCTCTCAGGGGAGAAGGAGGTCGTTCTGGCCCGAGGGGCGCTCTGGGCCGACGGTGAACTGGAACGGGCGCACGGCGATGCCGTCGACGCTCGCCTCGTAGCTGCCGGTCTTCATCAGGAGCTTGACGGTGCTGGCGCCGGCGGGTGGGATCTCGTCGCTGGTGGCGTCCACGGGCCCGTGGATCGCCAGCGACCCAGCCTGGGTGGTGAGATTCGCGACGGTGAAGTTGACCAGGCCGGCTCCGAATTCCTTCGGCGAAACCGCGACGCCGTCGTTGGCGATCTTGACTGAGACCTCCGCCGGGACAGCGGGACGCGGGTCGTTCTCGAAGTCGTTCCGCCCGCACCCGGCGACGGCCAACGCCATGACGAGCGCGAGGGCCACGAACAAGGCTCTGCCCCTCCTCCGCAGCATGCGCCGAGGAATCTAGCCGAACCGAGGGATACCCCGCTCCACTCGGTCAGCGGGTAAAGGGGAGCGCCGCGATCTCGGCGGTCTTATCGCCATCGCCGACGAGGAGCTGGTCTCCCTCCCGTGCCTCCCGGCGGATGATCGAGAGCGCGATCGGGCCGAACGCGGGGGAGAGGCAGGCGGTGCCGATCGCGCCGACCTCCTTCTCGCCCAGCAGAAGCGGGTCTCCGTGAGCGGCGGGGGCGCTGAGGCGAAGTCCGCGGAGGCTGCGGTTCGGCTTGCCTCGATAGTGCAAGCGCGCGACCGGCTCTTGGCCGATGTAGCAACCCTTCTCGAAGTCGACCGCCCGCTCCACGATGCCAGCCTCGGCCGGCATCGTCTCGGGTCCCATGTCGACACCGAACCGAGGACGCCCGGACTCGACCCGGACGATCTCGGTCGCCTCCTCGCTCACCTCGGCGGCGCCGGCACCAGACAGAAGCTCCGCCAGAGGTGTCGCGCGATCCGCCCGAGTGATCAGGTCGAGCCCGAGGTCGGTAGCGACCGCGAGCACGTCATTGCCGTCCCATTCCCGGAACCGCTGCGCGTGCTCGGGCGTGAGCCCCTCGAAACCGCTGAGCTCGCCGGCGCGCGGCCCGATCACCGAGGTGATCGCCCAGCGCTCGGTCACCTCCGCGATCTGCACGTCCCGGCCGATGCTGTACGTGCGCAGGTGCCCGAGCACGCCCTCCGCCGGGCCTTTCTCCAGGTCGAGCCAGATCTCGCCGCTCCCGAGCCTGAGGACCCGCATATCCGATTGCAGATGGCCCTTGCGATCGAGCAGCGCGGCGTACGTGCCCCGCTCGGGCTCGAGGCCCTCGATGTCGTTGGTCAGCTGACCCTGCAGGTACTCGGCGGCATCCGGGCCCTTGACGATCAGCATCGCCCGGTCGCGGCTGAGGTAGCCGGCTTCCTCGCGGAGGGCCCTGTACTGCCCGTCGAGCTCCACCGGGGTCGCGATCTCGGCCACGCGTCGATTGTAGGCAGGGGCCTACGCGGCCCGTCGGTGCCTGAAGTTAGTCTCGACTAACTTTGAATTTCGTATGTGCTTCAATATCGCGCGATGACCGCGCAGGCCCACAACGCCCACCCCAAGCGCCGCACCAAGGAGGGGGCTGAGAACTACGCGAAGGCGCTGTACGAGCTGCAGGCGCGTGGAGAGACGGCGGTGGGCACCACCGCGGTGGCGGAGCGGCTCGGGGTGACCCCGGCGTCCGCGTCGGGCATGCTGCGGCGCCTTGCCACCGAGGGGGTCGTCGAGTACACGCCCTACCACGGTGCCCGCCTGACGCCGGAGGGGGAGCGGATCGCGCTCGAGATGATCCGCCACCACCGCCTGATCGAGCTCTTCCTTGCGGAGGTCCTGGACATGCCCTGGGACCGCGTTCACTCCGAGGCCGAGGTGCTCGAGCACCACATCTCCGAGGAGCTCGAGGAGCTGATCGCGGCCAAGCTCGGTGAGCCGGCGCTCGACCCGCACGGCGATCCGATCCCCGACCGCCACTTGGAGGTCCACGCCGACGAGTCGGTCCCGCTCACCGAGCTCGACCCGGGCGAGCTGGGCGTCTTCTCGCGCGTCTCCGACAGTGACGCCTCGATGCTGCGCCACCTGGCCGAGCTCGAGATCCAGCCCGGCGCAACCCTGCTGGTCAGGGGGCGCGAGCCGTTCGGCGGGCCCGTCATGGTCGAGGTCGCCGGCCGGACCCATGCACTCGGCGTCGAGCTCGCCGGAAGCATGCGGGTCAGTCGTCGGCCGGGAGGCAAACGGTGAACGAGCCCGACCTGAGGGTCGCCGAGGACGACGTCGCCCTGATCGAGCCCGTGCCGGGCGAGCTCTCGCCGCCTGCACCCCCGGGCAACGGGCTGGGCGGCGTGGAGGACGTTCTCCCCGGCGAGGCGGCCGTCGCCCGCGCCGCGCGGCGTTCGCTCGACGGACACGCCCGGGGTCTGCCGCGCGTCTGGCCTTTCCTGGGGCCCGCTTTCATCGCCGCGGTCGCCTACATCGATCCGGGCAACTTCGCCACCAATATCGCGGGAGGCGCGAAGTTCGGCTACCTGCTGCTCTGGGTCGTGCTCGCCGCGAACCTGATCGCGATGGTCGTCCAGACCCAGTCTGCGAAGCTCGGGATCGCGACCGGCAAGAACCTCCCGGAGGCTTGTCGCGCACTCTTCTCGCGCCGCACCTCGATCGGTCTCTGGATCCAGGCGGAGGTCGTGGCGATGTCCACCGACATCGCCGAGGTGGTCGGAGCAGCGCTGGCGCTCAACCTCCTCTTCGGTATGCCGCTGTTCGTCGCCGGACTGGTCGCGGGCGCGGTCGCCTTCGCGATCCTGGCGCTCCAGCAGCGCGGGTTCCGCCGCCTCGAGGCTGTGATCTCGGGGATGGTCGGGGTCGTGGTGCTCGGCTTCGCCTTCGAGATCATCAATGCGAAGCCCGATGGAGGCGAGGCCCTCAAGCATCTGGCGATTCCTGGCTTCGGCGGCACGGAGAGCGTCCTCCTCGCCACCGGGATCATCGGTGCGACCGTGATGCCCCACGTGATCTACCTGCACTCGGCGCTCACCCAGCGCCGGGTGGTGGGCAGGGACGACCGGGAGCGGCGCCAGATCCTGCGATTCGAGCGGATCGACGTGGTCATCGCGATGGCCCTCGCGGGGCTCGTGAACATGTCGATGATGGCGATGGCTGCCGGCCTCTTCCACACCTCCGGCTTGCTCGAGATCGACAGCATCGAGGGCGCCTATGACGGCCTCCGCGACCTCGTCTCCTCGAACGCGGCGGTCGTCTTCGGGATCGCCCTGCTCGCCTCGGGGCTCGCCTCTTCCTCGGTTGGGACGATGTCGGGTCAGGTCGTGATGCAGGGGTTCATCCAGCGCCGGATCCCCATCTTTCTGCGCCGGGCGATCACCCTGGCACCAGCACTGGTCGTCCTCGGCGTCGGCCTGCCGCCGACCGATGCCCTCGTGGTCAGCCAGGTGGTCCTCTCCTTCGGCATCCCCTTCGCACTGGTCCCCCTCCTGATGATCTGCGCGAAGCCGGACTTCATGGGGTCGCTCGCCAACCCACGCTGGCTCACGGCGATCGCCGGCACCCTCGCGGCGCTGATCATCACCCTGAACGTCTTCCTGCTCCAGCAACTGTTCTTCGCGTAGATTCTGAGCGTGGCCCTCGCCCAGGACTTCGCGGCCGTCGTCGATTCCCTTCAGGACGACTGGACCGACCTCGAGCTCGACCTGCGCATCGCCGACGAGTCCCGCTACGTGGACGCCGCGGTGATGCTCGCCCAGGTGAACGCCCAGCCCTATTCGCGTGCGGAGTGGCATTGGCGGATCAACGTCGCGCATCGCTTCGGGCACGCCGCGGCTGCCGAGACGGTTCGCGGGGCTCTCGAGAAGCTCGACCGGGAGGGGATCACGGGCGAGCTCCGCGTTCGCGACGCGCAGGAGGGCCGCGCGGAGATCATGCAGTGGTGGGGCAGGCCCGACAGCATCCGGCGCGATTTCCAGCGGCGCCGCAGCCTCTAGATCCGCCCGCGGTGGACGCATGATCCCTTCGGCCCGCAACACCCATTCCTGATGGCCCGCATCGCAGCTCTGGTGCAGGATCTGATGCTCGCCAGCCGTGTGCGCACCTCGCTGGAGGCGAGCGGCCACGAGGTCGAACACGACTCCGAGCTGCCTGACGAGCTGGACGGGATCGATCTGGTGGTCGCCGACCTCGACGCCGTGCCCCCCGAGCGGCTCGCCGACCTGGGCGTCCCCGTGATCGGCTTCTACCAGCACACCGACACGGATACGAAGGCGCGCGCGGAAGAGGCAGGCGTCGCGATGGCGGTCCCGCGGAGCCGGATGGTCAGGGAGCTGCCAGAGCTGGTCGAGCGGGTACTCAGCTAGCGTCACCGAGCAGGCCGGACCGCAGCGCCCAGACATGCCAGCGTTCGATCGAGGATCGGTCGAGGCGCGGCGTCGCGACCGTCTCGCCGAGCGAGAACGCCCGGGCCGCGGTGAGCGACCGCAACTGGGCCTCCTGCTGGGAGCGGTCCAGCCCCGGCGCCTCATCGAAGAGCTCATCCATCGCCCTCTGCGGGTCTCGGCCGAGCAGCGCGTAGCCGCGGGTGAGTGCGGCGACCGCGCGGGAGGAGAGCTGGGCCGTGTCGGCACCGGACCTCACAACCAGGAGCAGTTCGGGATACCGTGGCGCGCCGAACTGATCGACCCGGAACTCCCGGATCGGAACCCCCAGCTGCTGTAGCTGAACGCCCTCGGCGTTCCAGAAGCCGGTGGCGGCGTCGATCTTGCCCGCCGCCAGGTCGGCGACTGCGTTGAAGCCGATCGTGACCCGGTGGACCGACGAGGGATCGACTCCACCCGAGCGGAGGATCGTGTCAAGGACCGCGTCGTCGGACGGGACGCCCGTCACGCCGACGGTCTTGCCGGCGAGATCGGCTGGCGTGCGGATCTGGTCGCGATCGCGAGCGATCACCGAAGCGAGCGGCCGCTGCACGATCGCGGCGATCGCATCCAGGTCGAGGCCGCGCTCGCGCGCGATGCCGAAGTCGTTGATGTCCATGACCGCGAAGTCGGCTCGACCGGATTCGAGCAGCTTGGCGCTGTCGGCGGTGCTGGAGGGCTCGCGGATCGTCAGGTCGAGGCCCTCGTCCGTGAAGTAGCCGTTCGCCTGCGCCGCGTAGATCCCCGAGTGCACCGCGTTCGGCTGGAAGTCGAGCACCAGGGTCGCGCCCTTCGGCGCGCCCGGTTCAGCGCCGCCCCCTCCGCACCCAGCAAACGCGGCGCCGAGGAGGGCGGCCGCCAGCAGCGCGGCGACCCGTCTCATTCGCCGCTGACCCTATCCCTAAGCGCTTGATAAAAGCTCGCCGCGGCTGTCCCGGCCTCCCGGGAAATCCGGTTAGACTGCGCGCCGCCCGTCAGCCGGTGGGCCCAAGAACAGCTACGAGGAGGTCACTTCAAAGTGCAAGATCGAGGTCTCGCCGCGTATATCGCAGAGCTGGTCGGGACGCTGCTCCTGGTCTTCTTCGTGACCAGCGTGATCGTCCTCTACGTGTCCACCGGCCAGAACGCCCAGTTCGGATCCGACTTCGCGGTCGTCGGGCTCACGCACTTCCTGCTGCTCTTCGCCCTGATCATCAGCGTCGGCGTGGCGAGCGGCGGTCACTTCAATCCCGCCGTGACTACGGCGTTCATCGCGCTGCGGCGCATCGACCCGATTGACGGGCTCGTCTACATCCTCGCCCAGCTCTCCGGCGGGGTGCTGGGCGCGCTGCTCACCAAGGCCTTCCTGCTGGATGAGGGGCGCGCCTCGGACTACGGAACGCCGAAGATCACCGCGCTACTCGGCACCACCTTCCAGGGCGCCGTCGTCGAGGGGATCGGCGCGTTCATCCTCGTGTCGGCCATCCTCGCCGTCGCGCTCAACCCGGAGATCCGGCGCTGGGCGGCGATCGCAGCCGGCGGCGCGCTGGGGATGGCCGTGATGGTCCTTGGACCGCTGAGCGGCGGCTCGTTCAACCCGGCTCGCTGGTTCGGCCCGGCCCTGGTCGGCAACCACTTCACGGACGCCTGGGCCTACATCTTCGGCCCGCTCGTCGGCGCGCTGCTCGCCGTCGCGCTCTACAGGTTCGTGATCGAGCCCGCCAGCGGCCCGATGCAGGAGGCGGCGGATACCGTCGCGCCTCGGGGCCCAGCCCCGCCGGCCGGCGAGGCTCCGCCGCTCCGCCAGGAGCGCGGTCCGGGCGGGCCGCCCCCGGCCTCCCCGCCGGGTGGCATCGCGGGCTCGTAGGTACCGCACCGGCCCGGAAATCCCACTTCGCTAGTTTTGCCCTGCGATGCGCAGGGTCACCTTCTCGCGCAACTACACGCTCTCGCTCTCGAGGACGTGTCAGTGCTACTGCAAGTACTGCGCCTTCGCCACCCACCGGGCCCACATCCACGACCCAGATGAGGTCGAGCGTCGCCTCGAGGAGGCGGTGCGAAGGAACAGCAAGGAGCTTCTCGTCCTCACCGGCGAGCGCCCCGAGGTCAATCCCGCGGTGGCACAGTGCCTCCGGGATTGGGGCCACGAGGACTTCACCTCCTATGTCGTCTGGGCCTGTCAGAAGGGGCTGGAGCGGGGGCTGCTGCCGCACACGAACCTCGGTGTTCTCTCCCGCGAAGACCTCGGCCGCCTTCGCGAGGTGACCGCCTCGCAGGGCCTGATGCTCGAGTCGATCAACCCGGAGCTGGTCGTCCACCAGGGATCGCCCACGAAGCACCCGGCGAAGCGGCTGGAGACGATCCGTCTCGCGGGAGAACTCCGGATCCCGTTCACCACCGGAATCCTGGTCGGGATCGGGGAAGCCGCGGCGGAGCGAGTCGCCGCCCTGGAGGCGATCGCCGCGGTCCATGCCGAGTACGGCCACATCCAGGAGGTCATCCTCCAGAACTTCGTTCCCCATCCTCGCTACTACGGCGCCGAGGTGGCCGAGATCGCCGACGCTGCCGCCCAGGAGCGATGGACCAACGGCGCGACCGCGGGGTCAGAGCTTCCGCTGCCCGACTGGGCCACGCCGATCTCGGTCGGCGACGTGAAGCGGCTGATCGCGGAGTGCCGCCGCCTGATGCCAGACGTGGGCATCCAGGTGCCGCCGAATCTGGCTGACTGGTGGCCGGAGCTGGTCGAGGCGGGCGCGACCGATCTGGGCGGCCTCTCCTCGAACGGCGACCACATCAGCCCCGAGGAGCCCTTCCCGAGCCCGCACCAGGTGCGCAAGGAGCTCAGCCCTCGCGGCCACGCGCTCACCGAACGGCTCTGCGCCTACCCGCAGTACCTCGATCCCGACTGGATCGAGCAGGGGGTCCTGGATGTGGTCAAGCTCAAGTACTGGAGCTTCATCCCGCGGCGCGGCTCCGGCCGCCGGCAGGAGACCCCGCCGGCACCGGAGATCGCGCCGCGCGCGATCGAGAAGGGCCGCCGCGGCGATGAGCTCAGCGAGGAGGAGCTGACCGCGCTCTTCTCGGAGACCCGGCCGGAGGTGATCGAGGAGATGCGGGTCGCCGCAGACGGGCTGCGCGCCGAGCTGGCGGGGGAGACTGCGACCTTCGTGGTCAACCGGAACATCAACTTCACCAACGTCTGCGTCGTCGGCTGCGCGTTCTGCGGATTCGGGCAGGGCAAGCGCTCACCCGACGCCTACCACGTCAGCGAGGAGGACTTCGCGGCGCGAGTCCAGGAGGCGATCGACTTCGGCGCGACCGAGATCTGCATGCAGGGCGGCATCCATCCCGACTACACGCTCGAGGACTACGGCCGCTGGCTCCGGCTCGCCAAGGAATGCGCGCCCGAGATCCACCTGCACGCCTACTCCCCGATGGAGATCCACTTCATGTGCGAGCGCTCAGGCAAGACTCCCGAGGCCGTCTTCGAGTACCTGGTCGGTTGCGGGCTCGGCTCGACTCCCGGCACCGCTGCGGAGGTGCTGCACGACGGCGTGCGGCAGCGCATATCGC
>DASXSZ010000062.1:0-7702 GCA_036505735.1 Solirubrobacterales bacterium
CCCGAGCTCGACCCGAACAACCCGAGGTTCCAGGCCGCCAACGAGGCCTGCGGTGGCCCGAGCGAGGGCAACACGAACACGCAGACGAACGGGGGTGCGCCATGACGGCCCGAGGCTCTCGGCAGACGGCGCACCTCTCGCCGGCCTTGACGAAAGGAGTGTTCAACGACATGGGGCGAGCCAAATCGATGGTGCTGATCGCGGTGATGACGGTGCCGATCGTGGTGATCGCGTTTCTCGGCGGCGGAGCCCTGGCCGCCTCGGGCAGCTCGGGCGTCGATGCGATCCAGGTGGATCTCAACTTCGAGACGCCGGGTGTGCTCACCGACGTGCTCGTTGGCCCCGGGGAGCGGGTCACGAAGGGTCAGGTCCTCGCTCGGATCGACGACGGCGATGCTCAGGCCAACCTCGCGACGGCCCAAGCCGGCCTGGCGCGGGCGAGGGCCACCCTGAGACAGCTCAGCGAGGGCATGAGCCCCCAGGAGCGGGCACAGGCCCAAGTCGAGCAGGAGCAGGCCGCGGCCACGACCGATGCGGCCGCCGTCGCACGAAGCGACGCCCAGGCCCAGGCCTCGCAGACCTCCACCGGCCTGGAGACCGACGTCGGCCACGCGCAGAGCCAGCTGCAGGCCCTGATCGCAACGGCCGCGCAGGACGAGGTTGCCTACCAGGCCGCGATCGATCAGGCGCGAGCGCAGCTGACGGCCGATCAGACCAAGCTCCAGACCCGGCGTGCCGAGCTCGTCACCGCGCAAGCAGAGGTTGCGGCCGCACAGAGCCGGGTCGACGCCGCGACCGCTCGGCTCGCCCAGGACGAGGCCGCGTACAACCAGGCGGGATGCCCCTCGCGCCCGAGCGATTCGGACTGCCAGGCGATGGCCGCGGCGATCCAGTCCGACCGGCAGCAGCTGATCGACGCCCAATCCGAGCTCGCCGATGCCAAGGCCGCCGTGCAGCAGGCCCAGAGCGGTGTCGATGACGCCGTCGACCAGGTCCGACTGGACGGAGAGGCCGTCACCAACGCGGTGAACGCCCAAGCGGCCGGGCGCCTTGCCGATCAGCAGGCGATCGATCGTGGCAGGGAGGCCGTCGAGGACGCGCAGAACGCGAAGGCCCTTGGGAACCTTCAGGCCACGCAGCAGACCCACCAAAGCGCCGCGGGGCTGAGGGCTGCGGTGCTGTCCGAGCGCGCGGCGGCCGCCGCCAACGCCGTGGAGGACCAGCCGCCGAGGCCCTCGGCGCTCGCCATCGCGCAAAGCGACGTGGAGGCGGCGCAGGCGGCGGTCGACCTCGCCCGGCTCGCGCTGGCGGACACTGTGCTTCGAGCCCCCTCCGACGGGGTGGTCGTGGCCGTCAACAACGCGGTCGGCGAGGTTGCCGGCTCGACCGGATCCGAGTCCTCCGGCGACGAGGGCTCAAGCGGCGTGTTCCTCACGCTCGCGGTGGTTCCTGCCGGATCTGGAGAGGGGACGCCGTGAGGGCCCCGACCCCGGAGGCCGCCGAGGCGACCCGCCATACCCAGGTGGAGGAAGCGCGGTCACCTCGGCGCCGCCGCGTGATCGCCAGCCTGGTCGTCCTGGTGCTCGTGTTGGGGAGCGCGGTCCTCATCAGCCGCGCCGTGGGCGGTGGCGGGCAGGGGAACGAGGGGACGATCGACAACGCCTCTTCGACCTCGCTTGCCACCGTGACCCGCCGCTCGCTCTCGTCCCAGACGAACGTGAACGGCACGCTGACCTACGCCGGCAGCCACGGAGTCGTGAACCAAGCGACGGGCACCCTCACCGCGCTGCCGGCTGTCGGCGACGTGATCGAGGCAGGCGACGTCCTCTACCGGGTGGACGGGGATCCCGTGGTCTTGCTTCAGGGCAACGCGCCCGCCTACCGCATCCTGGTGCCGGGGTTGAGGGGACCGGACGTGAGGCAGCTGAATGCCGATCTCGTGGACATGGGGTATGCGACCAGGGCGGCGCTCGATCCCACCTCGGACCGATTCGGATCGCAAACGAGCCGTGCCCTGCGCAAGCTGCAGGCTCAGCTGGGGGTGGAGACGACCGGCATCCTTCTTCTTGGGCAGGCCGTCTTCCTGCCCACTGCGGTCAGGGTCACCGAGGTGTCGGCGACGCCCGGGACGCTGGCGGAGCAGGGGGCCTCGATCCTTTCGGCCACCTCCACCCGCCCGCAGGTGAGCATCGACCTGGATGCCGCCCAGCAAGGGCTCGTGAAGGTAGGAGACAATGTCACGATCACCCTGCCGGACGGCACCACGACGTCGGGGGTCGTGTCGAGAGTCGGCAGCGTCGCCACGACGCCGTCCGATTCGTCTGACTCCCAGGACACGTCGCCCACGATCTCCGTGGAGGTCACCCTCACGCACCCGGCCCAGGCCGGTCATCTCGACCAGGCACCGGTGCTCGTCGCGATCACCACGGACACGGTAAAGCACGCCCTGGTGGTGCCGGTGAACGCGCTGCTCGCCCTCGCGGGCGGCGGCTACGCCGTGGAGGTCTCCAGCGGCGGATCGCGTCATCTCGTTCCCGTCGAGCTCGGGCTCTTCGACGACGCACAGGGGCTGGTCCAGGTGAGCGGATCCGGGCTCGAGGAAGGCCAGCGCGTGGTGGTGCCGGCATCATGAGCACCGAGGTCACAACCATCGACGCCGATGGGCACCGCCCCGCCGAAGCCTCCGGAGGGCGCGACGAGCCTCAACGGATCCTCGAGCTCGAGGCCGTGAGCAAGACCTACGGGTCCGAGCCGCCCGTCAATGCGCTGCGAGGCGTGAGCCTGACCGTGCGCCGCGGTGAGCTGCTGGCCGTCGTCGGGCCGTCGGGATCGGGCAAGTCGACCCTGCTCCACGTCATGGGAACGCTCGATCGGCCGAGCGACGGCATCGTTCGGCTCACCGGACTAGACGTGGCGGCGATGTCGGACCGGGAGCTCGCCTCGGTCCGAGCGACCAGGATCGGGTTCGTCTTCCAGCAGTTCTTCCTAGCCGAGCACGCGACCGTCCTGGAGAACGTGGCCGATGGGATGCTGTACGCGGGCGTGCCGGTGACCCGACGGCGCGACCGGGCCGCCGACGCGCTGGCCCGGGTGGGGCTCGCGGCGCGGGCATCGTTTCGTCCGACGAAGCTGTCGGGCGGAGAGCGTCAGCGCGTCGCGATCGCACGAGCGATCGTGGGAAGGCCCGCGATCGTGTTCGCGGACGAGCCGACTGGCAACCTCGACAGCGCCTCCGGCGCCGCCGTCTTCGACCTTCTCAAGGACCTGAACGCGGACGGGGCGACGATCGTCGTGATCACCCACGACCGCGATCTCGCGGCCCGGATGCCCCGGCACGTCGAGATGCTCGACGGACGCATCGTTGCCGACACCGCCTCGGCGGCCGGGGCCGCGCCCTATCCAGACGGAGAGGAGGTGCTGCGATGAGCGCGATCGGTGTGTCTCAGACCGGGCTCCGGTGGGGCGACCTCGCCCGCCTCGCCGGGGTGGGGGTGCGAACCCGCAAGCTCCGCGCGGCGCTGTCGGCGCTTGGGATCGCGATCGGGGTGGCCGCGATCGTCGCCGTGCTGGGGCTGTCGTCGTCGTCCTCGGCGGGGTTGCTGGCGGAGATCGATCGGCTCGGCACGAACATGCTGACCGTAACGACGGGATCGAACGTCTTCGGTGAAACGACGGCGCTGCCCACCGAGGCCCCGGGGATGATCGCCCGGATCGGCCCGGTCACGAGGGTCGAGTCCACGGGCTCGATCGACGACGCAAGCGTGTACCGAACCCCGTACATCCCGGAGATCAACACGAACGCGCTGTCGGTGCAGGCGGCGAGCCTCCGTCTGCCGTCGGCCGTCGGCACATCCGTCGAGGTGGGCCGGTACCTGAACGCCGCGAACGCGACCGAGCCAGTGGCCGTCCTGGGGGCCGCCGCCGCCGAGCGCCTCGGGATCGACCGGCTCTACCCGGGCCAGCGGATCTGGATCGCCAACCAGTGGTTCTACATCATCGGGATCCTCGAGCCGGCGACGCTCGCCCCCGAGATCGACTCCTCCGTGCTGGTCGGGTTCCCGGCCGCCGAGCGCTACCTCGGCTTCGACGGGCATCCCACGACGATCTACGTGCGGTCGCGGACCGATCAGGTCGAGGCGGTTCACTCCGTCCTCGCCGCCACCGCCAACCCGAAGGCCCCGAACGAGGTGAACGTGAGCAACCCCTCGGACGCGCTGGTCGCTCGCGCCAAGGCGAAGGGCGCGCTGAACAGCCTGTTCCTCGGGCTCGGCGCGGTCTCTCTTTTGGTTGGCGCCGTCGGCGTGGCCAACATCATGCTGATCTCGGTCCTCGAACGCAGGTCAGAGATCGGGCTCCGTCGGGCGCTGGGAGCCACCAAGGGGCACATCCGCACCCAGTTCCTGGCCGAGGCGATCCTGCTGGCGGTGTTCGGCGGGGCCGCGGGCATCGCGATCGGGACCCTGGCAACCGTCGTCTTCGCCTCGACGAAGGGGTGGGCCGTCGTCGTGCCCCCGCTGGCGTGGGCCGGCGGGTTCGCAGCCGCCCTGGCGATCGGCGCGGTGGCCGGGCTGCTGCCGGCCCTTCGGGCGGCCCGGCTGTCGCCGACCGAGGCCCTGCGGACGGCATGAGCTATGACGACGATCGGTAAGCAGCCGGTGAACGGACGCCCAGGGCTCGAGGATCCGCGCGTCCGAGTCAACGGGCACCGCCAGCCCTGGGCGATCGACTGGATGCTGGACGGCTCCTCCGCCCTGGTTCACCTGCGATTGAGCATTCGCTTCGACGGAATCGGTCTCCCGGGTCGCGCGTTCGTCCGAGGCGGCTTCGAGTTCACCGGCCCAAGGCCCGAGCGCCCGTCGATCAGGACCGCCATCCGGGCGCTCGTCGCAGATGCGAGCCGGTCCGATGAGCGAGCGCGCACCTTCTGCTTCAGATCGGACCCAGCTGGAGAGCGCCGGATATCGGTCGACTCGGGAGTTCGAGTCGGTTCCGGCGATCTCGGGGGACGGTCCAGTTGCGCATCGAGGGCTGCGTTGTCGTCCGGAAAGCTGGTGCGATCGTTTGAGCTCTCTTGGGCCCAGTGGTCCGGGCACGTGACCTAGATCCTCGCATCGATCCCAGTGTCGTTGTCGGGCGAGGACACTCAGGCGGACAAGTCAGAGTGCCGATCGAGATTCGTTACCCCACAGGCCCGAGAAGGAGGGTAAGCACGAGGGAGGGGATCTCTTCAAGTGTTGGGCGGACGCCGTCCGAGGCCCAATGCTGAACCAGGGCAAGATCCATCAGTCCGGCGATCGTGAGCGCCAGCACGTCCGCCTGGATGTCTGTTCGGAGCTCACCACTTTCCATCCCTTGGCGCGCGACCGCCTCAAGATCGCCGACGAGGGGAGCCTCCGCTCCGATCACCCGCGAGTAAAGACCCGGCGTGCCCATCAAGCATTCGCGCACGAGCACGCGAGCGAAGGCCTCCTGCCGTCCGGCCCAGGTGCAGAAGCAGGTGACCGTCGCCTCCAGTCGCTCCCGGGCCGAGGCGTCCCGGCTAGCCGCACCAACGGCGGTCGCTTGCTTCGAGGCCTCCCCCACCACAGCGAGGAACAGTTCCTCTTTCGAGGTGAAGTAGTTGTAGATCGTCCCCTTCGCGAAGCCCGCGGCGAGGGAGATCGCATCGACGCTTGCCCGCTCGAGCCCTACCCGGCCGAACTCCCGCGCGGCGGCCGCGAGCAGTTTCGCCCGCGTCGCCTCCCTGGTCTGGGCCGACACCTTGGCCACGAACCCAGTATAGTGGGTGACCAGTCACCCATCAACCGCAGGCGGCAAGAAACGGGGCAGCTGAGCTGAGACGCGAGGGAAAGGTGGTCTTGGTGAGAGATCGAACGGCGATCGCGGCAGAGGGGCTTTCCAAGCGCTTCGGCCGGGTACGCGCCCTCGAAAGCGTCGACCTCGAGGTGAAGGGGGGAACCGTTCTGGCCCTGCTCGGCCCGAACGGAGCCGGCAAGACGACCACGGTGCGAATCCTCACCGCCCTCCTCCGCCCTGACGCTGGCCGTGCCTGGGTCGAGGGATTCGACGTGGTCGAGCGGTCGGGCGAGGTGAGGCGGCGGATCGGGCTCTCGGGCCAATACGCCGCCGTCGATCCATTCCTAACCGGCGGGGAGAACCTGCGGATGATCGGGCGCCTGTACGGGCTGGGCCGCCGCGAGGCCCGCGGGCGGGCTGAGGAGCTCCTCGAGGCCTTTGATCTGCGCGGGAGCGCGGATCGGGCCGCTCGCACCTATTCAGGCGGAATGCGCCGCCGGCTCGACGTCGCAGCCAGCCTGGTGTCCCGACCTCGGGTGATGTTCCTCGACGAGCCGACGACCGGGCTCGATCCCCACGGACGGATCGCCCTCTGGTGCCTGCTCGAGGAGTTGGCCGAACTCGGTACGACCCTGCTCCTGACGACCCAAGACATGGAAGAGGCCGAGCGGCTGGCCGACACCCTCATGGTCGTCGATCACGGTCGCGTCATCGCCGTGGGCACGGCCGAGGAACTCAAGGCCATGGTCGGAGGAGACCGCCTGGAGCTATGGACGCGTCCGAGCGACGATCCGCGCCGGCTGGCCGCGGCTTTGGAGGGACTCGGGACGGCGAGGCCTGTGGTCGATGTCAGGGCGGGTCGAGTCGTGCTCCCAGTCAATGACGGACCGAGGATTCTGATCGATCTGGCCGGGCGCCTTGCCTCATCCGGTCTTGGCGTTGCCGATCTGGCGCTGCGCCGACCGAGCCTTGAGGACGTCTTCCTCGCATTGACCAATCAACCCGGCGCTGAGACCGCGCAACGGGAACGGCTCGGCCCAGATCCGCTCGTAGAGGCGCGAAGTTCCGAGCCCGTCACGAGGAGGATGTCGTGAGCGCGATCGTCGTGGGTCCCACCCCCGAACCGGCAATGCCGCCCTCGGCACTCGCAAGCATCGGCACCATGACGGCGCGCAATCTGCTGCGTCTGGTCCGAGTTCCCACGCTCATTGCCTTCGCCACCGTCCAGCCCATCTTGTTCGTGCTCCTGTTCACCTACGGCTTCGGGGGTGCAGTTCGCGCGCCCGGTGTCGCCCACTACATCGACTTTCTCCTCCCTGGCCTGTTCGTGCTCGCGATCGGCTTCGGCGCATCCCAGACCGGCGTGGCAGTCGCGGAGGATCTCGCGAGCGGGATGATAGACCGGTTCCGATCGCTGCCCATCTCCGGTGCGTCGGTTCTTGCCGGCCGGGTAACCGCCGATGCGGTCCGTAATCTGTTCGTGGTCGGGCTGATGATTGCCGTCGGGTCGGCCATCGGCTTTCGGTTCCACGCCGGGCTGATCCCGGCACTCGCGGCGGTCTTGCTCGCGGTTGGGATCGGAGTCGCGTTCTCCTGGCTCAACCTGCTCATCGGGCTCTTGGTACGGGACTCGGAGTCGGCTGGCTTGGCCGGGCTGTTCCCAGTGATCATTCTTGTCTTCACGAGCTCCACCCTGGTCCCGGTTGCCAGCATGCCGAGTTGGCTCCAAGCCTTCGCCAAGGTCAATCCGGTCACGGTGGTGGTCGACGCCCTTCGGGCGCTCTGCCTCGGCGGACCCATCGCGGCGCCGGTGGCTCAGGCGCTCGGCTGGATTGGAGGGCTTCTCGTTCTGACGGTTCCACTAGCGATCTCTGTTTACGGCCGGACGACGCGTGGGTGACTTTCA
>DASXSZ010000063.1:0-34966 GCA_036505735.1 Solirubrobacterales bacterium
GGCGTCACCGGCCAGGTGATCGGCTGCTTCGAGGCGTCGACGGTGGTGAGCTCGCAGGTGATGAACCGCTCGAACGCGTCGCGCACCTCCGGCGGAAGCGTGCTGGTCATCGGCCCGATTCTTACGTGTCCGGCAGGACGATCCGCCGCTCGTCGCCCTCTCCGATGACGCGGGGTTCGACCGGCTTCACCTCGCTGCCGCTCGCCGCCTCGAGCGCCTCGGCGGCATTGGCAAAGCCGACGAGGGACTCAAGATGCTTGATCGTCGGGAAGACCAAGGGAAGCTCGCCGGCGTAGTGCCTGTCGAGCGCATCCTGCGGGGCGAACCAGCCCGCGTCCACCGTCTCGGAGCCGTCCGGCCTGGGTGGGGAGTGTGCCGGCGCCAGGGCCAGATAGAAGCGCGTGTCGAAGCGGATCGGGGCCACCCTGGGCGTGATCCAGCGCGAGTAGGCGACCAGCTCGTCGGCATCGATGTCGATCCCAGCCTCCTCGGCGAGCTCGCGGACCGCGGCGGCGCGGTGCGCGGCCTCGCCGTCGCCGTCGGAGCGGTCAACGGCGCCTCCCGGGAAGACCCAGACCCCGGGCATGAACCTGGCCGTCGGGTTGCGGCGGACGAGCAGGATCTCGAGCCCTCGTTCGGCGTGCTTTCCCCCTCGGCGAAGCAGGATGACTGTGGCCGCAGGCCTCGGGACGGCGGGCTCCACAGGAGCTGAGACTAGTCGTTACATTCCCGGCCCATGGCAGCGGAGACCACCACGAAGCAGCTCTACATCTGCACCTCGTGCGGATTCATCTACGACCCCGACGAGGGCGATCCCGACGGCGGGGTACCGCCGGGAACGGCCTTCGACGACATCCCCGACGATTGGTTCTGCCCCGTGTGCGGGGCCCGCAAGTCGGACTTCGAGCCGTACGAGGAGTAGACGCTTCCGGCGGGCGGTCCTGTCGCGCTACGCCGCCTCGAGCAGGGCCGCGTCGAGGCGGCCCTTGGCGCCGGCGTCGAGCTCGGCCACCGGGTAGGCCGCCCGGATCGACTCTGCGACGACGCCGACCAGGCGCCGCAGGTCCTGCTTGGAGATCGCGAGAGGCGGCATCAGCACGATCACGTCACCGAGGGGCCGGACGATGACGCCGCGCCGGCGCGCCTCGAGGGTGACGCGGTGACCGAGCCGCAGCTCGGGATCGTGCTCGCCGAGTTCGATGCCGACCATCAGCCCGCGCTGGCGGACTTCCTTGACCTCCCGCATCCTCTCGACCTGCGCGAGCCACTCCGAGAGCAGGCGGATCTTCGGCTGCAGCCGGACCAGGGTCCGCTCGCGTTCGAAGACGGCGAGCGAGGCGATCGCGGCGGCGCAGGCGAGCGGGTTGCCCGTGTAGGTGTGCCCGTGGAAGAAGGTCTTGAACTCCGCGTAGGAGCCGAGGAAGGCCTGGTAGATCCGCTCCGTGGCCAGGGTGGCGGCCAGCGGCATGTAGCCGCCCGTCAGCCCCTTGGCGAGGCAGAGAAGATCCGGCGAGACGCCCTCCTGCTCGCATGCGAACATCGTGCCGGTGCGGCCGAAGCCGGTCGCCACCTCGTCGCAGATCAGCAGCACCCCATGGCGGTCGCAGAGGCGCCGGACGGCGCGCAGGTACCCAGGCGGGTGCGTGAGCATCCCCGCGGCTCCCTGAACCAGCGGCTCGAGGACGACCGCCGCGATCTCCTCCTCGCGCATGGCGAGCAGGCGGGCGATGTCATCGATGTCACCCGACTTCGCGCGATGGGCCTCGAAGAGGAGCGGCCCGAAAGTCGAGTGGAAGAGGGGCATGCCGCCGACCGAGACCGACCCGATCGTGTCCCCGTGGTAGGCGTCCTCCAGGCAGATGAAGGAGGTCTTCCGAACGTGCTGACCGCCGCGGTGCTGCCAGTACTGGAAGGACATCTTCAGCGCGATCTCGACAGCCGTGGAGCCGGAGTCCGAGTAGAAGACACGGCTCAGCCCCGGGGGAGCGATCTCGACCAGCCGGCTGGCGAGCTCCGCGCCGGCGGGATGCGAGAGGCCGAGCATCGTCGAGTGCGCCACGCGATCGAGCTGGTCTCGCACTGCCCGGTCGATGTCCGGGTGCCGGTGGCCGTGGACGTTGCACCAGAGCGACGAGACGCCGTCCAGGTATCGCCGCCCCTCGCTGTCGATCAGCTCCATCCCCTCGGCCGCCTCGATCATCAACGGCTCCTCCGCCACCCACTCGCACTGCTGCGTGAACGGGTGCCAGAGATGAGCGTGATCGAGCCGGGCAGCCTTCTGCATTCGCCGGTGGCCAACATATGATCGGCGCCGGATGGACCGCATCGGGGCGATCACCGAGGCGAACCGGAAGTGGTGGACCCTCGGCGCGATGTGCCTGTCGATGTTCATGATCATGCTGGACAGCACGGTGGTGAACGTCGCGCTGCCGTCGATCCAAAAGGACCTCGACACCACCGTGGACCAGCTCGAGTGGGTGGTGAACGGCTACACGCTCAGCTTCGCGGCCCTGCTGGTCACCGGCGGGCGGCTCGGCGACATATTCGGCCGCCGCCTGATCTTCATGGTCGGCGTGGCGGTGTTTGCCGTCTCCTCCGCCACGGCAGGACTCGCCCAGAGCCCAGACATGCTCGTTGGCTCGCGCATCGCCGAGGGGATCGGAGGCGCGCTGATGATGCCGGCGACCCTCTCGATCATCACCGACGCCTTCCCGCCCGAGGAGCGCGGCAAGGCGATCGGCACCTGGGCGGGGATCTCGGGGTTGGCCCTCTCCTTCGGGCCGCTCGCCGGCGGCTTCCTCACCGAGCAGGTCAGCTGGCGCGCGATCTTCTACATCAACCTCCCGATCGCCGCGCTCGCCCTGATCGCGTCCCTCGCGGCCGTGCGCGAGTCGCGCGACGAAAACGCCGAGCGCACCGTCGACTACGTCGGCGTCGCACTGCTGACGATCGCGCTGACTGCGGTCGTCCTTGCTTTGATCGAGGGCAACGAGTGGGGTTGGGGCTCGGCGCGGACAATCGGCCTGCTGGCCGGCGGCGTGATCGCCACCGCGGTCTTCCTTTGGGTCGAGACCCGCGTTCGCGCCCCAATCGTCGACTTCGACTTCTTCCGCTCACGGAACTTCATCGGCGCCAACACGGTCGCGCTGATCATCAGCTTCGCGATGATGGGCAGCTTCTTCTTCCTGGCGATCTACCTCCAGGATCTGCTCGGGTTCTCGCCGCTCGAGACCGGTGTGCGCTTTCTGCCGACCACCGTCGTGATCGTGATCGCCGCCCCGGTCGCGGGCCGGGTCGCCGACAAGCTCGGCTCGAGGCTGCCGATGGTGCTCGGCCTCGTGATCACCGCGATCTCGCTCTATCTCTTCTCGCGGATGACCGCCACCACCACCTATAACGACCTTCTTCCCGCCTTCATCCTGCTCGGGATCGGGATCGGGATCACGATGTCCCCGATGTCGACCGCCGCGATGAACGCCGTCGCCGTCGACAAGGCGGGCGTCGCCTCGGGCACCCTGCAGATGTTCCGCATGATGGGCGGGACAATCGGCGTCGCGGCAACCGGCGCGATCTTCCAGTCGAAGCTCGGCGTCTTCGACCCCGCCACGCTGGCGAGCGGGGGAGCCGCGGCCGCGAGTAACTTCACCGACGCGCTCGGCGCCGCGATGGGGCTGGGGGCCGCCCTGACCGCCGTCGGCGCCGTGATCGCCGCCGTCGTGATCAGCGGCAAGCCGAAGCACGAGCTCTCCGCCCACGGCGGGCCGGAGCTTCCACGCGCCGCCGGCGCGATCGGCTAGAGGCGTTCCCGATCGCAGTGTGACGCACGTCACACACGCTTCCGTGTCTGAAATGGTTGCAGACGTGTAACCTTTTCTTCGGTGGAAGCAGCAACGCGAGACAGGAGCAAGCGGTCCCGAGGGACAGCGAACGAGCTGGCGATCAAGCTTGGCGCGTTCGTGCTCCGCTGCATGGGCGGCAGGGGCGGGGACGTCTTCCGCATGATCGATGAGAGCGGGCTCACCTTCGCTCAGATGAAGGTGCTCGTCGAGTTGGAGAAGCCCGACGAGGACGCCCGTACCGTTACCGCCCTCTCCGACGAGCTCGGCATCTCGGCTGCATCCGCGAGCCGGGCGGCCGATGGGCTGGTCCGCAAGAAGCTCGCCACCAGGGTCGAGGATCCCAACGACCGCCGGGTCCGCCGCCTGGCGCTCACCGCGAAGGGGCGGGATCTGGCCGACCGGATCATCTCCGCCCGCGTCGCCGGCCTGGAGGAGTTCACCGACTCGCTCGAGCCGAGCGAGCGAGACAAGCTTGAGGCGGCTCTCGACGCACTCCTGCAGCGTCCCGAGCTCGCCGAGATCTACAGCAACTACGAGAGGAGGGTGCGCAAGTGACGCGCTACCGACACCTGATCACGGACGACAACCGTAAGTGGTGGACGCTCGGAGCGATGTGCTTCGCGCTGTTCATGGTGATGCTGGACAACACCGTCGTGAACGTCGCCCTCCCCTCGATCCAGCGCGATCTGCACGCGCAGATCTCCGAGCTGGAGTGGGTCGTCAACGGCTACACCCTGACCTTCGCCGTCCTGATCGCCACCGGCGGGCGCCTCGGCGACATCTTCGGACGCAGGCTGATGTTCCTGGCCGGCGTGCTGATCTTCGCGATCACCTCCGCCACCGCTGGGATCGCGCAGGACCCGGCGATGCTGATCGGCAGCCGGGCAATCCAGGGAATCGGGGCCGCGCTGATGATGCCGGCCACCCTCTCGATCATCACGCACACCTTCCCGGCCGCCGAGCGCGGCAGGGCGATCGGCACGTGGGCGGGCGTCTCGGCACTCGCCCTCTCGATCGGCCCCGTCGTCGGCGGCTTCCTCACCGAGTACGTCAGCTGGCGGGCGATCTTCTTCATCAACCTTCCCGTCGCGGCTGGCGCGGTGCTGGCGACCGTCTTCGCCGTCCGCGAGTCCCGGGACGAGACCGTCGACCGGCACGTCGACTACCCGGGCGTGATCGCGCTCACCGCCAGCCTCACCGCGATCGTCCTCGCGCTGATCGAGGGCAACAGCTGGGGTTGGGGCTCGGCGTCGATCCTCTCGCTGCTCATCGGTGGCGCGATCGGCCTGGCGATCTTCGTCGCGATCGAGCTGCGTGTCTCGTCGCCGATGGTGGAGTTCGCGCTCTTCCGGACCCGCCAGTTCATCGGCTCCAACCTGATCGCGTTCATCATCACGTTCGCCATGATGGGGACCTTCTTCTTCATGGCGATCTACATGCAGGACATCCTCGGCTACGGGGCGCTGGAGGCCGGGATCAGGTTCCTGCCGACGACGATGGTGATCGCGGTGATTGCTCCGATCTCCGGACGGCTCGCCGACCGCCTCGGGCCCTCGACCCCGATGAGCGCCGGCCTCGCCGTGCTTGCGGCCTCGATGTTCATGTTCGCCGGTATCGACACGGGCACCACGTACAGCGGCCTGATCGTCCCGTTCGTGCTGATGGGTATCGGGATCGCGCTGGTGATGTCGCCGATGTCGACCGCCGCGATGAACGCGGTCAGCGTGCAGAAGTCCGGCGTCGCCTCCGGCGTGCTGCAGATGTCGCGCATGATCGGCGCGTCCGTGGGCGTCGCCGCCACCGGCGCGATCTTCCAGTCTCAGCTGGGGAGCAGCTTCAACCCCGCACAGCTGGCGACGGCTCCCGAGCAGGCGCGGGCGACCTTCGTGGACGCCCTGGGCAGCGCGATGCTGCTGGCGGCGATCGTTGTGGTCGCCGGATTGGTCGTTTCACTGGCGCTGGTCCGCGGGGCACGCGCCAAGCGCGAGGACACCCTGCCCGCGCCCGAGGAGAGTCCCGCCGGCGCTACGCCGCTTTCAGTCGGCGCTCGCGCCCGCTGAGCGCAAGCTCCGGCCAGCTCTCCGGCATGCGCAGATCCAGGTGGGGCAGCGTCTCCACCGCAACCGCGCCGAGCTCCTCGATCGTCTCGCGATTCGAGAGCTCCATCGGCGACGGCTCGTCGGGCCACGGCGTGAGAACCACGGTCACGACCTCGAGGCCCGCCGCCCGGGCCGCCTCGACGGTCAGCAGCGTGTGATTGATCGTGCCCAATCCGGGCAACGCGGCGATCACCAGCGGGAGCCTTAGGTCGCGGGCCAGGTCCCGCACCAGGTAGCCCGGCGCCAGCGGGACCAGTAATCCGCCGGCGCCCTCGCAGACGAGGATGTCCGCGTCCTCCGTCGCCGCCAGCGCCGCGCCGCGAAGCCGGTCCGGGTCGATTCGCTCCCCGTCGAGCTCGGCGGCGAGGTGGGGTGAGACGGGCGGTCCGTAGCGGTACGGCGCGACCTCGTCGTCGCCCTGGGACGAACCGGCGGCGAGGCGGAGCAGGGCATGGTCAGGGAGACCGGGAGCGCTCTCCCACTCCTCGGGCCGCAGCGGATGCTCGTCGAGGCCGCTGACCGCTGGCTTGAAGACCGCGACCCGCTTCCCCGCGGCGCGGGCGGCATTGGCGATCGCAGCCGCGACCACTGTCTTGCCGACCTCCGTCCCGGTGCCGGTGACGAAGACGCCGCGCACGGGTCAGGCGGCGTGGCGAAGCGCGGACTGCACTCGCCTGATCGGAGCGGGCCTCGACTCGGCCCGGGTGGCCGCGATCCCGAGGTCTCCCGCCGCGGCGCCGATCATCCGGGCGGCCCGGCGCAGATCGGCGATCCGGTGGGTCGCCATCGTCGTCAGGCGCAGCCTGCAGGTCCCGGGGGGAACGGTGGGCGGCCGGATCGCCTGCGCGAAGAGACCGTCGCTCAGCAGGCGCTCGCAGAGCGCCATCGTCTCATCCGCCTCGCCGATCACGAGCGGAACGATCTGGGTCACAGACCCGGCGGGCTCGAGGCCCTCAGAGCGCAGGCCCTCTCGCAGGGCCGCGGCGTTGGCCATGAGCCGCTCCACTCGCTTCGGGCGCTCGACGAGGAGCTCGAGCGCGGCGGAGGCGGCGGCGACCGCCGGGGGAGGGGGAGCGGTCGAGAAGATGAAGGGGCGGGCGGAGTTCACCAGGAAGTCGATCAGCTCAGCCGAGCCACAGACATAGGCGCCGTAGCCGCCGAGCGCCTTGCCGAGGGTGCCGACGACCACGTCCACCTCGCCCGCGAGCCCAGCTGCCGCCACTGAGCCTCTGCCGCCGGGCCCGACGCACCCGGTGGCGTGCGCCTCGTCGACCAGCAGCCGGCAGCGATGGCGGCGGGCCAGGATCGAGAGCTCGTGCAGCGGCGCGATGTCGCCGTCCATGGAGAAGACCCCGTCGGTGACTATCAGCGCGGCGCGGCCCCCGGCGCGGCGCAGGCCCCACTCGAGATGCTCGGTGTCCGCGTGCCGGTAAACGAAGGTCTCCGCTCCGGCCAGCCGGCAGCCGTCGATGATGCTCGCGTGATTGAGTTCGTCCGAGAAGACGGCCTCGCCGCGCCGCGCCAGCGCGGCGATCGTGCCGGTGTTGGCCAGGTACCCCGAGCCGAACAGCAGGGCGGCCTCCGCCCCCTTGAACTCGGCGAGCCGCGCCTCGAGCTCGGCGTGGATGGACATGGTCCCGGAGATCAGCCGCGAGGCCCCGGAGCTGGTGCCGAGGCTGAGGGCCGCGTCGGCGGCCGCGCGGCGCAGTCGCGGATGATCCGCGAGTCCCAGGTAGTTGTTCGAGCAGAGCAGCATCACCGGCTGCCCGTCGAGCACGACCTGCGGGCCCTGCGGCCCCTCGATCATGCGGAGCCGGCGGCGGAGCCCGCTCGACTCGAGCTCGGCCAGGCGCTCGCCGAAATCGAGCACTAGTCGCCCCAGCCGGCCGGCTGGGACTCCCGATCCCCGGGAAGGCGCTGCGGGTAGGCGGGAGGTTTGCCCTTCTTCTTGATCACCCGCAGCTGGGTCGATGGATCCCAGAAGTTGGCCTCGGCCTGGCTGTCGATCAGGTCGTCGACCGGCGTCCTCGGCGTCTCGCCATCGAGCCATCCCGACCGGTTGTCGGGCCGCGGGTTGGCGCCGTTGTCGGGCTGGCGCGCCACGTTCAGGCCGATCTCCTCGAACATCGCCCGGTCCTCGGCCGGCTCGACGCCGAGCGTCGTCAGGAAGTTCCCCATCATCACGCCGTTGAGACCCGCCTTGACTGCCAGGGGCTGGAGCTCCTGCAGGTTCTCCACCCGTCCTCCGCAGAGGCGGAAGAGCGCGTCCGGCAGGATCAGCCGGAAGATGGCGACCCACTTGACGACCTCCCAGGGGTCCATCAGGTCCCGGTCGCCGAACTTCGTGCCGAGCCGGGGATTGAGGAGGTTGATCGGGACGGAGTCCGGATCGATCTCGGCGAGCTCGAACGCCATCTCGACGCGCTGCCGCGGGGACTCGCCGAGGTTGAGGATGCCGCCGACGCAGGTCTCGAGCCCGGCCTCCTTGACGGCGTCGATTGTGCGCAGCCTGCCCTCGTAGCGGACCGTGGTGGAGACCTCGGGGTAATAGGAGCGCGCCGACTCGACGTTGTGGTGGACCCGCTGGATGCCGGCCTCCTTGAGCTGCCTGGCGCGATCGGCAGACATGTGCCCGATCGAAGCGCAGCGCTTCAGGTTCGTCTGCTCGGAGACCAGGCGCGCGCCGTCGAGGATCTTGGCGAAGTCCCGCTTCGACAGGCCCTGGCCCTGGGTGACCATGCAGAAGCGATGGGCGCCCGCGGCCTCGGCGGCCTTAGCGTGCTCGAGGATCTGCTCCGGCTCCATCATCGCGTGCATCGGCGTGTCCGCCCCTGCGTAGCGGGACTGGGCGCAGAAGCCGCAGTCCTCGGCGCAGCCGCCCGACTTTGCGTTGACGAGGGAGCACATGTCCGTCGAGTCCCCGAACCGGTCCCGGCGCACCTCCCAGGCGCGCTCGACCAGGGCGCCGATCTCGTCGTGGTCGGTGAGGGCGCCGAGCTCGAGCGCCTCGTCGAAGCTGATCAGCGGCGGCACGCCGCCAAATCTATGAACGCGGCCGGACGCCTAGTCCCAGCTGAAGTCCTCGACGATCTGCGCGTCGCCGGCAGCACGAGGGCTGAAGACGATCAGCACGAGATCCTCGTCCCCGGCCTCGAAGGCGCGGGTCACGGCGGGGGCGATACGGATCGCGTCGAGAGGTCGGACCTCCTCGATCTTGTCGTCGAGCTTCGCCCGGCCGGTCCCGAAGAGGACGACGTAGATCTCCTCCATCTCACCGTGCTTGTGCGCGAAGGGCTGCCGCTGGCCCGCCTTCACGACCTGGTACGAGACGCCGCTCCGCTCGGCGCCCAGATCCTCGTGTGCGAAGCGCGCCTCCAGGACCTCGCCGAAGCCTTGCGCCGCCGCTATGTCGTCGACCTCCCTGAGGTTCTTGATCGTGTAGTCCATGGTGGTCGAGCCTATACCTTGCTCCAGTGCTCGCAGGGATCGTCGGCGCGCTGGCTCTCGCGGTTGCCGGGACGCCGGCGACGGACGACGAGTTGGCGGGAGCGCGTGTGATCACGGGCTTCCCGGGCCACCATCCACCCCCGGCGCTTCGCCGGATGATCTCCGCCGGCGAGGTCTCGGGCGTGATCCTGTTCGACCACAACGTCGGCGGGCGGCGCTCCGTGCGCCGTCTGACCTCCGAGCTGCAGTCGATCCCGCGGCCGGCCGGCATGAGCCAGCCGCTTCTGGTGACCGTCGACCAGGAGGGCGGGCTGGTCAGGCGACTGCCGGGGCCGCCGAAGCCCTCCGCGCGCTCGATCGGGACGCGTGGTGCGGACTTCGCGGCGCGCCTCGGGCGCCGCCGGCAGCAGCCTGAGCGCAATGGGCGTGAACGTCGACCTCGCTCCGGTGCTCGACCTGGGGCGACCCGGCAGCGCGATCACCGAGGAGCGGCGTACCTTCGCGCGTACGCCGGCCGCGGTCTCACGAATCGGGGTCGGCTTCGCCCGTGGTCTCACCGCGGGTGGCGTGGCGGCGACCGCCAAGCACTTTCCCGGGCTGGGAGGCGCCAGGCTCGATACCGACAACGCAGTCCAGAAGATCCGGCTGTCGGCCGCGGCGCTGCGAGGGGCCGATGAGCGGACCTTCGAGAGCTTCGCCCGGGCGGGCGGCGCGATGGTCATGCTGAGCACCGCGATCTACCCCGCGCTGTCGGGAAAGCCCGCGGCGCTCTCTCGCGCGGTCGCGACGGGGGAGCTCCGCGATCGGCTGGGCTTTCAGGGCGTCTCGATCACGGATGCGCTGGGGACGGTCTCCGCGCGGGCGGTCGGTGGCCCGGCGCGCACCGCCACCGCTGCCGCGGCCGCCGGCACCGACCTCGTCCTCTTCACCGACCTGGGGGCGGCCGCCAAGGCGCAGCGGGCCCTCGCCGCCGGTTTGACCAGTGGGACGCTGGACCGCGCCGAGTTCCAGACGTCGGTTAGCCGGATCCTTGCGCTGCGGTCGACGGCTTCGCCATAAGACGGGTTGCTCCTCGCTCCGCTCGGAGCACCCTCGCACTAATTAGGCCGCGTCGCGCAGCGCCTCGACCTCGCGCGCCTGCGCCAGGCGGCTCAGGCCTCGCTCCTCGAGCTGCTTGACCTCGTTCGGCTTGAGCTCGAGACGGCGCGACGTCTCTCGGAGCGGCGTCGGCTCGTCGCCGTTGATGCCGTAACGCAGCTGGATCACCTTGCGCTCGTCCTCGGGGAGCTCCTGGACGGCGTCGTGCAGGGTGCGGTCGCGGAGGCTGACGGCGACCTCCTCGGAGGGCCCGCTGCGCTCGTCCGGGATGAACTCGCCGAGCGAGGAGGCGTCCTCCTCGCCGACCGGCCGATCGAGGCTGGTGACCACCCGGGTCAGGTCCCGGATCTCCTCCACCTGGGCCGGCTCGAGCTCCGCCTCCCTGGCCACCTCCTCGGTGGTCGGGTCGCGACCGAGCTTGGTCGCCAGCTCACGCTCGATCCGCATCACCTTGCGCTCCCGCTGAGCCACCTGGTTCGGCACGCGGATGGTGCGCTCCTTGGACTCCAGTGCGCGCTGGATCGCCTGCCGGATCCAGAAGGTCGCGTAGGTGGAGAACTTGTAGCCCTTGCGCCAATCGAACTTCTCGGACGCCCGGATCAGACCGAGGATGCCCTCCTGGATCAGGTCGAGGAGGTTGAGGTCCTGCCGCATGTAGCGGCGGGCATTCGAGACGACCAGGCGAAGGTTCGAGTTGATCAGGCGCTCCTTGGCCTCGAGGTCGCCGCGCTCAATGGCCTGGGCGAGCTCGATCTCCTCCTCCTTGCTGAGCAGGGGGTAGCGCCGCATCTCGTTGAAGAAGAGCTGCAGGGCGTCGGTGGTGGTCTCGGCCAGGTCGCCGTTGCGGTATCCGGCGGGCTCGGCTGCCTGTTTGCCGCAGTCGTCCTCCACCGAGAGCCCCGCGCTCTCGATGCGCTCCTGCACCAGCTCCGCCTCCTCTTCCGAAAGGTTCAGCTCCTGCACCAAAGAATCGACCTCCGAGAGGTCAACGCAGTCCGCCGGGCGGCCGCTCTCGATCAGAGCCGCGACGCGCTCCTCGACGCCTGGGTCGAGCTCCACTGCTGTCGGGTTCATTTCCTCAGGCATGTTGCCCCCTATACAGGGTCCCAAACGAGTCCAGTCGGCGCCGGCCTCAAAGCCGGCAATTGAGGTTCGTTAGTGTGACGGGCTGCGTCAGAGGGGGACGCGGACCGGCAGGAAGCTGGCACCGACAAGGAGGTCCGTTGAGAAGGCTCGCAAGCGTGGTCACCGGTCGCCGGACCAAGTGGTTCGTGCTCATCGGCTGGATCCTCGCGCTCGTGATCGCTCAGCCGATCGGCTCGAAGCTCTCCGACGTCACCACGGACGACACCGAGTCCTTCCTGCCCGCCAGCGCCGAGTCGACCGAGGTCGTGCGCAAGCTGGATCACGACTTTCCGCAGGGCGAGACCGACACCGCGATAGTCGTCTACAAGCAGGCGGGCGGGCTGACCGCAGCCGACAAGCAGAAGATCGCCGCCGATGCTCAGGCGATACAGGCAGCCGGCAAGGAGAAGATCAACCTGGTCGAGCGGCCGGCCGTGCCGTTCGCGCCCGGATCGTCGCCTCAGCTCGTCTCCAAGAACGGCGACGTCGCCACGGCCATCTACACGACTCCCACCGACTTCGACAAGGAGAGCGACTGGGGCCAGGCGATCCGCGACATCACGGACGAGAACACCGGGGACATGCAGGTCTACGTCACCGGCGGCGTCGGCTTCAGCACCGACGCCAACGACGTCTTCAGCAACATCGACACGAAGCTGCTGTTTGCGACGGTCGCGCTGGTGCTTGTGCTGCTGGGAGCGATTTACCGCTCCGTGCTCGTCGCGCTCACTCCCCTGATCGTCGTCTTCTTCGCCTACACGATGACGCAAGCGCTCGTCTATGCGCTGGCGAAGTCGGGCGCGACCGTCTCCTCAAACAGCACCAGCATTCTGATCGTCCTCATGTTCGGGGTGGGGACCGATTACTGCCTGTTACTCGTCTCGCGCTATCGCGAGGAGCTCCGGCGGATCGAGGACAAGCATCAGGCGATGGGGCGTGCGGTGCGGCGCGCGGGCCCCGCGATCCTCGCGAGCGGCATGACGGTCTCACTTGCGATGCTCACCATGGCGCTCGCCGACAACAAGAACACCAGCTCGCTCGGCCCCGTCGCCGCCATCGCCGTGTTCACCGCGATGGTCGCCGGCCTCACCCTCTTGCCGACCCTGCTCACGATCTTCGGGCGCCGGGGGTTCTGGCCCCGTCGGAGCGTTGTGGCCTACGACCCAGAACACGCCACGCAGGAAAGCCACGGGCTCTGGCGTCGCTTCGGCGACCGGGTGCTGCAGCGGCCGGCGCACGCCCTGGTCGCAACCGGCGTGATCTTCATCGCTGGCGCGTTCGGGTTGCTCGCCTACAAGGTCGACTACTCCACCACGAGCTTCTTCAAGCACTCGGTGGAGGCCGTCGAGGGCTTCGACGTGCTGCGGAGCGCGTTCCCCGCGGGCACACTGGCGCCGACCACGGTTCTGGTGGAGAACGACGGCGGAGCCGTCACGCCGATCGAGATCCAGGACGTTGAGACGAAGCTGTTTGCTGTCAACGGCGTCGCCGTAGTCGGTGACACCGGCCTGCGATCGACCAACGGCGAGATCGCTCAGGTCGACGCGGTCCTGAGCAAGGACCCGCTTAACAGGTCAGGCCTCGACATCGTCCCGCGGATGCGCGATGCGGTCGCGGACCTCCCGAACGGGGTCACCGCTCTGATCGGCGGGACCAGCGCCATCAACTTCGACGTCGACGAGGCGAACCAGCGCGACATCGAGATCATCGTGCCGCTCGCACTCGTAGTGATGGCCGTGATCCTGGCGATCCTGCTGCAGGCGCTGGTCGCCCCTCTGGTCCTGCTGGCGAGCGTGATCCTCTCGTTCGGCTGCACGCTCGGGATCTCCATCCTGATCATCCGCTTCGTTGTGGGCGACGCCGGTTTCGACTCGTCCATTCCGCTGTTCGCGTTCATCTTCCTGGTCGCGCTGGGGATCGACTACACGATCTTCCTGATGGCGCGCGTGCGCGAGGAGGCGCGCCGGCACGGCACGCGAGAGGGCATGCTCCGGGCCCTGGCCGCCACGGGGCCCGTGATCACGAGCGCGGGGATCATCCTCGCCGGCACCTTCTCGGTGCTGATGACCCTGCCGGTCAGCTTCACATTCGACCTCGGCCTGATGGTCGCGCTGGGCATCCTGCTCGACACGTTCATCGTGCGAACGATCATGGTCCCGGCCGCCGTGGAGGTGCTCGGGGACCGGATCTGGTGGCCCTCCACCGCCCGGGCCGGAGGCCGCCTCCGCGAGGAGACGGGCGAGCACGCGGTGCCGGAGCCCGCCGAGGCGGGCTGAGGACCTAGCGCCCCTTCCAGACCGGCTTGCGCTTCTCGGCGAAGGCCGCGATCCCCTCGCGAAAGTCCTCGGAGCGGAAGCAGGACTCGCGCAGCTCGATCAGCTCGCGCTCCTGCTCGGGCGTCAGGCGCGCGACCGAGTTGATCGTGTCGATCGCGTGCTTGTTTCCCCTCATCGAGAGCGGGGCGTTCGCGGCGATCTCGGCGGCAAGCTCGACCGAGTAGGCGTCGAGCCGGTCCTCGTCGACGACCTGGTTGACCAGGCCGATCTGCTCGGCCCTCTCGGCCGAGACGTTGTCGCCGGTGAGGAAGAGCTCCTTCGTACGCGGGACACCGATCGCGTCGATGAAGCGCTGCAGCCCCGTGTGCCCGTAGATCAGCCCGAGCTTGGCCGGCGGCATCCCGAGCTTGGCTCCGCGGGCGCAGACGCGCAGATCGCAGCAGAGGGTCAGCTCGAGCGCGCCGCCGAGGGCGTGGCCGTTGATCGCGCAGAGGACCGGCCACGGGTGCCCGTCCACGGCGTCGAGCCCCCGGGCGAACGGATGGGCGACAAGGGATTCGGCCTCGCTCTCGAACGAGTCGTCCGAGAAGCGACCGATGTCGTAGCCGGCCGAGAAGATCTGCCCGGCGCCGGTGAGGATCACGCAGCGGAGCTCGATCCCCCGGTCGAGCGAGGGCATCGTCTCTGCGATCGCGTCCAGCGTCTCGTGGTCGAGCGCATTGCGTGACTCGGGTCGGTTGAGAGTCAGCCGTGCGACCGCCTCGGCCGGATAGTCGAGGAGGAGCTTGCCGGCGGCGAGTTCCTCAGCCACGAGGGCTGAGGCTATTCGAGGACGACGAGGACGTCGCCCTCGGAGACGGACTGGCCCTCCTCGCAGCGGATCTCGGCGACCTTGCCGGGGTCCTCTGCCTCCACCGGCATCTCCATCTTCATCGATTCGAGGATGACGACAGTGTCGCCCTCGTCGACCTGGTCGCCGACGGCGACCTCGATCTTCCAGACTGTGCCGGTGATGTGCGCCTCCACGTCCGCCATGTCGCGCGGGGACAATAGTCGGCTGTGACGCCGGAACCGGCGCGCGTCGTGATCGTGGCGGCCCAGAACGAGGCGGAGCGGATCGGTGCTGCTCTCGATGCGCTCAGCCGGGCGTTCCCCGGAGCGCGCCGTATCGTCGCGGACGACGCCTCCACGGACGACACCCAGGCGGCGGCGTTGCGCCACGGAGCCTGGGTCGTGTCCAGGCGACGTCCTCACGGCAAGGGCGGCAACGTGACGGCCGCGGCGCAGGCGGCGATCGGCGAGTTCGGGGACGGCGCCACCGCGCTGCTCTGCGACGCCGACCTCGGCGAGAGCGCGGCCGCCCTGGTTCCGCTGGTCGACGCGGTTGAGGACGGGGCCTGCGATCTGGCGGTGGGGCAGTTCGCGCAATCGGACGGCGGCGGGTTCGGGATCACGCTGGGCTACGCGCGCCGGGCGGTGGAGCGCCTCGCCGGCGAGGGACCACAGGCGGCGCTCTCCGGCCAGCGCGCGATGCGCGTCTCGACCCTGAGGCGGCTGCTGCCCTTCGCCCGCGGATGGGGACTGGAGGTCGGCATGACGATCGACGCGCTCCGGGCCGGCTATCGCGTCGAGGAGATCGAGGTTCCGCTCCAGCATCGCTCGACCGGACGCACCCCCGCGGGGTTCCTTCATCGCGCCCGGCAGCTGCGCGACATCCGCCGTGCCGCCCTCGCCCGTACGAGATAGCGTCTCGCCTGGATGATCCTCGCCATCGACCAGGGGACCACGGGGACGACCTGCATCGTCTTCGACGACGAGGGACAGCCGCGCGGCCGCGCCTACAGCGAGTTCGAGCAGCACTTCCCGAAGCCGGGCTGGGTCGAGCACGACGCGGACGAGATCTGGGAGGTGACGCGCAGGGTGGCGATCGGGGCGCTCGCAGATACGGGCGTGCAGGGCTCGGACCTGAAGGGGATCGGGATCACGAACCAGCGCGAGACCGTCGTCGCCTGGGATCCGAGGACCGGCGAACCCGCCCACCGGGCTCTCGTCTGGCAGGACCGGCGGACCGCGGCTCGCTGTGACCAGCTCCGTGAGGAGGGCCACGAGCGGCTGGTCCGCGAGCGGACGGGCCTGGTCATCGACCCCTACTTCTCCGGGACGAAGATCGAGTGGCTGATCCGGAATGCGGATCTCCCCGACGGTGTCGTCTTCGGGACGATCGACTCCTGGCTCGCCTTCAAGCTCACCGGCCGCCACCTGATCGACTATTCGAACGCCTCACGCACAATGCTGTTCGATATCCGCGGGCTGGGTTGGGACGGCGAGCTCTGCGAGCTGCTGGGCGTCGACAGCCGGTCGCTGCCGGAGCCGGTGCCCTCGTCGGAGGTCTACGGCACGACCTCCCTCTTCGGCGGCCAGGTGCCGGTCGCCGGAATCGCCGGCGACCAGCAGGCGGCGCTCTTTGGACAGGCCTGCCAGCGCGCGGGGGAGACCAAGAACACCTATGGCACGGGCAGCTTCGTCCTGCTCAACACGGGGGACGATGCGCCCGACCCCGGTGAGGGGCTCCTCACGACCGTCGCCTGGGGCCTCGGCGGAGGGGTCGACTACGCGCTCGAGGCGGCCGTCTTCATCACCGGCGCCGCCGTGCAGTGGCTCCGGGACGGCCTCGGGATCATCTCGGAGGCAGCCGATACGGAGGAGCTCGCTGCCTCGCTCGACTCCAACGACGACGTCTACTTCGTCCCCGCCCTGACCGGCCTCGGCTCGCCGCACTGGGATCCCTACGCCCGCGGGACGGTCGTCGGACTCACCCGCGGCTCGAGCAGGGCGCACCTCGCCAGGGCGGCGCTCGAGGCGATCGCCTACCAGACGGTCGACGCCGTGCGGGCCCAGGAGGCCGCCTCGGGCGCGAGCGTGCCCTCGCTGAAGGCCGACGGGGGTGCGGTCGCCAACTCGTGGCTGATGCAGTTCCAGGCGGACGTCCTGGGGGTGCCCGTGATCATCCCCGAGGTCGCCGAGACGACGGCCCTCGGCGCCGCCTACCTGGCCGGGATCGCCACCGGCGTCTGGACCGCGGAGGAGGTCCGCGAGATGTGGCGCGAGGCGGCGACGTACGAGCCCGCCATGCCGGAGGCCGAGCGCGACGAGCTGCTCGGCCGCTGGCGGGAGGCGGTGGCCCGCGCCCGGGGCTGGGCGCGGGCCGAATAGGGTTGATCCGACGCGTAACCCAGGCGTAATCGCTGGGTAGGAATCAGCACGTGCCGCCGTCTCCGACGGCGTTTTTTTCGGGGATAGAGAGATGCCCAAGGTGAATCCCAAGGACATGAAGCCGCAGGTCTACAAGGACCCCCGTCCGGCCGAGATGTTCACCCAGTACCACCGCAGTGCGCGTAAGGGCGTCGGCTGGATCTACGACCTGGCCCGGGTAATCCTCACGATCCCGACCATCCTCATCTACAGGGCCCGGGCGATCGGCGTGGAGAACATCCCGGCCAGCGGCCCGGTGATCCTGGCGCCCAATCACTTCAGCCAGTGGGACCACTTCTTCGCGGCGGTCTATCTACAGCGCAAGGTCCAGTTCATGGCCAAGTCGCAGCTCTTCAAGAACCCCGCGATCAAGTTCATCTTCAAGCGCGGCGGGGCCTTCCCGGTGAGGCGGGGCCACCACGACGAGGAGGCCTTCGTCACCGCCCACGAGATCCTCAAGCGCGGCGGGACGATGCTGATCTACGCCGAGGGGGGACGCTCCCGGACCGGCGACCTCGGTGAGCCGAGGCGCGGGATCGGCAAGATCGCCCTCGAGTCGGGCGCGCCGGTCGTGCCCGTCGCGATCCACGGCTCCGCCCACGTTCGCGGCTGGAGGAGGCTCCAGTTCCCGAAGGTGACCATCCAGTACGGCGAGCCGCTGAGCTTCCCGGCCAAGGCCGAGCCGAGCCGCGACGAGCAGCAGGAGGTCGCCAACCAGATCTTCGATCGCGTCCGGGCGATGTACGTGGACCTGGAGGAGAACGGGCGCCGGCACGTGCTCAAGCGCCTGCGGGAGGGGCTCCCCGCCGCGTCTCCCTCGCCCGACGCCGCGGACGCCCACGGCCGCGGCTAGCCGGACGTCAGTTCCAAGATCTCCGGGACGACCACGTCCCAGGTCTCACGCGGGAGCTCGTGGCCCGTGCGCTCGAGCTTGATCAGGCGAGCCCCTGGGATCGCCGCCGCGAGCGCCTCGCCGTGTGCGGGCGGGAAGAGCGGGTCATCCTCGCCGTGCAGGATCAGCACCGGGACATCGAGCTGCTCGAGTGGGCGCGAGGGTGGCTCTCCGGACTCGATCAGATCGTGGTTCTTGACCATGGCGGCGATGTCGCGGCTGCGATCGAAGACGCGCCCGGCGAGCTGGCGGAAGGAGCGCTCGTCGAAGGGGCGGTTGCGGCTCGCGGACGCCTCGGCCAGCTGCGTCAGGTAGTCGATCACCGCGTCTCGATCCGACCAGTCCGGATCGTCGATGGCGAACCGCGCGGCGTCCTCCTCGGACATCGAGGGCAGATCCGAGCGGCCGCCGGCGACCGCCGTGGTCGAGATCAGGGTGAGCGAACGAACTCGATCGGGGCGATCGAGCGCGATCAACTGCGCGAGGGCGCCTCCCATCGACATCCCCACGAGGTGGGCCGAACGCACACCGAGCATGTCCAGGATGCCGATGGCGTCCCGCGCCAGGTCCCCGCCGGTGTACTTGGGGCGCCCGACCGGATAGGTGACCGACTGCCCGGTGTCGCGGTGGTCGTAGCGGATCACGAAGCGGGAGGAGCTGGCGAGCCGGTCGCAGAACTCGTCCTCCCACCACTCCATTGACGCGCCAGTGCCCATGATCAGGAGCACGGCGGGGTCGGAGCGATCGCCGAAGGTCTCGACGCACAGATTGACCCCGTTCGCGCGCGCGATCAGCTCGTAGCGAAACGCCATCTGCCCGTAAGACTCGCGGGGGCCTGCAGATTCATCGAGCCCCCGCTGGCCGCTACTCCTCGTAGCGGGGCTCGAGCTTCTCCCAGAACTCGGGATCGTGTCCCGGGACCATCAGGGCGTACGGGTAGGTGCGCCTGTAGGCCTGCAGCTCGCGCAGCGAACGCCGCCAGTTGTGCTCGTCGGCCATCATCGTCGGCTGCGATTCGCCCTGGAACTCCTTCCAGTCATAGGCGGCGTCACCCACCACCACGAAGTCGCGCCGCGGCAGGCGGAGGATCACCGACATGTGGCCGGCGCTGTGGCCCGGCGTGTACGCGAGCCGGACCGAGCCGTCCCCGAACAGGTCGAAACTGCGGCCGAACGGGCCGTAGGACTCGACGAGCTCGCTGTCGAAGTCGATCGTGGCGTAGTCGAAGGCGAAGTCGTAGTGCGAGTGGTGATAGCCGCGCAAGAGCGGCCGCGAGCCCGTCGTTGCAGCCTCCCACTCGGTCGCGCTGAGCACGAACTGGGCCTCGGGGAACGCCTCGATCCCCGAGGCGTGATCCTCGTGCAGATGCGTGAGGGCGACGACCGCGATGTCGGACGGCGCCAGCCCTCGCTCGCGCAGCTGGGAGACGATGTCCTTGCCCTCCTCGACCGTGTAGTGCCGGCCGGAGAAGCGCCCGAGGTTGTCCCGGGGATTCCGCGCGACTGAGGGATGTAGTCCCGCGTCGACCAGGATGTTGCCGGCACTCGGGTGCCGGGCCAGGTAGGCGGGCACCGGACGCGTCTCCCACGACTCCGGAGAGGAGCCGAAGCCGACGGCCCGCAGCCGGGCGATCGGGCCCCGGCCGGTCCGCCGGAAGAACGATGCCGGCCAGTGAGCCTCGCCCGTGTTCAGCGGCTCGATGACCAGCGACGCTCCGTCTGTGCCGCCGGAGAGCGGTTCCTCCAGCGGGATTGCCTCAGCCGTGACGCTCACGGCAGCCAGCGTAGTTACGGGGTGCGGACCGCGGTGGGCGGCTTCGTGCCGCCCAATATGCTCATCCGCGATGACGGAGGAGAAGAGCTCGCGCATCTTCGCGCCCGGATTGCTCGACGGCCAGATCTGCGTGGTCTCGGGTGCCGGCACCGGATTGGGCAAGGCCACGGCGCTGGAGCTGGCGTCCCTGGGCGCCACGGTGGTCGGCTGCGGCCGCCGCACCGAGCCCCTCGAGGGCATGGTCCGGGAGGTCTCGGAGCGCGGTGGCCGCGCGGAGTTCGAAGCGCTCGACATCCGAGACGACGAGGCCGTCGACGGCTTCATGGACGGGATCGTCGAGCGCCATGGCCGGATCGACCTGTTGGTGAACAATGCGGGCGGGCAGTTCCTGAGCCCGGCGGAGGCGATCACGCCCAAGGGCTTCCGGACGGTGATCGAGCTCAACGTCCAGGGCACCTGGCAGATGACCCACGCCGCGGCCACCAAGGCGTTCATCCCCCAGCGGTGGGGCAAGGTGGTCAGCGTCACCGTCTCGCCGCACATGGGCTTTCCCGGGATGGTCCACACCGGCGCCGCGAGGGCGGCGGTGGAGAACATGATGCGGACGCTCTCGGTGGAGTGGTCGCGTTTCGGGATCAGGCTGGTCGCGGTCGCCATCGGCCAGTTCGACACCGAGACGCTGCGCACCAAGTATCCGAAGGCGATCGTGGACAACGTGGCGGGGACCGTCCCGCTCGGCCGGCTCGGCACAGAGGACGAGATGGCCTGGCTGATGGCCTATCTCGCCTCGCCCGCCGGCGACTTCTTCTCGGGCTGCGTGATCACGGTCGACGGCGCCCGGGACAACTGGTTCGGCGCTTGGCCGCCGGGCGGCGCGGCCGGCGAGGGCGGTGAGCCGCTGGCCGAGGAGAGGAACTAGCTCGGCGGCTGGAAGGCGACCTCGCCCAACCGTCGATACCCCTCGACCGACGGATGCTCGCCGTCCGGTGAGATCCACCCGGCCTTGATCAGGCCGGGAGCGTTCGGGTCCTCGAGCGTGTCGTGGAAGGGGAGCACCGGGACGTCCTCCTGTACCCCGATCCGGTGGATCCGCGCGTTCAGCGCCGCGATCTGCGCATCCGCCTCGGGGTGGAAGCGATTGAGCGGCAGCACGTCCGCGATCGCGACGTCCAGGTTGAGCTGCTTCGAGGCGCGCACCATGCCGCCCAGGTTGGCAGCGACCGCCTCCACCGGGATCCCCTGGGCCAGGTCGTTGATCCCGCCCTGGATGACGACGCCGTCGGCGCCCTGGGTGCAGGAGTCGAGCCGCTGCACGATTTCGTCGGTGCGCTCGCCCCGTACCCCGCAGTTCCGGATCTGGAGCTCCGGATGCTCCTGCTGAGCCCACCACTCCCACTGGCTCTCGGCGTCGTCGCCGAGCCCGAGCTGCCGGCGGATTCCGGGATCCGGCTCGTAACCGGGGTTTCCAGCGCTGATCGAGTCCCCGACGGCGGCGATCACCCGTTGATCGCCGTTATTGCCGCTACCCCCGCCGCAGCCCGCCACCACCACCACCAGAGCAGCGGCCGCGACCGCGGCCGCTGCGGCGCGGACGATGCTTAGGAGTACATCCCGACGAACTGGCCGCCGGTGACGTTGATCACCTGCCCGTGAATGAAGTTGGAGAGCTGGGAGCAGAGGAAGAGGATCGGCCCCGCGGCGTCGGAGGGCTCCGCAGGACGCCCGAGCGGGATCGTCAGCCGGGCCATCTGGCGCATCTGCTCGGGGATCCCGAGGGAGACCTGCTCGCGGCTCTCGCCCGCGGCCTCCATCGTCTCGCCCTTCTCCTTCGCCTGGGTGAGGCGCGTCTCGACGAAGCCGAAGGCGACGGCGTTGCTGTTGATCTTGAACTGGCCCCATTCCTTGGCGATGGTCTTGGTCAGGCCGGTGAGGCCGGCCTTGGCCGATGAGTAGTTCGCCTGGCCGGCGTTTCCCATGGTGCCCGAGATCGAGGTGACGTTGACGATCTTGCGGAAGACCTCCTCGCCGGCCTCGGCCTCCTGCTTGGCGGCCTCGCGCCAGGTCGGGGCCAGGGCGCGGACCACGCGGAACGGGACGATCGTGTGGATGTCGAGCATCGCCTGGAACTGCTCGTCGGACATCCGGTGGATCACCCCGTCCCAGGTGTAGCCGGCGTTGTTGACCACGGCGTCGACCTGACCGAAAGCGTCGATCGCGGCCTTGACGAGGTCCTCGGGCATGCCCGGCTTGGTGAGGTCGCCGGCGAAGACGGCGGTCTCCCCGTCGATCTCCTTCGAGGCCTGCTCCGCAATGTCCCCGTCGAGGTCGTTGATCAGCACCTTCGCGCCCTCGCTGACGAAGAGCTCGGCCGTGGCGCGGCCGATTCCCCGGGCGGAGCCTGTGATGATCGCGCTCTTTCCGTCAAGCAGTCCCAAGTCGTTTCCTCCTGTTTGGGTGAGGGGTCGGGGATTCTTACCCAAACCGGTAAGTGGCGATCCCATGGGCGACGAGCGTCCCATCCGGATCGGTGACGCTCACCTCGCAAAAGCTGAGCCGGCCACCCCGCTTGGCGACGCGGGCGTCCGCGCGCAGGTCCACGCCGCTGGCCGCCGCGGCGAAGTTCACCGAGAGCGAAACGGTGGAGCCCGCCACGCTCTCGGGCACCTCGTCGGTCGCCCAGGCGGCGGCCATCGCGGCCGTGTCGATCAGGGCGCCGATCGCGCCTCCGTGGACGACGTCGCCGATCGTCGCCAGCTCGGGCTTGTAGGGAAGCTCGAGCACCGCCTCGTCCCTGCCGAGCGAGGCCAGACGGATGCCGAGTTGCTCAGCGTGCGGCGAGTTCGGGATGAACGCCTCGATGATCTCGCGGCGGGTTGGTTGCTCGCTCACACCGGGAACGTATGAGAATCAGAGCCCGAGCAGCGCCGGGCCGAGCGAGAAGATCGAGCGCGGATTGACGCCGTGCTCCTCCTCGAACTTGTGCTGGAGGCGGTCGTCGAAGAGCGCCAGCAGGAGCTCCTCGCGGCTCGAGCCGAAGCTGCAGGCGGCCCGGTCGAGCGCGGCGAGGGAGATGTTCTGGATCTCGCCGCTGATCCCGCCGGTGTCCGGCAGCTGGCGATCCTGGCAGGGGTCGCCGATGTGCACCGTCTCCCGTGAGGTGCTCGCGTAGGCGATGCCGTACCCGGCTGCCGCCGCCACCGCCGCGATCGCGGCCGCCGCCACGGCCGGACGGGCGACCAAGGCGGCGGCCCCCAGCGCCCCGGAGAGCAGCACCAGCGCCGCGATCAGGGCGAGCCCCGCGGTGACGATGAACGTGGGCCGGAAGGCCGTTCGGACAGCGCCGGTGACAACATCGTCGAGACGGTTGCCCAGGTTTGTGAGCTCGCCCGCCTGGCCCGGGTCGAGGTCCGTCTTCGCACTGTCGATCGAGTCCTGGAGCTCGCCGCGCGGGTCGTCGGTGTTGAGCCCTCCGAAGAGATCGGGCGCGATCGCGATCTTGTCCTCCGGCGGCAGGCGCGCGTCGAGCACGGCGGCGGTGCCCTGCTCGCGGGCCGAATCGATGGTCGAGGTGAGGTTGGCCGAGATCAGCGGGGCGAGGCTCGCCAGCGCGATCGCGATCCCCGCGTGGCGGATCGAGAGGATCCTGGCCGTGTCCTGGCGGGTCCGCTCCGGTATCAGTTCTCCGGAGAGGGCGGGCAGGGCCATCCCCATGCCGGCGCCGGCCAGGAGTTGGGGGATGACGGTCCACCAGGCCGAGGCACCCGGCAGCAGGGCGAGGCAGCCGACGCCGCCCGCGACCAGCAGGCAGCCGGCGATCGCGCGCGTCTCCGAGCCGCCCGGGAGCCGCGACGAGACCAGGGCCGCGACCGGCAGGACGCTGACCGCGAGCGCCGCGGCCAGGGGCTCGATGCTCCACCCCGAGACCAGCAGCAGGACGACCAGGAAGATGACCGCGGTCAGCGACGCCGAGAGCAGTGCCAGCGCGATCGCGGGGCGGAGCGGCAGGGAGGACGAGGCCCGGTCGCGATCCGGCTGCGCCACCTCGGTGCGGGCGACCTGCAACGCGACCAGCAGACCCGGGAGGACGATCGGGGCCTGCGCCAGGAAGATCGCGCGCCAGGAGAACGCCTGGGTGAGCGCGCCTCCGAGCGCCGGGCCGACCGCGATCCCGAAGACCGAGGCGGCGACCCACATCCTCCTCCCGGGACCCGGCCGGCCGCCGTCGAGAAGGGCGAAGGCCGCGACCAACCCGCCGGCCCCTCCCAGCGCCTGGACGCCACGCAGCGCCAGCAGCAGGCCGAGCGAGTTGGAGGCGCCGCAGCCCAGGGACGCGGCGCAGAAGAGGGCAAAACCGGCGGCCCCGACATGCGCGTCGCCGTAGCGGCGGCAGAGCCACGCGGCGGGGATCAGCGCGATGGCCAGGACCGCGGTGTAGACGCCGAGGACCAGCGCCACGCCCTCGACGGTCGCGTTCAGCTCGACGAGGATCGAGGGCAGCCCCAGCGTGACGATCGAGGCGTCCGCCAGGGCGATCCCGGCGGCGAGCGCTATGAAGACGCGCCTCACGCGGCCAAACTAGCGTGCGGCGTCTGCGGCGCCCGCCGCCGGGTCACTCGCTCGGGCTCAGCCCTCCGCCTCGCCCGCGGCCACGCGGCGGGGCAGTGAGGGCTCGACCCGCAAGAGCCGCGCCGGCCAGGTCGGCAGCCACCAGTTCCAGCGGCCCATCAGCGAGATCACCGCCGGCACAATCAACGCCCTGATGATGGTGGCGTCGATCAGGATCCCGGCCGCCAGGCCGGTCGCGAACATCTTCAGATCCGTCTCCGGCCCCGACGCCATCGAGGTGAACGCCAGGAACAGGATCAGGGCGGCGCTGGTCACCAGGCGTCCCGTCCTGCCGATGCCCTGCACCACCGCGGTCTCCGTTGAGCCCGTCCGGTCGTACTCCTCCCGCATCCGGGAGAGGATGAACACCTCGTAGTCCATCGAGAGCCCGAAGAGGAAGGCGAAGATGATCAGCGGCATCCACGACTGGATCGAGCCCGTCGCCTGGATGCCCCAGATCGCCTCGGACCCGTAGCCCTCCTGCCAGACAAGGACCAGGACGCCCCACGCGGCGGCGACGCTGAGGATGTTCAGCACGATCGCCTTGAGCGGCAGGAGCAGCGATCGGAACGCTCGCGCCAGCAGGATGAACGTGGTGATCGCGATCAGGGCGATCATCAGCGGGAAGCTGCCGTAGACCGCGTCGATGAAGTCCTGGTTCGCCGCGGGTCCACCGCCGACCCTGACGTCGGGCCCGGCCGAGTGCGCTGCGTCCCGGACGCCGTTCAGGGTGTCATGCCCGGCGCTGGTCCCGCTGTCGGGAACCGGAATCGCCTCGACGATGTGAGTCCCGTCTCGATTCCAGGAGGGGTCGCGCGGCGCGACCGCTCCCTGAATGCCATCGACCTTGTTCAGGTCGCTCGCGACCGTCGCCGGATCAGTGTCGCCCCCGACGAGGATCTCGTGGGGCAGGATCGAGCCCTCGCCGATCCCGGCGCTCTCGAGCGCCTTCAGGCCCTGCTCCGCGTCGCCCTTCTTTGCGATCGTGTTCGCGTCGGAGGCGCCGAGCTGCAGGTTCGTCGCGGCGAATGCCAGGGCGAGGATCACCGCCATGCCGGCTCCGGCGGCCACCCAGCGCCGGCGCGAGACGGCCTGCGCCCAGCGGGTCCACGCGCGGCTCGCCTTGTCATCTGTCCGCCGGTGCGGCCAGTCGAGTCGCGCCCCCGCCTTCGCCAGGATCACCGGCAGCAGGGTGATCGCGACGAGCGTCGAGACCAGTGGGATCAGCATCCCCCCGTAGCCCATCGAGCGCAGGAACGGCAGGGGCAGGGCGATCAAGGCCAGCAACCCGATCGCCACGGTGATCCCGCTGAACACGACGGCGCGGCCGGCGGTCTCCATCGCCCGCTGCACCGCCTCGTCGCCGCTGTGGCCATGAGTGCGCTCCTCACGCCAGCGGGAGACCACCAGCAGCGAGTAGTCGATCGCCACGCCCAGGCCGACCAGGGCGACCAGGAACTGCACGATCGGCGAGACGTCCGTGAAGGTCGTCAGCCCGAGCAGCAGCAGGAACGTGGTCATGATCGAGCAGATCGCCATCAGGATCGGCACGACCGCCAGGAACGAGGCGAAGACGAAGCTGAGCACGATCAGAGCGCCCAATCCGCCGAGCACGGCCTCGAGCAGCACTCCGGGGCCGTCGCCTCCGCCGGTCGACTGCTGGAGCGCGTCGAAGCCGGTCACGTGGACGGTGGCTCCTCCCACGGTGGTGCCTGCCACCGCGGCCTTTACGTCCTTCGCCGCCTGTGGGTTGTCACCGAAGGCGGAATCCGGATCGGGTCGCGGATAGACGATCGCGAAGGTCGTGCGTCCGTCGTCGGAGACGAATGCCTTGTCGCCCGTCGAGGCGTAGGAAGCCACTCGCGAGCCCGGCAGGGTCCGGGCCAAGCGGTCATCGAGCTTCGCCAGGTCGCTTTTCACCTCCGGCGAGTCGACCGACTCTCCGGCGGGAAGAGTGACCACGGGGAGGAGCGGGGAGGTGTCCCCGCCGGTGCCGTTGTACTTCGCGGCGATCGCCTCGTTGGTCTCCCACCCTTCCTTGTTGGGCACGGAGAACTTCTGGTCGAGCGCACGGCTCGCCGGGCCGGCGGCCATGATCCCGGCGATGGTCAGCAGGATCCACGAAATGACGACCGTTCTCTTGTGGGCCAGGACCCAGCGGGTGAGTGATGACACGAGGTTCCCTCCTGTTGGTTTGAGAAGACTTCGGCCTCCAGTGCCGCAGGATGCGCTCCCGCGGTCCCTGCATCAATCGGGAATGACCCTGAGCTTGCCCGGGTCTCCCCTTGGGGTTTGTGACCCCTGCACATACGACCGGGACTCGCCCCGGGACTATTCGCCCCTCTCGGGGGACGCCGATAGCACGATCGGTCGTACTTGTGTATAGTGCGCACGACCGATCGTACTAATTAGGAGAGTGGCCATGAGCGACACACCCGAATTGAAGCTGTACGCGATCCGCCGCCTGCACGCATGGAAGTCCCCAGCCGAGCTGGAGCAGGCGGCTGCGCGCTCGAAGCAGGTCGCCGACGACGAGTTCCAGGCCGACATCCGCTGGATCCGCAGCTATGTCATCGCCGAGGAGGATGGGTCGCTCGGAACCGTCTGCATCTATCAGGCAACCAGCCCCGAGGCCGTTCGCAAGCATGCCCATCGCGTCGGCATGCCCGCCGATCAGATCCTCGACATCGCGGACACCGTGGTCGTCCGGCCCGATCCCGTGGCGGACGCCGTCGCAGCGTGATCGACGCGGACGGCGGGTGGTCCTGCACGGCCGCCCGCCGTCCGTGAAGCTTCGCGGATGGCCTGCCGGCCTCGCGCCGATTACCTCTGGGGTGCGGCGGCGTCCAGGCGGCGCTCGATCGCCCGCCTTGCCCGCTCGATCGGCTCGGCGCTCTGCGCAACCACGAACTGCGTGTTTGCGAGGAGCAGGGAGGATTCGACATCGAAGGCCAGCTGCCCTGGATCCTCCGATGGATCGATGGCGCCCTCGCGCTGCGCGTCCCGGACCGCGGCCTCGAGCCGCCCCAGCCAGTCCTCCAGGAAGGCGAGCAGTCGATCGCGAACCGCGCCCGGCTGCATGCTCACCTCGACCAGAACGGACGCGAAGAAGCAGCCGCCCGGGAACGTCCCGCCCTGGACGTAGCGCAGGTAGCCGTCCGCGAGCCGCCCCAGCCGCTCGAGGCCGCCGGTGGCGGTCGACGCCGGCTCGAGCACCTGGGCATCGAAGATCTCGTTGGCCCTTTCGATTGTCGCGAGCTGCAGCTCCTCCTTGGAGCCGAAATGGGCAAAGAGGCCGCTCTTGCTCATGCCGACGGAATCCGCCAACCTGCTCAGGGAGACCCCGCCGATGCCCTCTACGGTCGCGAGGCGGGCGGCTTCATCGACGATCGCGCCGCGGCTCCGTTCGCCGTCGCTGCGCTTTCTACCCGGTTTCGGACTGGCGACTGCCATACGACTAACTTAGCACGAACGGTCGTTATCTTTGCCGATCGGACGGCCTAGAGACTCAATGCGGCCCTCGAGACCGTCTCCAGCACCTGCTGCTGGTAGTAGACGGGACCGCCTCCGTCGGCGGTCGCCCCCGAGGGGTAGTGGGTCGACACGCCGAGGGTGTAGACGTTCTGGCCGGAGATGGCGAGACCGAAGTAGTCGCCGATGAATGCGCGGGTCGTACAGGGATCCTGGTGCGCGGCGCAGGCCATCTGGTCGACCCCGCCAATCGTCTGCCCGGGCTGCTCCGGATCCCAGGTGAACTGAGAAGCCCGGACGTTGCCGCCGACCGGCACGGCACCGGCGCCGGAATCTCTGAACGCCTGCAGGGAGACGTCGATGCAGAAGTTGTGTCTCCCCACGTCGGCGGGCAGGACGCTGGGGTCCGCCGGGCAAGGGGCGCGGCGGTCGTAGAAGTTGACCGCGACTGCTCCGCCGGGACCGGCAGCGACCTGGGGCTGGAACTGGTCGGTCGCGGTCGGGTTGGCATTGTCGTTGACGCGGATCGGAGCCGACCAGGTGCTGCCGAAGTCCGTCGACTGCGAGAACTTGACGTCGTACTGGCTGCCGTCCCAGTCCTCCCAGACCACGTACAGATGGCCGGGGTAGTTGGGGCTGGCGGTGAAGTGCTCGAGGATGCCGTCGCGGAAAGTGGTGTTCGGCAGACAGCAGCCCGGCAGCTGGCGGGCCTGAACGACGGGCATGAACTGCGACCACGTGACCCCGTCGTCCGTCGAGCGGGTCACGTAGATGGTCTTCTGGTCGTTGCCGGTCGGCTTGTCGGAGGCGACCGAGAGATAGACGTTCCCGGCCGCGTCCACCGCCGGGTAGACGAACTCGGTGACCGGCCCGATCTCGCTAGGGACGGAAATCGTCTCAGCGTCGGCAAAGCTCAGCCCGCGGTCGCGCGAGACCGCAACCCTGATCTTGGTGTTCTGACCGTTGTAGATCGCCCAGGCCGCGTAGACGTGGTCCTGGAAGCGGTTGCCGGGGATGTGGTTGACCGCGACCCACTGCTTGTCCTCGACAAACCCGAGGCTCTTTGCCGACCAGTTGGGGGCGTGCTCGAGGGGCTGTCCGCCGTTGCCCTTCACCCAGTGCCGCCCCAGATCGTCGCTGTATGAGATGTCGATCTCGGAGTTCGGATGCAGATTGGCCCAGAAGGCGTTGAAGGGCAGGGTCACCTGGTAGACCCGCCCCTGGGTGTCGAAGTCGGCGTTGGGATCGGTGTTGTTGGTCCAGCTCGGCGGCATGTCCTGAACGAGCTCACCCGGCCTGATCGTGGTGCAGTCGTAGCCCTGGACCTGGTTCGCCGCCAACGGTGCGCCGTTCTCGATCGTGAACGAGCCGAGGTGGAAGTCGTAGAAGGTCGAGAAGGTCTCGAAGAAGAACTTCGAGGTCCCGACGAGCCGCTCGGTCCCGGGCCTAACGGCGATCCAGGACTCGGAGAAGTTCGAGTTGTACTGACCAGCGCGGCAGGTGCCGGGGTCGGGCGCCGTCTGGCCGGGCGGCACCGGATAGCCGCCGCCGGCGGAGGGCTGGCTGACCACGGTGTTGGTGACCGGAACGCTGGTGCCCCAGAGCTGCGCGCTCGCCGTCGCGGCGTTGGCGGCGAGCAAGCCAACCACGAGAGCTGCTGCTACGGCGATCCTTCGCACGGTCCCCCTTCTGAAGCTCCGAGAACGCAGCCTAGTAGACGACGGCCGCGGTTTAAAGGCCCGCTCCCTTTCTTCAGAGCCCCAGCTGCTTGCCCAGGATCTCCTTCATCACCTCGTCGGTGCCGCCGCCGATCGGGCCGAGGCGGGCGTCCCGATAGGCGCGCTCGACGCCGTACTCGCGCATGTAGCCGTAGCCGCCGTGGATCTGGATCGCCTCGTCCGCGACATCGCACATCGCCCGCTGGGTGAAGAGCTTGGCCTGGGTGACCTCCCGGGTCGCGTCCTCTCCGGCGGCGAACTTCCGCAGGCACGCGTATGTGAGCGCCCGTGACGCCTCGATCTTCACCGACATCTCGGCGAACTTGTGGCGGATCACCTGGAAGTGGCCGATCGGGCGGCCGAACGCCTCGCGCTCCTTGGCGTACTCGAGGGTCTTCTCGAAGACCCGCTGCATGCCGCCGACCGCTCCGAGCGCCATGGTCAGGCGCTCCCACTGGAAGTTGGCCATGATCAGCTTGAAGCCCTCGTTTCGCCGGCCTAGCAGGTTCTCCTCGGGGACCTCGACTTCGGTGAAGGAGAGCTCGCCGGTGTCTGATGAGTGCCAGCCCATCTTCTCCAGCTTGGAGACGACCTCGTAGCCCGGCATGTCCCGCTCCAGCACCAGGAAGGAGATGCCGTGATGGCCGCCCTCCTCGGTGGTCTTCACGGCGCAGACCAGGAAATCGGCCCGCACACCGTTGGTGATGAAGGTCTTGGATCCGTTGACGACATATGCACCGTCGACCTTTCGCGCGGTGGTCCGCAGCGAGGCGACGTCGGAGCCGGCGCCGGGCTCGGTGATGCCGAGGGCGCCGATCTTCTCGCCCTTGATCGCCGGCACCAGCCAGCGCTGCTTCTGCTCCTCGGTGCCGAACTTCCAGATCGGCGGGGTGGCGATCTCGGCGTGCGCCCCGATCCCGGCTGCCACCCCTCCGCTGCCGCCGGAGCGCGAGAGCTCCTCCACCCAGACCGCGTCGTGGACGTAATCCCCGCCCTGGCCGCCGTACTCGGTCTCGTACTTGAGGCCGAGGAAGCCGAGCTCGCCGCACCGGTTGTAGAGCTCCCGCGGGAACTCCCGCGCCTCCTCCCACTCCTCGACGTTCGGGGCGATCTCCTTGGAGACGAAGCGGCGCACCGACTCGCGGAGCTCCTCGTGCTCTTCTCCGAACGGCGGGATCTGCGCTCGCAGGCCGGTGTCCTTTATGACGTTGATGGCGCTCTCCAGTCGTCCATCGTCGTGTATCCGCGCCCGGCGTGATCGAACCCGAGCAGGTCGCCCTGCGGATTCTTGCGGTCGCCGTGGTGGTAGGCGCGGACCTCACAGATCTTCCCGTCGCGGAGGCGGAACCACTCCGTGCCGCGGTTGAGGCGACGCTCGCCCGATTTCGGGTCGCGCCAGGTCATCGTCCACTCGATCACCACCTCGTCACCGGACTCGATTCCGTGCTCCATCCACCACTGTCCGTCGACGTGGTCGATTCCCCACTTCGCGTTCTCGGCGATCTCGCGGCCTCGATGCGGCCCGAGGCGCGTGTAGTAGTGGACCGCGTCGTCGGTGAAGTGAGAGGCGATCAGGTCGACGTTGCCAGTGTTGAGAGCCTCGTAGTAGGAGCGGATGTGGTCGAGGTTGCTCATGGGCGGCTCGATATATCCGGAGGCGTGTGTCGATCTGAGCTGCGGCGGTTCGTCGTTAGGGTGAACGTGGCGCATCGCGCCGCCAGACCGAGGAGGAGAGACATGAAGTACCTGCTGACGTTCGTACGTGACCAGGACCGAATGTACGACGCCACCGAGGAAGAGATGCAGCAGGCGATGGACGCCTGGAACGCCTTCGACCGGGAGGCGATCGAGGCCGGGGCACTGATCGCCAACGAGCCGCTGGAGCCACCGAGTGGCGCCAAGACGATCCGGATCGCCGAGAACGGTGAGGCCACCGTCACGGATGGGCCGTTCGCAGAGACCAAGGAGCAGCTCGGCGGATTCTGCCTGATCGACACAGGCAGCCTCGAGGAGGCGATCGGCTGGGCGAAGAAGGTGCCGATGCCCCCCGACAGCGCGATCGAGGTCAGGGCGGTCATGGATCTCTCGCCGTACGGCTACGAGAGCTCGACCCCGGGGCCGATCCGGTCGAACGCCTAGAGCCCGTAGCTGCGCCCGATCACCTCGAGCATGATCTCGTCAGTGCCGGCGCCGATCCGGTTGAGCCGGGCGTCTCTGTAGGCCCGCTCCACCTCGTACTCCTTCATGTAGCCGTAGCCGCCGTGGATCTGGATGCACTCGTCGGCGACGTCGCAGATCAGCCGCGACGCGAACAGCTTGGCCTGTGAGATCTCCCGGACGGGGTACTCGCCGTTGGCGAAGCGCCAGGCGGTCGTGTAGACGAACTGCCGGGCGGCCTCGATCTGGGTGGACATCTCGGCGAACTTGTGGCGGATCGCCTGGAAGCGGCCGATCGGCCGGCCGAAGGCCTCGCGTTCCTTGGCGTACTCCAGGGTGCGCTCGAAGGTCCGCTGGGCGCCGGCCACGCAGCCGATCGCCCCGACGAGTCGCTCCCCCTGGAGCTCCCAGGAGATGTGGTAGAAGCCCTTGCCCTCCTCGCCGAGCATGTTCTCCGCCGGCACGCGGACGTCCTCGAAGGCGAGCTCGGCCGTGTCGGACGCATGCATCCCCATCTTCTCGAGCTTGCGGGAGACGCTGAAGCCGGGGACCGGGTTGCCGTCCTCGTCCTTCAGATCGACCACGAACAGGGTGATCCCGTCGTGGCCCTTGTCGGGATCGGTCTTGGTGACCAGGACGATGTAGTCGGCCCGCGCTCCGTTGGTGATGAAGATCTTGGATCCGTTGATCACGTACTCGTCGGCGTCGCGGATCGCCGTGGTGCGGATGCCCGCGACGTCGGAGCCCGCGCCCGGCTCGGTGATCCCCAGGCAGCTGATCTTCTCGCCGGCGATCGAGGGGACCAGGTAGCGCTGTTTCAGGTCCTCGGTGCCGAGCAGGTGGATCGGCGGCGTCGCCATGTCGGTGTGGACGGCCATCCCCATGTTGAGCCCGCCGCAGCCCGAGTAGCTCATGCACTCCGAGCGAACCAGCGAGTAGAAGTAGTCGCCGCCCTGGCCGCCGTACTCCTCCGGGTAGCAGAGCCCGATGTAGCCCAGTTCCCCGGCGCGCTTCACCACCCAGTCCGGCCAGCCGTCCTCCTCCCACTCGAAGCGGTGGGGGGTGAGCTCCTTGAGCACCCAGGAGCGCATCGACTCGCGCAGCTCCTCGTGCTCGTCGGTGAAGATGAAGTGCTTGCGGCTGGCGGCGTGGTCGGGCTTGATGACGCTGGAAGTCGCGGTGGCCACTCTGGGACTCTCCTTCTGGTCTGGACTCTGCTCCGGAGCAGCCTGGCGGCCGCCTCGGGGAGTGAATAGTAGGACTTCCTACTTCCTACTGCAACCGCCGGCGGTCAGTAGGCAGTAAGACGTAGCACTTCCCATTTGCACCCAGATCCACTAGGCTCCGGCGCCGATGGCCGAGGAGCTTCTCTACGAGGTGACCGACGGGGTCGCGCGGGTGACCCTCAACCGGCCCGATCAGAGGAACGCCCTCAACGGGGAGCTGCTGGGGTCGCTCGTCGACTCAATGAAGAGCGCGCGCGACGACGACGCGGTCCGCGCCGTGGTGCTAACCGGCGCCGGCGAGAAGGTGTTCTGCGCGGGCGCCGACCTCGGCGGCTTCGCGGCGGACGCGCCGCTGGTCGACAAGCACTTCGCCTCCGACCTCTTCCTCGAGTTCTTCCGGCTGATGCCGCGTCTGGGCAAGCCCTCGCTCTGCGCCGCCAACGGCCACGTGCTGGCCGGCGGCATGGGACTGGCCCTCTCCTGCGATCTGCTGATTGCCAAGGAGGGCGCCCGTTTCGGCACTCCCGAGATCAACGTCGGAGCCTTCCCCTACATGATCATGTCGATCATCTACCGCAACGTGCCTCGGAAGAAGGTCAACGAGATGATGCTCCTCGGCGAGCAGATCTCGGCCGAGCAGGCGGTGGAGTACGGGCTCGCCAACAAGGTGGTCCCCGCCGATCAGTTCCACGCCGCGGTGGACGAGTGGGCCGCCAAGCTCGCCTCGAAGAGCCCGGTGCTGATGCGGCTCGGCCACGACGCGATGTACCGCCAGCAGGACATGGCGATCGACGATGCGCTCGAGTACCTGCGCTCGCAGCTCTCGCTGACGTTCACGACAGAGGACATCAAGGAGGGCGTTGCGGCGTTCTTCGAGAAGCGTGAGCCGAACTGGAAGGGACGCTGATGGCCGCCAAGGACGAGATCAAGAAGGCCGAGGAGGAGACGGAGCACCGGGGCGAGGCTCCCGAGGCCCCCGACCGGGTCGAGGGCGGCGAGGAGACCGGGATGAAGGGGCTCACCGAGGACCTGCACGCTCGCCGGGAGAGGGCGAAGCTCGGCGGGGGCGAGGAGAAGATCGCGCTGCAGCACGAGCGTGGCAAGCTCACCGCGCGGGAGCGGATCGACCTGCTCTGCGACCAGGGGACGTTCGTCGAGATGGGCATCCACGGCCGACCGCACTTCTCGCAGCGCAGCATGGAGGGCAAGGAGGCGCCCGCGGACGGTGTGATCACCGGCTGGGGCGACATCGACGGTCGCCGCTGCTGCATCGCCGCCTACGACTTCACGGTGATGGCCGGCTCGATGGGTGCAACCGGCGAGCTCAAGATGAGCCGGCTCCGCGAGATGGCCCTGAGCAAGCGGATGCCGTTCATCTGGCTGCTCGACTCGGCCGGCGCCCGGATCCAGGAGGCCGCGGGCTCCCTGTTCGCCGGCTCCGGACATCTCTTCCAGGAGGAGGTGGTGATGTCGGGCGTCGTTCCGATGGTGGCCGCGATGCTCGGCCCCTGCGCCGCGGGGACCGCCTACATCCCGGCGCTCTCGGACTTCGTCCCGATGGTGGTGGGGCAGGGCGCGATGGCGCTGGCCGGGCCACACCTGACCAAGGCGGTGACGGGCGAGGACATCTCGATGGAGGACCTCGGCGGCGCCAAGGTCCATTGCCGCAAATCGGGCGTCGGGGACCTCGAGGTGAAGGACGACGCCGAGTGCATCCAGGTGGTCAAGGACTACCTCTCCTACTTTCCGGCCAACTGCGAGGAGCGCCCCCCGGCTCGCGAGTCAGAGGATCCCGAGGACCGGATGTCGGAGAGGCTCCTCGACATCGTCCCCGAGTCGCCGCGGCATCCGTACGACATGTACGACGTGATCCGCGAGATCACGGACGAGGGCGCGATCTTCGACATCAAGCCGAAGTTCGCCAAAACCATCATCACGTGCCTGGCGCGCTTCGGAGGCCAGCCGGTCGGGATCGTCGCCAATCAGCC
>DASXSZ010000064.1:0-14312 GCA_036505735.1 Solirubrobacterales bacterium
GCGCCCGGCGACCACCCGATTCGCCGCCGGATCGGTCGCCAGGACGTAGAGCGGATCGCCGCCTCCCACTCCGAGTCCCCGCCGCTGGCCCACGGTGAAGTTGTGATGGCCGTTGTGCCCGCCGAGACGCCGGCCGGAGCGGTCCACGACGTCGCCCGGGCGATCCTCGAGCCCCGCGTGGCGGCGCAGGAACTCCCGCTTTCCCTGGCCCGCCAGGAAGCAGAGGTCCTGGCTCTCGGCCCGGCCGGCGACCTCCAGCCCGGCCCGGGCGGCGATCTCGCGGACGCGCGGCTTGGTCAACTCGCCGAGCGGGAATCGGAGGCGTTGCAGCGACTCCGGCCTGAGCGCTGAGAGCATGTAGGTCTGGTCCTTGGCGGGGTCCGCTGCTCCGGCGAGCAGCGGCCCGGCCCCGTCGTCGGCGATCCGGGCGTAGTGCCCCGTCGCGAGCCTGGTGGCGCCGAGACGGTCGGCCAGGGCGATCATCGCGTCGATGCGGAGCTCGCCGTTGCAGAGCACGCAGGGGTTCGGCGTGCGGCCCTCTGAGTAGCCACGCAGGAAGGGCCCAACGACGCCGGCGCGGAACTCCCGCTCGAGGTCCAGCGTCAGGTGCGGGACCCCGAGCGAATGCGCGACCCGCCTGGCGCCGAGCACCGCCTCGGGCGAGCAGCAGCTGCGCTCGCCATCGGTCCGCTGATCGGCCCAGAGCTTGAGGGTGACGGCGACGACCTCCCGCCCGGCCTCCCGCTCGCGGAGTGCGGCCACCGCGGAGTCCACCCCGCCACTGAGGGCTACGAGGACACGCTCACGGCGAACCGGCGCATCGGCGAGCATCTGGCCGGAACCCGCCAGCCCGGAGAGGGCTCTGTGCAGCGCATCCGCCGCCAGCACGGCGGCGTGGCGATGGCTCGGCGCCAACCCGCCGAGCTCGGCCTCGATCTGGTCGGGATCGATCCGAGCGGCCGCGAGGATCGGCGCTCCATCGGCCAGCTCCGCGGTCGCCGCCGCGGCGGCCGACGTCGCCGCGCAGCCCTCGTGGTCGAGGCTGATGCGCTCGATCCGGCCGCCCAGGGCTACGAGCGAGATCCGCACCAGATCGCCACATGGCGCGCCGCCGGCGGAGCCGCTGAACGACCCCGCGGCCGCGGGCCCGCGCCGCATCTCGTCGCTCATGTACTCCTCGAAGAGCTCGCGATTCACGCGTCGAAGCTTAGGAGGCTCCAGCCCGCCGTTTCCGCTCCGGCTTGGTAACCCGTGTCGCACAGGTGGTGGTCTACCGGCCGCCCCGAGGGACCGCCGGAAATCGACCCCCAAGCCAGTTGTGTTGGGTCAACGTTTGAAGCGGTTCGCGTACAGGCTCGGGCCTGTTTCAACCCTAGCACCGCCTGGCGCGCCCTCCGAGCTCCTCTATTCGGGCTCGTCGAGCAGATACCAGGACGCGATCAGGCCGTCCCGGATGCCGAGCTCGATCGCCACCCTCGAGGTATCCCCGACCTCCCCGCTCTCGCGCCAGGCGTACTGGAGCTCCGCGTGGACCAGCAGCCCGGTCTCGGTCCGCTCGATCTCGAGCGGCACGTAGCGGCGCGCCAGGTGATCGAAGACCTTCCCCGACCACTCCATGGCGGCCACCCGCCCACGGTGCACGGTGCGCTCGGTCCGGATCTCGACCTCCGGATGGACGAGCTCGCCCACCGCCGCACGGTCGCCTTCGCTGAGCGCGGCCAGGAAGCGGCGAGCGAGCTCCTCCGGGTCCTGCGACGTAAGCTCACCTACCGCGGAGGGTTTCGACGAAGCGGCGCGGCTGGTTGCCGAGGCTCGCCTCGCGGGTGAAGCTGAGCCCGAGCCCGATCAGCCCACCGATGAGCAGTACCCAGGGCCAGACGCCGAAGTCGAAGGGGTGCGGCGGGCTCCCGTTCAGGTCCAGGCCGGCGATGATCAGGAAGAGCAGCAGCCCGATCGCCCCCACGTAGACCGGCCCCCGCGTTCCGATCTGCGAGCCAATGCCGACCAACCCCAGGGAGACGAGGAGCAGCATGATGTCCCAGAAGTTGTTCGTCTGGATCGGCGGCGTGCCTGTACCCAGGGGGTTCAGGTTGCCCAGGGCGGTGATCCCCAGCGCACATCCGACCACCGCGGCTATGCCCGCCCCGGTGACCAGCTCGGAGGCCTTCCAGAGACCGAGGTCGCCCGAGGGCGCGGTCGCGGTCTCCGCGACCTCGTCCCCGCCCGGGTTGGTGCGCCACACATAGAGCGCCCCTGCCAGCAGCCCGATCGCGACGATGCCCAGCAGCCCTCGATAGACGCCGTAGTGAGCCCCGATCCCCCCGGAGAGAAGCTTGTTCCAGAAGGCGGACCAGGAGATGATCACCGCGATAGAACCGAGCAGGAACATGACACGCACCCCGGCCACGGCGCCGGCATAGAACGCGAAGGCGGCGGTGAAGCCGAGTATCCAGAAGACGTTCAGCGATGCATTCGGGCTGCCGCCGATCAGGTCGACGAACTGCGCCAGCGCGAACGGGATGAAGATCAGCCCGAAGACGCTGTGCACCGTCTGCCACGGGCGGAGCTCCCCGGTCTGCGGCCTGGCGAGGATGCTTCCGTACAGGTAGACGGCGGGGATCGCCAGCACCAGGAACATCGGGAAGGTCGCCCACTGGTTCTGATTGACCGCCAGGGCGGGGCCCTTGCGGATGTAGATCATCGCCGCCGCCAGGCCGATCAGAATCCCGCCGATGTTGCGCAGCGTGTCCCGTGTGTCGTCTGGTCTAAACCGGTCGTTCATGGACTCCCTCCCGTCGGAGAGTGGACACGGAAATCGCGCCGCACCCTATTGATTAGGAGCCCGGTGGGCTCTCCTTCAGCGTCGTGATGCGGTCGTAGGCGTCCTGGACGAAGGCGCGGTTCAGCTGGCCGCTCTTCACCTCGCTGACCAGCGACGCGAACGCCTTGTCGGAGGCGCCGACGTGCTCCGCGTACAGCAACAGGTCGGCACCGGCCCCCAGCGCGCTGGCCCCCACGAGCGCGGGAGCGACCTCACCGGTGACCGACGGCGCCTCGAGATCGTCGGTGATCACGACCCCGTCGAAGCCGAGCTGGCTTCGCAGCAGGCCCCTGACGATGGCCGGGGAGAACGCGGCCTCCTTCTTGGAGCCCAGGGTCGGGTAGCTCGCCGTCGAGACCATCACCATGTCGACGCCGGCCGCGACCGCGGCCTTGAACGGCTCCAGGTCACTCTGCAGCTGCGCCGTCGTGGCCGCGATGCTGACCGGCCGATCGTCGGTGCTTACAGTGGCGCGCCCGAGGCCGGGGAAGTGCTTGGCGGTGGCGACGGCGCCCCCGTCCTGCAGCCCCTGGGCGAACGAGACGCCGACCTTGGCGACGGTCGCGGGGTCGGACCCGAAGGTGCGGCTCTTGATCGAGTTGGCGGTGGTGGGCTGGGCGACGTCGAGCACCGGCGCCAGGTCCACGTTCACACCGACGCCCCGTAGATAGGAGCCCGTCGTCTCCCCCTGGTCCCTGGCCTGACCCTCGTCGCCGCTCCTGCCGAGGTCCTGGGGCGAGACGTCCGGAGGACCCTGTGGCAGCCTTTTCACGTCTCCGCCCTCCTGGTCGATCATCACGAGCAGCGGCGGGTTCTTGCCCGCGGACGCGGCGGCCTGAAGCTGCTTGACGTCGGCCTGCAGCTTCTGGGGATCGTTCTCGAAGGCGATCACCCCGCCGACCCGCCCCTGCCGGACCCGCCTGACCAGCGCCTGGTCGGGGCCGTCCTTGCCGAGCTTGGCGACGATCGTCTGGCCCACGAGCCGCTTCAGGCCCACCGACGGCTCGTTGCCGCCGCCTCCCCCTCCCGAGATCAGCACGATCAGGAGGACGATCACCACCGCTGCGGCGGCGCCGATCATCAGGTCCTGGCGGCGCCGCACCCTCGCGGGGAGGTCTCGGCGGCGGGCCCGGCGGCCTGGAGGAGGGCGACGACCGCTTCGCTCGAACTCGCCCGTGTCGCCGCGGACGCGGCGTCGCTCGCCGGTCGTCGGCTCCACCCGCTGGCTCTCGCCCGTGCCGACACGCGCGCGCTCCCCGGTGCCAACCCGCTCGCGCTCGCCCGTGTCGACGCGTTCTCGCTCCCCGGTGCCGGGCCGGTCGCGCTCGCCGGTGCCGGGCTCCCGCGCGCGCCGTGGCGGGCGAGCGGGGGCGTCGGTCCACTCGAACAGATCGTCGTCGTCGGGAGGAAGGCGCCCTTCCATCCGACTAGGCCTTTCCGCCTCCGCCCCGGACGGAGATCCCCAGTTCGCGCAGCTGCCGCTCGTCCACCGGGGCGGGAGCGCCGGTGAGCGGGTCACCTCCCGAGGCGGTCTTCGGGAACGCGATCACGTCGCGGATCGACTCGGTTCCCTGCAGCAGGGCGACGATCCGGTCGAGCCCGTAGGCGATCCCGCCGTGCGGGGGGGCGCCGTAGCGAAGGGCGTCGAGGAGGAAGCCAAAGCGCTCCTCGGCCTCTCTCTCGTCGATTCCGATCGCTTCGAACACCGCTCTCTGCACCTCGGGGTCGCTGATGCGGATCGAACCCCCACCAATTTCCCATCCGTTCCAGACGACGTCGTACGCCTTGGCCCTGGCGGCGCCCGGATCGGCGGGATCGAACTCGCCGTCGGGCGAGGTGAAGGGGTGGTTGTGCGGGTCCCAGCGCTCCTCATCGGCGGCCCAGCCCAGCAGCGGCCAGTCGACGACCCAAGTGAGATCGTTCGCCTCCGGATCGATCAGGCCGAGGCGCTCGCCGAGGCGCCGCCTCAGCTCGCCGAGGACCTCGGACGAGAGCAGGGGCTGATCCGCGACCAGGAGGATGACGTCCCCCTCGCCGGCGCCGAGCGCCTCGCTGGCCGCCGCGATCTCCTGATCCGAGAGGAACTTGGCGACCGGCGAGCGCCATCCATCGCCCTCAACTACCGCCCAGACGAGGCCCTTGGCGCCCAGGTCGGTCGCCTCGGCCACCAGGCCGTCGAGGTCGGCGCGGGACATCTCGCGGCGCCCGGCGTTCAGCCCACGGACCAGCGCGCCACCCTCGATCGCCTGCCGAAAAGCGTTGAACTCGGATGCTCGGAAGACCTCGGTGAGGTCGTGGAGCTCGAGCCCAAACCGGAGATCGGGCTTGTCGGTCCCGTAGCGGGAGACGGCCTCGTCGTAGGGCAGCCGCCGCATCGGCAGCTCCACCTTCACGCCGCAGCTTCCCAGCACGTGCGCCAGGAGGCGCTCGTTCAGATCGATCACGTCGTCGGTGTCGACGAAGGACATTTCTATGTCCAGCTGCGTGAAGTCCGGTTGCCTGTCGGCGCGCAGATCCTCATCCCTGAAGCAGCGCGCGATCTGAAAATACCGCTCGAAGCCGCCGATCATGAGAAGTTGCTTGAAGAGCTGGGGCGACTGTGGCAGGGCGTAGAACGACCCCCGCTGAAGCCGGCTGGGTACGAGGAAGTCGCGGGCGCCCTCGGGAGTCGAGCGGGTGAGGATCGGCGTCTCTATCTCGACGAAGCCCTCTCCCGAGAGGAACTCGCGCATCGCGGAGCTGACCCGATGCCGCAGCTCGATCGCCTGCCTCATGCGGTCCCTGCGCAGGTCGAGGTAGCGGTAGCGCAGGCGGGTCTCCTCGCTCACCTCACCGGAGAAGGACTCGATCTCGAAGGGCGGCGTGTCCGCGTCGGCCAGGAGGCGGGCGTCGCTCACTCTGATCTCGACCTCCCCCGTCGGCAGCTCGGGGTTTACGGTCTCCGGGGAGCGCTTCACCACGGGCCCGCTCGCGGTCAGCACGTCCTCGGAGCGCAGCTCGTGGCCGAGATTGAAGGCCTCGCCCGCCTCGTCGGGATTGAAGACCAGCTGCACCAGGCCGGTGCGATCGCGCAGGTCGATGAAGACGAGGCCGCCGTGGTCGCGTCGGCGATGGACCCAGCCCGCGACCCGGACCTCGCTGTCCACCCTGTCCGGCAGCACCTGCCCGCACCAGGCATCCCGATAGGCGTTCGCCCGCAGGGCTGGGAACCCGTCGCTCATCGCGAGGGGGAGTCTCTCAATAACGGGTCGCTCCTCGGCTTCGCCTGCGGAGCGCCCTCGCACCCTACGAGCCCGCGATTTCCGCAACCGCTTTGGCGGGGTCGATCTGCCGCTCCTCGCCCGAGCTCATGTCGCGCAGGGTCGCCGACCCTTCCCCGGAGAGGATCAGCGCGTACCGTGCTCCGAACCGGTCCGCCTGCTTCATCTGGCCCTTGGTCGCGCGGCCGGCAAGGTCGAGGTCAGCGCGGATCCCGGCCCGCCGCAACTCGGTGACCAGAGCGAGCGCGACTTCGCCTCCATCTCCCTCGGAGACCACAAAGACCCCCTGCCGGGCCTTCACTCCGTCCGCGGTGGCCGTGTCCTCGAGCGCGATCGCGATCCGGTCCACGCCGAGCGCCCAGCCGCAGCCTGGCGTCGCCTGCCCGCCGAGCTGCTCGATCAGTCCGTCGTAGCGACCGCCTCCACCGATGCCCGATTGCGCGCCGAGCCGCTCGCTCTCGAACTCGAAGACCGTGCGCGTGTAGTAGTCGAGCCCGCGAACCAGGGTCGGGTCGAGGTGGTATGAGACGCCGTTGCGATCGAGGAGCCGACGGACCTCGTCGAAGTGGTCTGCGTCGGCCTCGTCGAGGCGCTCGAGCAAGGTGGGGGCCTCGTCCATCACCCGGCGCGTGCCCTCGTGGTCGGCGTCGAAGGCGCGCAGGGGGTTGGCGTCGATCCGGGCGCGAACGTCGTCGGAGAGCTCTCCCTCGCGTGAGCGCAGGTAGTCGCGAAGCTCGCCGAGGTATGCGGAGCGCGCGGCGGGAGACCCGAGGCTGCCGAGCCGGAGGCGAACGTCCTCCACCCCGAGCTCGCCGATGATGTCGTGCGCCAGCAGGATCATCTCCGCGTCGACCAGCGGTGAGTCCGAACCGATCGCCTCGGCGTCGATCTGGCTGAACTGGCGGTAGCGGCCGGCCTGAGGGCGCTCGTGGCGGAAGAAGGGACCCTCGGTCCAGAGCTTCACCGGCTGTGCGAGCTTCTGCATGCCGTGCTCGAGGTAGGCACGGCAGACCGAGGCCGTCGCCTCCGGCCGCAGGGTGAGCGAGCGCCCGCCCTGGTCCTCGAAGGTGAACATCTGCTTCTGGACGATGTCGGTCGACTCGCCGACCCCGCGCGCGAACAGGTCCGTGTCCTCGAAGGCCGGCGTGTTGAGACCGCGGTAACCGGCGGCCTCGAGCTTCGCGCGAGCAACGTCGTGAATCCGCCGGCGGACCGACTGCGCCTCGGGCAGCACGTCGAACGTCCCCCTGGGGGCCTTGAACTTGGAGGCCATGGCGGAGCGACCTTAGCCGGGTGCCCGGCTACCGAGCCAGCTCGGCGAGGAACGGGTTGGTGGCGCGCTCCGCGCCCAGCGTGGTGATGCCCATGTGGCCTGGGTAGACCGTCGTCTCCGGCGGATGTGAATCGACCAACGTACGGATCGACTCGAGCAGCGTCGCCCAGTCGCCGCCCGGGAGGTCGGTCCGGCCGACCGACCCCTGGAAGAGGACGTCGCCCGAGAAGATCGCCGCCTCGTCGGGGAGGGAATAGGTGACGTGGCCGGGACTGTGCCCGGGCGTGAAGATCACGTCGACCTCCATCCCGGCCAGCTCGAGCTTCTCGCCGCCGCTGACCGGGTGATCGGCCTCGTAGCTCTCGTAAGGGCCGAATCCGGGCCAGGGCACGAACGAGTTGATGTCCGCGAGCACCGGTGTCTCGATCTCCGGGCACCAGACCGCTGCGCCGGTCGCCTTGGCGACGGGGGCGACGGCGCCGATGTGATCGAAGTGGGTGTGCGTGAGGAGGATCCCCTCGACCGACACGCCGAGCTCGTCGACGGCATGCAGGATCCGCTCCGCCTCGTCGCCCGGATCGACGATCAGCGCGCGATCCGAGCCGTCCGGCCGGACCAGGAAGCAGTTCTCGGCGATCTGGCCGACCGTGAACATGCGGACGTCCACCGGCTCAGCCCTCCGCTTGGTGCGGGCCGGTGCGCTGCGCCTCGCGCTCGGCGCGCTTCTGCGCCTCCTTGCGGAGGTAGCGCTGGTGGAAGAAGCGGTCCATCAGGTACGCCATCGGGACGTAGAAGGAGAGCATCAGGATCCCGACCACCAGTGAAATGGCGGGGTTCTGGCCCATCAGGGCGAGGATGCCGACGAAGAGCACCGCGGCGACGCCGCCCTTCTTCAGGGCGCTCGACCAGGTCGGCGGGTCGGGCACGCGAGGGCCGGTCTTGCCCTTCTTCTTGGTCCGGCTCCGGGCGCGCGCCTGAGCTTCGGCACGACTCCGCGCCCGCCCGCGAGCGGGACGGGTGTCGATCCGGCCGCCCTGGGTCCCCCGGTGCTTGCGGCGACGCTTCTTCTTCGTCTGCGCCATCGACTGCAGGCTAGCCGAGGACGTTCTCGATCACGTCTCGCATTGGATCGAAGTCCCTGATCGGCGGCTCGTCCGGGTACCCCTCGAGCGCCGCCTCGGGCGCGAGCCCGACCAGCTCGGCCTCCACCGGCCGCGCCCCGTGCTCGGCGGCGAGGCGAGAGATCTCCGAGACCAGCTTCGCCAACGGCACCGCCCGTGGGTCATGGATGTTGACCGAGACCTGCGCGCGGTCCCCCTCGCGCGGCAGCCCCAGCGCCCGCACCCCGGGCAGCCCGCCGCCCGCCTCGCGCAGCTCCGTCGCGATCGCCCGCGCGATCTCGGGGTTGGGCGTGTCGAGCTCGACGTTGAAGGCGACCAAAGGCTCGCGGGCCGCCACCAGCGTCGCCCCGGCCCTCGGGTGTGGCTCCGACGGGCCGCGGTCGGGCTTCAGCTCCCCAGCCTCCATCCGGCGGGCCAGCTCAGCGGGACCTCCTTGGCGGAAGTAGGCGCGCTCGTATCGCTCGGGGCTGGTAGCCAGCTCGCCGTAGAAGAAGACGGGGATCTCGAGCGCTGCGATGCCCTCCGCCGCCTGGCGGGCGGCGTCCAGCGCGTCGCCGCGCCGATCCTCGGTCTGCCAGACGGCGGGGCAGACGTCGAGTGCGCCGATGTGCGGGTGCAGGCCCTGGTAGGCGCGCAGGTCGATCAGGTCGATCGCGTGGGCGGCGGCGGCGACCAGCGCCTCCACCAGCTTGTCCGGCTCCGCGGCGATCGTGAAGACGCTGCGGTTGTGCTGCGCGTCGTAGTGCCGGTTGAGCACGCGTGCGTGGGAGCCGAGCGTGGCCTCGAGCGCTCCGATCACCCGCTCGCTTCGCCCCTCGGAGAAGTTCGGGACCGCGACGAGCGGCGTCCGCCGCGGTGCGTCGGCTCTCGCCTCGCTCACGGGATCAGCAGCTCGCCGTCACGGACGATCGCCTCGCCGTCCAGCTCGACGGTCGGTCTCATCACCACGCAGTCCAGATGGACGGGGACCTGGACCGTGCCGCCGATCCCGGCTGAGGCGCCGAAGGCGATGTGGCAGGTGCCGAGGATCTTCTCGTCCTCGAGGATCTCGCCAGTCAGCGTGGCCTTCTCGTTCGTTCCGATGCCGAGCTCGGCGATGTGGGTCCCGTCCTCCCCGTGCTCGGTGAGCAGCTCCATTAACGCCATCCCCTGGCTTCCCCGGGCCGAGGTCAGGTGGCCGCTCTCCACCACCAGCTCGACGGGCTCGGTGACCAGGCCGATCCCCGCAATCGAACCGTCGACGACCAGGGTGCCGTCCCCGCCCGCAGGGGAGATGAATCCCTCGCCGCAGGGCAGGTTGCCGAAGGCGCCGCGCTCCGTCAGCTCGCCCGCGTCGGGGATCGCCTCCCGTCCCGAGAGGTCGAGGCGCAGGTCGGTCCCGTTCGCGTCGGTGATGTGGGCCTCGGAGGCGGAGTCGAGCACCTCGGCGACCGCGTGGCCCTTGCGGCGCAGCCCTTCCATGTCCGCGCTCATCACTCGCCCCAGCATCGCCTCGGTCACCCCCGGGAGCGTGGCGCAGCGGGCGCCGTTGTCGCTGGCGCGCTTGCGCGCTGCGGTGTGGGAGAGCGACTGCATCGTGGGTACGAGGAGCACGTCGGCGACGGCCATCGCCTCGGCGGCGGTCGGCGGCGGCTCGGCTCCGTGCATGGGGCGCTCCGTGATGATGATCAGCACCGCCTCGCCGCCGGCGTCCGCGGCCTCCTCTCGGAGCCGCTCGCCGACATGCTGGGTCACGGGGTCGCTGACGACCAGGACCTCCTCACCCTCCTTGACGGCGAGACAATCCCGCACCACTGCCCTGACCGCCTTGTCCAGTTCGTCGGTGCCCATGTCCGCGGAGCTTATGGCGCTGACACAATCTGGCCCTTGGGAAGGACCCTGTACTTCTGCGCGGCCACCCTCGACGGCTACATCGCCGATCCGGATGACGGCATCGCGTGGCTGACCGGCTTCGAGCCCAACTACGACGGGCCGGGCGAGAGCCTCAAGGAGGCCGTCGACACCTTTATCGAGAGTGCCGGTGCGCTCGTGATGGGCTCGTCGACCTATGAGTTCATCCTCGGCCATAGCTGGCTCTACGGCGATCGCCCCACCTGGGTGCTGACGAGCCGCGACCTCCCCGTCGCCGAAGGCGCCGACATCCGCTTCCACAAAGGCCCACCTGCGGCCGTCCACCCTCAGATGCTCGAGGCGGCGGGCGAGCGGGACCTCTGGGTGGTCGGAGGCGGTCCAGTCGCCTCGGAGCTCGCCGACGCCGGGCTGCTCGATGAGCTCCTGGTCACGATCGTCCCGATCGTCCTCGGCGACGGCAAGCCCCTCTTCTCCCGACCCATCGACAAGCCCATGCGACTCCTCGGAACGCGGACCTTCGACACCGGCATGATCGAGTTGCGTTATGCCTTGGCCGCATAGCACGCCGGTACCCTTTGGCGTCCCGCCGGAGTAGCTCAGTCGGTTAGAGCAGCGGAATCATAATCCGCGTGTCGGGGGTTCGAGTCCCTCCTCCGGCACCTTAGAAAGCCCCGCTAACGCGGGGTTTTCGTGTAGACGGGAATGCAACGGCCGGTCGATCGAGCGCGGCAGGACGATGTGATCGCCGACGACTATCTGCCCGACTGGCCCGAGCTAAGGCCTGAGATCACGCCGCTCTTGACCGAGGTCCGCGAGCGGGTCGGCAAGGAGATGGCGCATATCACCAGGCGACGAGCCACGCTCGCCGACGAAGCCAGGGGCTGGCGGTACAGCAAGGTCCACACCGAAGTGGCCGAGGCGTTCCGGGAGTTCATCGTGAGAGTGCCCGAGGCGAAGGTGCAGGATCGCTGGCGGGAGGAGGCGTGGCTGACGCTGCCTGGGCACGTTCGTGGGACCAAAGACTTCTCGCGCCCACCGGAGTCGTCCTCGACGCCCGCACCTGGACCGGGCGGGAGCCTGCCACCCGACAGCTCGCCCCAGCAGGCCGCGCTCGAAGCTGCAGCGCGGGCGACCAGGGGCTGCGCCCCAGTCGAGGGGGTGGAACGCGGCCTGAATCGCTGCACCTCCGTGGACGAGCATGGACGAGGTCATTGCTGATCCCCCTGGGCGGACTCCCGCGCGGACCGGATCCGCTCCCAGATCCGCACCAGCTGCTTCACCTCTCGCTCGTTGAGCCCCTCGAAGAGGAGCTCTCGGATCGCCGAGAGGTAGGTCGGCGCGGCCTCGAGCAGTTGCCTCCGGCCCGCATCGGTCAGCCGCGCGCGAGTCGAACGTGAGTCCTTCGAGCTCCGCTGACGCTCGACCCAGCCCTTTCGCTCCAGATCGATCACCACCCGGGAGACGTGGCTCGGGCTCAGGTCCAGCAAGCGAGCGAGCTCGGAGACGGCGATCGTGCCCTCCTCGGCATGGGCGATGTGCATCAGCGCCTCGACGGTACCGAGCGAGAGCTGGTGTTCGGCGAGCAGCCGCTCGTCCAGGGTGCGGACCAGGGCCTCGCGACTCTCGAGCAGGCCCTGCCAGGCCGCCTCCTCGTCCTCCGAGAGGAACCGGCGGATGATCTGACGGGCTTCCTGCGGAGCGGTCTCCAGGCTGCGTGACGGCGAGACAGCGCCTCGGGCACTCATGACGCCACCTCCGCCGTCGTCACCGCGACGCCTCCGCGCTCCCCGGTCCTGCCGGGGAGCGCGAGTGCCGCGACCAGCGAGGCCACCAACGCGACCCCGGCCGCAACCAGGAAGGCGAGCTGCAGGCCGCTGACTTGTGCCGCGAGCGGCGCCGAGCCGGTGCCGATCAGGTCGGCCGAGCGCTGGCTGGCCAGGGCCACCAGGGCGGCGACGCCGAAGGCCCCGCCCAGCTGCACGGACGTGCTCAGCAATCCGGAGGCGAGGCCGGCCGCCTCATCGTCGACGCTTCCCAGAGCGGAGGTCGTGATCGAGACGAACGAGAAGCCGGCGCCGAGCCCGATGACGATCATCGCCGGCAGGACGTCGACGTAGTAGCTGCCGTCCACGGGGGCCTGTCCCATCCGCGCGATCCCGACCGCGGCGATCGCGAGCCCGGCCAGGGCCGGGACCCTCGGTCCGATCCGCGGCACGATCTTGTTGGCCAGACCGGTGGCGGTCGCCACACCGGCCGCGAGCGGCAGGTAGGCCACCCCGGCCTGGAGCGGCGTGTAGCCGAGGACCTGCTGCGTGTACAGAGTCAGCAGGAAGAGCGTCGAGATAGCCGAGACGCCGAGCATTAACTGGACTAGGTTCGGAACCAGGGCCTCGCGGCGTCCCAGGAATCCCGGCGGGATCAGGGGCGCTGAGCTGCGGCGCTCGATGATCGCGAACGCGCCGAGCAGAACCATGGCCCCGCCGATCAGGGCATGGGTCTCGAGCGAGCGCCAGCCATAGTCCGGGGCCTTGACCGCGGCGTAGACGAGCGTCGTCATTCCGACCGTGACCGCGACGGCGCCCGCCAGGTCGAACGCTCGCCTGGCGACCGCGGCCCGGCTCTCCTGCACCAGGCGCGGCACCACGACGAGGGCGGCGATGGCGACGGGCACGTTGATCAGGAAGACCCAGCGCCAGGAGGCGAGATCGGTGATCGCGCCGCCGAGCAGGATCCCAATGGCGAAGCCGAGGCCCGAGAGGGCGCTCCAGACGCCCAGCGCCTTCACCCGCTCGGCTCCGGCCGGGAAGAGCGCCGTCACCAGGGCGAGTGCGGCCGGGGTTGCCAGGGCAGCGCCAACTCCCTGCAGTGCGCGGGCGGCGAGCAGCATCGACTGCGAGGCGGCCAAGCCGTCGAGCAACGAGGCCGCGCCGAACAGGGCCGTACCGGCGAGGAACACCCGCCTGCGTCCGAAGAGATCGGCCGTCCGGCCGCCGAGCAGGACCAGACCTCCGAAGACCACGATGTAGACGCTCACCACCCAGGCGAGCGTCGCCGCCGAGAAGCCGAGGTCGGCCTTGATCGAGGGCAGGGCGACGTTCACCACCGTCTCGTCGAGGAAGACCATGAACTGAGCCACGGCCAGGGCTGTCAGTGCCAGCCACCGCCGATCGCCCTTCTTTGTGTGTGTGCTTGTCGCCATCTCGAGCTTCCTTGGAATGTGTGCGCACGCACGATTATACGTGCGGGCGCACGTTTGTCAAGGAGACACTCGTCACAGATCGAGAGAATGGCTCGCGACTTAATTCCAAACGGAGGAGCCGCTTGCGGACGACGACCCTTACCGCTCGTTTGCGCGAACACGAGGCGCGAGCTGAAGACCGCGCCTATCCATGCAAAGCAGCTGCTTCTCGTCCAAAGCGACTATTTCGCCCCCGTCAGGGGCGAAGCACGACCGCTCCGCCGGCGCCGCCCCCCGTTCCTGCCGCGAGGGCCGCGGCGGCTTCCTCGAGCGGGAACGTCGCCGCGACCGAGACCTCGAGCTGCCCGGCGTCGAGCAGCTCGGCGAGCTTGCCAAGCGCGCGGCCGTCGGGCTCCACGATCACCGACGAGATCTCGATGCCCCGCTGCTCGTCCGGTGGGTCCTGCGTGATCGTCGCAAGGCGACCGCCGTCGCGCACGGTGCCGATCGCGACGGCTGAGCCGTTGGGCACGGCGTTCGCGACGGCGGTCACGCCCAAGCCGCCGGCAATGGCGCGCGCCTCCCCCGGCCAGTCGGGGTCGTGATAGTCGAGCACGTGAGCCGCTCCCAGCCGGCGCAGGCGCTCATGGCTGGCCGGTCCTGCGGTCGCCATCACCTCGGCACCGCGCGCCGCGGCCAGTCCAACGAGCTGCGAGCCGGCCACCCCGCTCCCACCGTTGACGAGGACCAGGTCGTCAGGGCGCACCGCCAGGGCTCCGTCGATCACCTGCGTGGCGGTCAGGGCCGG
>DASXSZ010000065.1:0-15092 GCA_036505735.1 Solirubrobacterales bacterium
GCTCACCGAGGAGGAGTTCCGCGCGGAGCTCGAGGCGGCCGGATTCGCGGATGTCGACGTCCGCGAGACGCATCGGGTCCACGACCAGGCCGGCAGCGCGATCATCCGGGCGCGCACCCCGAGCCGGTGACCCAGGCTCAGGCCGTCAGCCTCAAGGATCCAGCGCATCTCTACCTGGACTGGGAGCACTCCCACTGGGCCTCCCAGGACGTCGACCTGAGCCGCGATCCCGCCGACTGGGCGAGCCTGGAGGTCGGCGAGCGCGATCTCCTCTACTTCGCGCTCAGCTCTCTGATGGTCGCCGAGGAGAGGATCTCGACGCAGTTCGTCGGCCTGGTCCTGGCCCAGGACGATGAGGAAGAGGGCAGCTTCCTGTCGACGCAGCTCGTCGACGAGGTTCGCCACATGCAGTTCTACGCCCGCTTACAGGACGAGGTGATCGCCGATCCGGCGGCGATTGCCTCACACGGGGCGCGCGCCCGTAAGGTCCTCGGCGACGCCTTGGAGCGCGTATTCGACCATGCGCTGGTCAGGGCGCACGACCTGCTCAGGCTCGATCCCTCCGACCGCGAGGCCAAGGTCCGGTTCGTGATGATCTACCACACGGTGATCCGCGAGCAGGTCAATGAGCTGCTTCCCGCGGTTGCCGAGTCGAGCTCGCCGCCCGGCGAGGGCGCCTGGGACGTGCTCGGAGTCGAGGAAGGAGCCCTGCCGAGTTCGCGCTCGGCACGCTCAACCGCCGGCTTGCTTTGATCGGGGCACCGCTCGATGCGTAGCTAGTGCTCAACTGGGTCGCTTGGGCGGTCAGCGTGGCCGCGAATGCGCCGCCAGAGCGATTTGCCCCAGGCGGCGACGATACCGACGAGCATCAGCCCCATCATCACGGCCATCATCGCCCACATGCCGATTCCCATGTCCATGTTGTGATTGTCACGCAGTTATGGCCCGCCCAAACATCCTGCTCGTTCACGAGATCACCGAGCTCCAGTGGACAATCCGCCCGCAAGTCGCTAGCAGCAGCCGTCGGCGCAGCCCTCGCCGCGCCAGGCCTCACGTCCCTCGTTGACAGCGACCCCGGCGATGAGGAGCGCGGTCACAGGGTCGGCCCACCACCAATCGAAGGCGGCGTTGGCTCCCAGTCCGACCAGGAGCGCCGCCGAGAGATAGGCGCAGAGGAGGTTCTGCCGTCCCTCGCTGCGCGTGGCGGCGGAGCCGAGCTGGTGCGCGACCCGCGATTTGGCCGCGGCGAGCGGCGGCATGGTGGCGAGCGTGACCGCGGCCAGTCCCATGCCGAGATAGCTGACCGAGGGCTGATCGCCGCCGCTCAGCGACCGAACCGCCTCGACACCGACGTACGCGGCGATCAGCCAGAAGGTCACGCCGATCAGACGTTGGGCCCTGCGCTCGGCTTGCTCAGAATGGGCGCGCCGATCACTCAGCCGCCAAAGCAGGACAACCCCGGCGATCGACTCGACCAGTGAGTCGGCGCCGAAGCCGATCAGCGCGATCGACGAAGCCGCTAGCCCGGCGCCGATCGCGATCGCGGCCTCGACCGCGTGCCACGCGAGCCCGAGCCGCGCCAGGAATCGAGCTCGCCGGACCAGTGGCGCTCTGACGGACTCCAGTTCTACCGGGGCGGCGACGCCTTCCATTCCAACCCAGCCTAGTCGGCCACGTGCGGCATCACCCGAGCAGCAGGTCGAGCGCCCGCCCGTAGAGACCCTCAGGAAGCGCACCCGGATCTGCGAGCTGCTCTACGGCCATCCCGTTCGTGAGCGCGATCAGCACCGTTGCGAGCTGCTCGGCGGGGAGAGCAAGCGGGGCGTCCAGCCTCGCCGCCCGCTCGGCCAACACCTCGATGATCGCCGCGCGGAGCTTTGCGTGGCGCTCCTCGAACTTGGGGCGCAGCCTCGGATCCCGCGCGGCCTGGGCCCAGAACTCGATCAGCAGGATCAGCCAGCGTCGCTGCGTTCGCACGTAGGCGGCGAACTCCCGGTCGAGCCGCGCACCAACTGCATGGTGGGGTGCTGCGCGCGTCGCCTCGTACATCACCGCGAGCTTCGGATCGATCTTCTCCTCGAGGACGGCAAGGAAAAGGTCCCCCTTGCCGTCGAAGTTTGAGTAGATCGCGCCGGTCGACAGATCGGCCTCGGCGGCGATCTCCCGCACGGTCGCGTCCTGAAACCCACGACGTGCGAAGACCTTCGCGGCGGCGCTGATCACTCTTGCGCGGATGGAGACGTCGGGTGAGGTTTGCGGCACGGCGGAAATGGATAACGTTGTTATTCAGTCACAACGTTATCGACCTTGGATGACGGCGCCTCTCCGTACACGAAGGCCAACGGCCGCCCCTCCTGAGGTCGCCGACCGCGTCTACCGGCTCGGGACCAGATGGATCAACTTCCACCTCGTCGAGGACGAGGGGGAATTCACCCTCGTCGATGCGGGCTACCCGGGCTACTGGAAGCATCTCGACGGGGCGATAGAGGCGCTCGGCACCACCCTCGGGTCGATTCGAGCCGTGATCGTCACCCACCATCACGCGGATCACGCCGGGACGGCCGAACGACTCAGGTCGAGCGCCGGCGCCCGGGTGTTTGTCGGAGAGGCCGACGCCTGGATCGTTGCCGGCAAGTACCCGTCCCATGCGAGCCCGGGGTTCTACCGGCGTTGCACGTGGCACAGAAGCGGGCTCGGATTCCTCGCCCACAGCGCCGCCGCGGGAGGGGCGAAGTACCGACCGGTCCAGGACATCGAGGTAATGAGAGAGGACAGGACGTTGGATCTGCCCGGCCGTCCGCACGTGATCCACACACCCGGTCATACCGCGGGGCATTACTCAGTCGCGCTCCGTGATCGTGGAGTCCTGCTCTCGGGCGACGCCATGGCGACATTCGACTACGTGACGGGGAGGCGCGGGATCGGCCTGCATCCCCTGAACGACGACCGGGAGATCGCGCTGTCGTCGCTCGACCGCCTCGACCAGGTGGATGCCGAGACGGTGGTCGTGGCCCACGGCGACCCTTGGACGCAGGGTCTTCGGCGAGCAATCGAGATCATCCGGGGAGCACCGGAGTCGATGACGCGAGGCTGAGACCGGTGCGAGTCGCAATCAAGAGGCGAGGATGAAGGCGAAGCTCTACGCGATGCCCGCTTCGCATCCGAGCATGGCTGCGGCGCTGATGCTCGAGCGCAAGCGCGTCGACTACCGGACCGTCTGGCTCCTGCTGCCGTTCACCGGCCCGATCCTGCGCGTTCGGGGATTTCCCCGGCGAACGGTTCCGGCCCTGCGCATCGACGGTCGCAAGATCCAGGGCTCACGGGCGATCTCGTCGGCGCTCGACGACTTGAAGTCGGAGCCCGCACTCTTCCCGAGAGACCAAAACACGCGGCGCCAGGTGGAGGAGGCCGAGCGCTGGGGGGACGAGGTCCTACAGCCGGCGGCGCGACGGATCGAGATCTGGGAGTTGCGACGCGACCGGGGAATGGTGGCGACGCAGCTTGCCGACTCGCGCCGGATCCAGGGCGCCAGGGTCCCGATCAAACCTCGTCTCGCGGCTGCGACCAGCGGGCCGACGATCGCCTGGTACGCGCGGCTGATCGGGGCCAGCGATGACGCGGTTCGCTCTGATCTGAGGGCCCTCCCCGCGATGCTCGAGCGAATCGACGAGGGGGTCTCCGGCGGGGTCCTGGGCGGCAATGAGCCGAACGCCGCAGACTTCCAGATCGCCCCCAGCCTCGCGCTGCTGATGACCGTAGAGGAGCTCCGCCCTCATATCGAGGGACGACCGGCGGGGCGGCTGGCATCGCGATTGGTGCCCGAATATCCCGGGCACACTGGTGGGATCCTGCCTCCCGACTGGTTGCCGAATTGGGATTAGCGATGTCGTCGCCTGAAAGAGGAGAGGACTCCGACGAGCGGTCGCGGGAGACCGAGCGGGTCCGTAGGCTGCAGGACAAAGAGGCGCCGCGCTACGACCGCCAGATCTCCTTCTTCGAGCGCATCCTGTTCGGAGGGGGACGCGAATGGGTTTGCTCGCAGGCGAAGGGTGAGGTCCTGGAGCTCGCGGCTGGCACAGCGCGGAACCTCCCTCACTACCCCCAAGGGGTAAGGATCACCGCCGTCGAGCTCAGCCCCGAGATGCTGGCGATCGGTCGCAGGCGAGCCGAGGAGCTCGGTCGCGAGATCGACCTGCGTCAGGGCGATGTGCAGGAGCTGGACTTTCCCGACGAGAGCTTCGACACCGTCCTCTGCACGCTCGGGCTCTGCACCATCCCGGATCCGCGGAAAGCGGTGGCGGAGGCCCACCGGGTCCTGCGACCGGGCGGGAAGCTGATCCTGCTCGAGCACGTCCGCAGCCCCTCACTTCCGGTCAGGGCGATCGAGCGGATGCTCGACCCCATATCCGTGCGTTTCCAGGCGGATCACCTGACCAGGGAGCCGCTCGACTATCTGGAGGCCGAGGGCTTCGAGGTGGAGCGGCTGGAGCGCTCGAAGTGGGGGATCGTCGAGCGGCTGCGGGCACGCAAAGCGACGCGCTGAGCGTCGAGACACGGTCTTCCGGCCTATCCGCTTGCTCTGCGAGTATCCGGAGCGATGCTCTGCGGGGCGATCGACATCGGCTCGAACACGACCCGGCTACTGGTTGCCGAGCCGTCGGAGGGGCAGCTCCGCAAGGTGATGGAGCAGCGGGCCTACACCAGGATCGGCAAGGGCGCCTCCAAGAACGGCAGGATCACGGCCGAAAAGATCGCCGAGGTCGCCGACGTCGTCAATACGCAGGTACGGCTGGCCCACGAGATGGGCGCCGAGGTGATCAAGACGGTGGCGACCGCCGCGATCCGGGATGCGAGGAACCGCGACAAGGTCGTCAAGGAGATCGAGGAGATCGCCGGCGTCGAGGTCGACGTCCTGGACGAGGAGGAGGAAGGGCGCCTCGCCTTCATCGGCGCGACCAAGTCGCTCGGGCACCCGGTCGAGGGGGCCATCGCGGTGGTCGACGTCGGGGGCGGCTCATCCGAGGTGATCTACGGCACCGTCCGGGAGGGTGTCACCGAGGTGAACTCCTACAAGATCGGCTCGGGATCCCTGGCGGAGGACCATCTGGAGAGCGACCCGCCCTCGGCCTCCGAGATCCGCGGCCTCCGCGACCACATCTCTGACTTCTTCGAGGACGTGGAGCTCCAGCGACCCGACCAAGCCGTGGCGGTCGGGGGCAGCGCGACCTCGCTGCGAACGCTGGTCGGGGCCGTGCTGGAGTACGAGACCCTTGAGCGGGCTGTGAGGGTCCTCTCCAGCGACGAGATCTACGAGGTGGCCAAGCGCTTCGAGCTCGACTCCCGCCGGGTCAAGCTGCTGCCCGCCGGCGTCCTCCTACTCGAGAAGTTCTCCCAGATGCTGGGACGGCCCCTGCAGATCGGCAGGGGCGGCCTGCGCGAGGGGATCATCCTCACCCTGCTGAACAACGGCAGGGCAAACGGTTCCCCCGCGAAGCTGGCGGCTTAGCGGTCAGCAACGCCGTGACCTGATCGCGGAGCCGTCCAGCGATACGGTTTCCCCGATGGCGAAGCCCAAGCCGATTCCCGACCTGACGGCCGAGGACGCTTACGCGGAGGCGGCCGCCAGGGTCGTCTCGGTCCGGACCTCGGAGCTGACCGAGCATGCACGGGGGGTGCTGGACACCGGCGACATCGAGCGGGTCCACGACATGCGGGTGACGACCCGCCGGCTGCGGGCGGCGCTCGAGATCTTCGAGCCGTGCTTCCCGGCCAAGCCCTACCGGCAGGCGCTCGGCGAGGTGAAGCGCCTCGCGGATGCCCTGGGAGAGCGGCGCGATCGCGACGTGGCGATCGCCGCCCTGCACTCCTTCAATGACCAGATGCCCGCGCCGGACCGGCGAGGCGTCGCCTCGCTGATCGAGCAATTCCGCGGCGAGCAGGAGGACGCGAACCGCGACCTCGCCCCGCTGGTCGAGGAGGCGAACCTCCGGTCCCTGCGGGAGAGCATGGACGAGCTCGTCGCCGCCGCGCGGGGGGCGGCGGCATGAAGGCCGCGCCCGTCAAGAAGCTCGACCCCACCCGCTCGCTGGGGGAGAACGCCGCGCGGATCATCCAGGTGCGCCTCGATGAGATGCTGGCCTTCGCTCCCCGTGCGCTTGCCGGGAAGACCGAGGCGCAGCACGACATGCGGATCGCTGCGAAGCGGCTCCGCTACGTGCTCGAGGTGACCGGATTCTGCTTCGGCAAGCCCGCCGATACGGCGCGCCGCCGGGCGCGCGACCTGCAGGACATCCTCGGGGAGATCCACGACTGCGACGTGATGCTGCCCCGCGTCAGGGAGCACCTGCGGGAGCTCCAGGCGAGCGATGCCAAGGCCGTGCGAGGGAGGGCGGACCGGGCGCCGGATCTCGACCCGAGGCTGGCGGCGCGAGCTCCGCATCGCACCGTCTACCGGGGGCTCGACGTGCTGGCGGTCTACCTCGAGGCTCGCCGAGCGCTGCTCGAGGACCGCTTCGCAGACTTCTGGAAGCGTCAGGAGAAGACCGGGACCTGGGTGCGGCTCGAGCGCGCCGTGGACGGATACCTGCATCGCGCGCGCGAGGCGCGCCGGACCGCCAGGGCCGCCGAGAGGGCACGGCTGCAGGCCGAGGCCGCGGATCGCGCGGCGCGCCAGGCCGAGGCCCAGGCGGAGCAGGCGCGCATGGACCGGGAGCGGGCCACGAGGGAGGCCGAGGAGCATGCCGAGCGGCACGAGCAGACCCAGCGGCGCACGGGCGGCCCGGCGCCGCGCCGGCCCGGCTAGCCGCGCGGAGGGCTCAGGAAGCTCACCGGTCGGTCGGGATCCACCGACCATTCGCCGCGACGCCAGGAGATGTGGGTCCCGTCTGCGAGTCGCGCGCTGACGTGGCCGAGGGCCGGCTCCCCCCAGAGGGTCGCCTCCAAAGGCCGCGCCGGGTCCTCCTCACCGAGCCCGCGCGCCACCTCCTCGGTCGGATAGGTGACGACCAGCGAGCCGGAGCGGACCCAGATCGGGATCCGGTCCAGCGGAGCCTCCGCATCGATCCAGCGGCCACCGGCGAGCCGCTCGCCCGTCCACCAGTCGAACCAGTCGTCTCGGGGCAGGTAGGTGCGGCGCTCGGTCGCTCCCTGCTCGAGCGCCGGGGCGACCCAGAGCGAGGGACCGAGCAGGTATGAGTCCGGGATCTCCCAGCCCTCGGGGTCCTCGGGATCAACGAGGCAGAGCGGCCGAATGATCGGCAGCCCGCTCCGCGCAGCGGTGGCGGCGGCGGCCCTGATGTAGGGCACGAGCCGCTCGTGGAGGAGCAGGGCCTCGCGGTAGGCCTCCATGACCGACTCGTCGTACGTCCAGGCCTCCTGCTGGAAGCGCCCGTGGGCCTGCATCAGCGGCGAGAGGGCGCCGAGCTGCGCCCAGCGGACCAGCAGCTCGGGCTCGCAGCGCTCGGCCAGCCGCCGGCCCAGGTAGCCGCCGACGTCGTGCGAGAGGTTGGAGAAGCCCGTGACGGCGCAGGTGAGCAGCGAGGTGAGCAGCGCGCGCAACGACCAGAAGTCCGAGGCCTGGTCGCCGCCCCAGAGCATCCCCGTCGCCTGCTGCCCGGTCCAGCCGGAGCGCCCGAATACCACGCCGCGGCCCTCGCCGTGGACGGCGTCGAGCGCCTCCTGGGTCGTCTCGCGGTAGAGCCGGCCGTACTCCCAGGCCGCTTCGGCGCCGCTTCGCCCGTCTGCCAGTCGCGCGTCTGGAGGGAAGTAGTAGCCCTCGCCGTCGTCCGCCTTGACCCCCTCTACCCCGAGCTCGAAGACGTTCCGGGCCAGCTTCTGCCACCAGTCGCGGGCCCCGGGTGAGGTGAAGTCGACGATCGAGCCGGTGCCCATCCACCAGCGCCCGACGTAGGGCTCGCCGTCGGCCGCCGCTACGTAGTGGCCGGCATCCGCGCCCTGGGCGTAGTTCACCGCGGGTTCCGAGTGGAGCCGCTCGGATTCCGCGTCGGGCGGCCGCTGGCCGTCGATCGACTCGAGGTTGACCCAGGGCGTCACCCAAACGACCGTCCGCACGCCGTCCTTTCGCATCCCGCTGACGAGACCCGGCGCGTCGGGGAACTGGTGGGGGTTGAAGCGCCAGGTGTTGTACTGCGTCTCCCAGGGGGAGTCGATCACGATCGCATCGAGCGGAAGTCCGTTCTCTCGATAGCCGCGCCAGTCGTCCTCGACGTCTTCCTGATGCTCGTAGACGTCGCGGCTTTTCCAGTGCCCGTAGGCCCACTCGGGCATCAGGGCGGGCAGTCCCGTCTCGCGCAGGAACGTGCGGAGGCGCGCCGCCGGCGTGGGGCCGACGAACAGGTGCAGCCGCAGAGGGCCCGACGCCGAGCGCACCGACAGAGACGCCTCGTCCCCGCTCAGATCGACCTCCACGCCCGGACCGGTGGTCTCGATCCACGCGGCCCATCTCGCGGAGGAGAGCAGCCAGGGGACCGGCGCGTAGTCCCCCTGCGGGATGCCCCCGTCCTCGAGGAACTCCGGCGGGCAGTCCGGCCCCGTGTAGCGGCGGTCGGCGCCCAGGCGGACGCAGCGGCCGCGCTGGTCGAAGTCAAGCCCGTGCCGCGCCCCCAGTCCGGTGATCCGCTCCCCGTCCAGGAGCGGCAAGCTCGCGCCGAGTCGCAGCCAGGTGTCATCCGACGGCTCGATCGTGACGAGCAGGCGGTCGGCGGCCGGGGAGGAGACCTCCACCTCCTGATCGCCGAGTGTCACCGGGGGCTCTCGCTCCTCGTGCACCAGCACTCCCTCGGTGAGCGTGATCAGCTGATCGCGGGCGACCCCGTGGCAGGCCCAGGGGCGCAGCCCTGAGAGCAGCCTGGCGGCCACTTCCTCACCCCTCCACAGTGCGCCCTCCGGCACTTCCCTCTCGAATGCGACGCCGATGCGGCAAGTGTGGCAACGGGTCCGTTCACGACCTCTTTACGTAGGCGCAACCACCTCGTAACCGGATTTTCCCTGCATACGTGCACTCTGAGCGTGACAGGGAGCCAATGAACGGGGGTCAGATGAACCCGATAGCCACCAGCCGGGTGGACCTGCACTGTCACTCCACCGCGTCCGAGATCTCGAAGCTGGGGATCCAGCGCAGCCTCGGACTGCCGGAGTGCGCGACGCCGCCGGAGGAGGTCTACGAGCTCGCTAAGCGGCGCGGCATGGACTTCGTGACGATCACGGATCACGACACGATCGACGGCTGCCTCGAGATCGCCGACCGCGGCGACGTCTTCATCTCCGAGGAGCTGACGGCGTGGTTCCGGGGGGAGCCGCAGGCTGTCCACCTGATCTGCCTCGGGATCACCCCCCACGATCACGCCTCGCTGCAGGAGCACAACCGCGATCTCGAAGCATGCGCCGAGTACATCCACTCCCACGAGATCTCCTGCTCCCTGGCGCACCCTTTCTACGCGGTCGAGGCGCCCCTCACTCCGGCGCACCGCAGAAAGCTCGCGCAGCTGTTCCCGGTCTGGGAGACCCGCAACGGCTCCCGCGCGCGCGAACTCAACATGCCGGCCGCGATCTACATCGAGACCCACGGTGGAACCGGCACCGGCGGGTCCGATGACCACGCCGGCGTGGATATCGGGCGAACGTTCACCGAGACGCCGCCCGCGGCCACGCCGGAACAGTTTCTGCGGCACATTCGCGAGGGACGAGCCGACGCCCGCGGCGAGCAGGGCAGCGCGGCCAAATGGGCGCACTCGGCGATGGCTCTGGGGACCCGCGCGCTCCTGCTCGCCGCCTCTGAGTCCAACGACAATGGCCGGACGGCCGAGCCGGACCCCGACGCGATCCTGGAGATCGCCGAGCGCGTGATGAGCGAGGGCGACGTCCGGCGCGGCGAGGCCGCCGGCGACCTCGGTCCCGAGGACGCCCGCGCGCTGCTCGCGGCCTTCACCGAGGCGGTCGGCCTCGAGCCCGGCCGGGCCCTGATCTCCTACATGCAGGCCGACGAGTTCAGCCATGCCGAGCTGGCGAGGCGAGCCCGACGCGTGCACGAACGCAGGCTGAGGGCGGTCGTCGAGGAGACCGTCGAGAGCCTCGAAGGCGGGGACGAGCCGACTGCGCTCGCCGCTCGCGCGGTGGAGACCGGCCGCGACCTCTTTCGAGCCGCGATCCCGGCGATCCCGTACGCGCCGGCGGCCGCCTTCCTCGGCAAGGAGAAAGCGAAGCTCACCCCCGCTGAGGGCCCGAAGCGCGTAGCCCTGATCGCCGACGCGATCGGCGGGGTACACGGGGTCACCCACACGATCGAGCGGATTCGCGAGCTCGGCGTCCCAGGCTACGAGGTGGAGGTGATCGGGACCGACCGGAACGTCGACCGGCGGCTCTCCGCCGTCGCGGACGTGGAGATTCCCTTCTACGCCGGGCTCGAGGTCGGGATGCCCAGCCTTCCCGGAATGGTCGAGGTGCTCGCGGAGGGCCGGTTCGACGCCATTCACCTCACGGCGCCCGGCCCGGCCGGGGTGATCGCCGCGCTGATCGCGCGGATCATGAACCTGCCGGCGCTCGGCAGCTGGCACACGGAGCTCGGCGCTTATGCAGGCCTGCGCTCCGCCTCGCCGGAGCTCGAACGCGCCGCCGACATGGCCCTCTCGCTGTTCTACCGGCAGTGCGGCCGGGTTCTCTCGCCCAGCCCGGCGAGCGACGAGTCGCTCGTCCGTCTCGGCATCGAGCGGGCCCTGATCGGCCGCTGGGGACGCGGCGTCGACACCTCCCGGTTCGACCCCGCCCTGAGCGACCGCGAGTCATATCCGGGCGAGATCAAGGTCCTGTACGTGGGGAGGCTGACCAGGGAGAAGGGCCTCGACCTGCTCGCCGCCGCCTTCATCCGGGCACAAGAGGCGGACCCGAGGCTGCATCTGCTGCTCGCCGGCGGCGGTCCCGAGGAGGATCTGCTCCGGGACCGGCTGGGCGACCGAGCCACCTTCCTGGGCTGGCTCGACGGGGACGACCTGCCGCGCGCCTACGCGAGCGCCGACATCTTCCTCTTCTGCAGCCGGACCGACACCTTCGGGCAGGTGGTCGTCGAGGCCGGGGCTAGCGGGTTGCCCGTGGTCGCCGTCGCCGAGGGGGGCCCGGCATCGATAGTGGCGGACGGCGAGACCGGGAGGCTCTGCGAGCCTGATGCCGGCATGCTCGCCGCGGCGCTGCTGCAGCTCGCCGACTCGCCCGCCTGGCGCGCCAAGCTCGGTCGCCAGGGCCTCGCCTCGGCCCGCACCCGCACCTGGGAGGCCGCGATGCGGCAGCTCGCCGAAGGCTACGACCGGATCACCGATTCCCAGGAGCAGCCTCGCATCAGGCTCGTCAGGGCCGCTTAAGCAACGGCGCTAAGGTGGGTTCGTGACCGACGAGCTCGCCCAGCAGACGACCGAATCGAGCGGGCCGACGGCCGACGGAGGGGCCACCGTCACGCCGGAGGCGGTGCGCACCGGCGCCGCCGAGCCCGACCTCTCCGATCCCTCGCTCTACTTCAACCGCGAGCTCTCCTGGCTCGACTTCAACGACCGGGTGCTGCAGCTCGCGGAGGATCCGCGCGTGCCGCTGCTCGAGCGGGTCAACTTCTGCGCGATCTACGAGGACAACCTCGACGAGTTCTTCATGGTCCGCGTCGCGGGCCTGCACGACCAGGTCGAGTCGAAGCTCGATGCCCGCGGCGCGGACGCGATGTCCGCCGCCGACGTGATCGAGCTGATCCGGCAGCGGACGATCGAGCTTCGCGCTCGCCTCACCCGCTGCTTCGAGGACGAGATCCATCCGGCCCTCGCCGAGCACGGCATCCGGATCATCTCCCTGTCCGATGCGAACTCCACGGAGCGCGAGGAGGTCGAGCACCTCTTCACGAGCCAGGTTTTTCCGGCGCTGACGCCGCTGGTGATCGGGCGCGGGCGGCCCTTCCCGTACATCTCGAACATGTCGTTGAGCATCGGCGTCCTGCTCCGCAACCCGGAGAAGGGCGAGGAGGTCGCGGCCCGGGTGAAGGTGCCGAAGGAGCTCCTGCGCCGCTTCCTCTCGATCGGCGACGGGCTCACCTTCGTCCCCCTGGAGGAGGTGATCGCCGCCAACCTCGACGACCTCTTCCCGGGGATGGAGATCGTCCATCACTCGCTCTTCCGGGTCACCCGGGACACCGACTACGACGTCTCGGACGAGGCCGACGACCTCCTGCTGGCCGTCGAGGAGGAGGTGCGCCGCCGCCGCTTCGGCGAGGTGGTGCGACTCGAGGTGTCCCCTGACATGGAGCCCGGGCTGCTCGACCAGCTCGTCGAGGCGATGCACATCGAGGAACACCAGGTCTACGACGTCCCGGGGCTGCTCGGCATGGACGACCTCAGCGACGTCTACTCGGTGCAGGGGTTCCGCGAGCTTCGCTATCCGAGGTGGCAGGGCGTCACGCCGGCGCAGCTTCAGCAGGGCAGCCGGACCCACCGCGAGGTCGATGTCTTCGCCGCCATGCGGCAGGGGGACATCCTGGTCCACCACCCGTTTGACTCCTTCGGAAGCTCGGTCGAGCGCTTCGTCCGCCAGGCCGTCGAGGACCCGAACGTCCTCGCGATCAAGCAGACCGTCTACAGGACCAGCGCCGATTCGCCGCTGGTTCCCGGGCTGATCGAGGCCTCGGAGCGGGGCAAGCAGGCCGTCTGCCTGGTGGAGCTCAAGGCCCGCTTCGACGAGAGCGCGAACATCCGCTGGGCGAGGGCGCTGGAGGAGGCAGGCGTCCACGTGGTCTACGGCATCCCGGGGCTGAAGACGCACGTCAAGTGCGTCCTGGTCGCGCGCCGCGAAGGGGACGGGGTCGTCAACTACGTCCACATCGGGACCGGCAACTACAACCCGAAGACAGCCCGCATCTACACGGACTTCGGGCTCTTCACCGCCAGTCAGGAGGTCGGCGACGACATCGCCGAGATGTTCAACTACCTGACCGGCTACGCCCGGCCGAGCGGCTATCGGAAGGTGCTCCTAGCGCCCTTCAACCTGAAGGAGGGGATCGTCGGCGAGATCGAGCGCACGATCGAGGCACACTCCCCCGAGCGCCCGGCCCGGATCCGGATGAAGATGAACTCGCTGCTCGACCCTCCCTGCATCAGGGCGCTCTACCGAGCCTCGCAGGCCGGGGTCCAGGTCGAACTCAACGTGCGCGGGATCTGCGCGCTGCGTCCCGGCATTCAGGGGGTGTCCGAGAACATCAGGGTGGTCTCGATCGTCGGGCGCTTCCTCGAGCACTCCCGGATCTTCTCCTTCGAGCGCCCGGACGAGACCCGGATCTTCATCGGCTCCGCGGACCTGATGCCCCGCAACCTCTACAACCGCGTCGAGCTCGTCAGCCCCGTTGAGGACCCCGCGAACCGCGACCAGCTCACCGACGTCCTCGACCGGGCATTCGCCGACAACACGAATGCCTGGGAGCTGGGCGGCGACGGGGTCTGGTCGCGGACCACGACGAACGGCGATCAGCCGCGCAGCCTGCAGTCGGAGCTCCTCGAACGGCACGCAAAGCGCGCCGAGCAGGCCGCAGCCGTCAGTGGCTAGCCGAGGTCGGCCCGGGGGCCCTCTGGTAGCTTGGCCACAGGTGCCTCTCCGCTCCGTGACAAGCCGGGATGCGGTCTATTTCGAGCTCCTCGCCGAGTCGGGGACCAACATCCTGCGGGGCGCGCAGCTGCTCGAGCACATGTTCGAGACCTGGCCCGAGGAGAGGGGGGTGGCGCGCGACATCCTCAAAGCCGAGCAGGAGGGCGACCGGATCACCCAGGAGATCGTCCGCCGGCTCAACATCGAGCCCCCGAAGGGGATGGAGAGCACCGACATCTACGCCCTCGCCACACAGCTCGACGACATCATCGACGACATCGAGGAGGCCGCCGACTTCATGGGCCTGTTCGCGATCGAGGCGCCGATGGAGCAGGCTCATGTGCTCTCGAAGATCCTCGCGCAGTCGTGCGAGCAGGTCTCGGGCCTGCTCACGGACCTGCGCGGCTTCAAGGACCTGGAGGGCTACTGGGTTGAGATCCACCGCCTCGAGAACGAGGGGGATCGGGTCTGGCGCGAGGCCCTCGCCTCACTCTTCTCCAACGGGATCGACCCGATGGTGGTGATCCGCTGGAAGGACATCTTCGGGCTGCTCGAGCGCGCCATCGATTCCACCGAGACGGCGGCGCACACGATCGAGGCGATCGCCGTCAAGCATTCCTGACTTCCCGCGCCGTGGCCCGGGACGTCGACAGCGGCAGGGTGGAGACCGAGGAGGAGCGCGCGGATCGGAACCTCTCGGACCTGCTCCAGGAGCTCCGCGTGGCGCTCCCCGGTGTCCAGGTCCTGTTCGCATTCCTGCTCACCGTCCCATTCACCCAGCGCTTCAAGGAGCTCAGCAACTTCGAGGAGAAGCTCTACTTCGGTGTATTGATCTGCGTGGCATTGGCCACTGTGCTGTTGGTCGCGCCCACCGCCGGGCACCGGATCCTCTTCCGCTACCAGCAAAAGGAGTATCTGGTGACAGTCGCCAACAACCTCTCGCTGGTCGGCCTGCTGCTCCTGGCGCTGGCGATGTCCGGGGCGATCGCGCTGATCAGCAGCTTCCTGTTCGGCTCGACGACGGCGATCATCAGCTCCGCCGTGATGACCATCGCATTCGCGGGGTTCTGGTACGCCGGGCCGATCATGCGCCGAGCCAAGCTCCCCCCGCGCTGATTAGTACGGATCAGGTTGTTTTGTTAGAAGGGCGCGCTTCGGCGCGGAGCGCCCCGAGCTCGGACTCGATTTCGCTCAGGAACGGGGTTTCCGGGTCCAGGTCCTGGAGATCCTCGAGATCCTCGCGCCAGAGCTGGAGGCGCTCGTCCAGGGTCGTGCCGAGGCGCTCGCCGACCTCGGGACGGTCCTCGGGGGCGACCTTGTGCCAGTCGCGCATGTTGGCCACCCGATCTGCCGCGTAGATGATCACCGGATCGCCTCCGGACCCGAGGATCCGCCTGCGGAGCGCCCGCTTGCGCGCCCCGTAGCCGTCGATCTCGGGGTCCTCGCTCAGACAGTCGACCAGGGAGGCGACC
>DASXSZ010000066.1:0-2475 GCA_036505735.1 Solirubrobacterales bacterium
GTTCGCCTTCCTGCTCGGCCTGTTGCGCACGAGGCTCTCGGAGGCGGACGTGATGGCCGAGGAGAACGTGCGGCTCGACGCACAGCTCCAGGCCCGCCTCGATGAGCTGCGCGAGTCGCGGGCCCGGATCGTGCAGGCCGGAGACGCCGCCCGCCGGAAGCTGGAGAGGGACCTCCACGATGGGGCGCAGCAGCGCCTGGTCGGGCTGGCGCTGGATCTCAGGCTGGCGCGCGAGAAGCTAGAAGACGACCCGAACGCCGCGGCTGCCATGCTCGACTACGCCTCCGCCGAGCTGGCGCGTGCGACCGAGGAGCTGCGAGAACTCGCTCGCGGCATCCATCCGGCGGTGCTCAGCGACCGCGGGCTCGGAGCGGCGGTGGAGGTGCTCGCCCAGCGCACGCCGGTGCCCGTCAGGATCGAGGCCTCGCTCGACGGCCGGTTGCCCGGGACCGTGGAGGCCGCGGCCTATTTCGTCATCGCCGAGGCCCTCACCAACGTCGTGAAGCACTCGGGCGCGGGCCGCGCGGAGGTCGGGATCAGGCGGGACGACGGCCACCTCCTCGTAGAGGTCAGGGACGACGGCGCCGGCGGGGCGGACCGATCAGGCTCGGGCCTGCGGGGGCTCGCCGACCGTGTCGCGGCGCTCGACGGCAGGCTCGAGGTGGAGGGTTCGCCACGGGGCGGAACCGTGGTGCGCGCCGACATTCCCCTCACCGGCGGGCGGGGGTGAGCGCCTGATGCGGGTCGTCGTCGCCGAGGACTCCGTGCTGCTGCGTGAAGGCGTCGTTCGCCTCCTGCAGGAAGCGGGACATGAGGTGGTGGGGCAGGCCGGGGATTCGGAGGACCTGATGAGGAAGGTGCGGGCGCACAAGCCCGACCTCGCGGTCGTGGATGTCCGGATGCCGCCGACGCAGACGGACGAGGGTCTGCGCGCCGCGAAACTGATTCGCTCCGAGCTTCCGGACGTAGGGGTGCTGGTCCTCTCAGGGTATGTCGAGCCCACCTACGCTCAGGAGCTTCTGGCGGAGAACGCCGAGGGCCTCGGGTACCTGCTCAAGGACCGGGTCTCCGACGTCCACGACTTCGCCGATGCGGTGGAGCGTGTCGGCGCGGGGGGATCGGCGCTCGATCCCGAGGTGGTCTCGCAGCTGATGGGCCGGGCGCGAGATGACGATCCGCTCGAGGAGCTGACCACTCGCGAGAGGGAGGTGCTCGGGCTGATGGCCGAGGGCCGTTCGAACGCGGCGATCGCCGAGCAGCTCGTGGTGACCGAGCGCGCGGTGGAGAAGCACGTGACCAGCATCTTCGCCAAGCTCGAGCTGCCCGCCAGCACCGAGGACCACCGGCGGGTGCTCGCCGTGCTCAGGTTCCTCGAGGCGTGAGCGTCACTCCGGCGGCGCGAGCACGTCCACGATCCCGAACGCGTCAGGGTCGTACGAGGGGAGGGTCGGGGCCCACGACCGATCCACGGAGCGGAACGACTCGGGATCGGCGTCGATGATGCCGATCAGGACCTCCCCGACGATCTTGCCGCCCACGGGCCCGAGCCGGTCGCCGTCGTGCAGCGCGTCCGCCTCCCGCAGGACGTAGATCCAGAGCGGCGTCTCCGCCGTCCAGCCGTGCTCCGCGAGCCCGATCTGATCCCCGCTGAGCGGCTCCGCCCCGAGCTTCCTCGCGACCGCCTCGCCCGAGGGGAGGCCGATCGCCTGGCCGCGCTGCAGGTCGCGGTTGGCGAGCGAGGCATAGGCGTCGCTCTCCTCCACCCCGCTGATCGCCTGCGGCAGCGCGATCAGCGACTCGGGCAGACGGCCGTCGATTCGCTTCGCCCGCTGCGCCGCCGGATGTCCGGGGACGTCGAAGAGAAGGGACCAGTCGACCTGCCTGGCCGCTGGCACCTCGCAGAACCCGAGCAGGTCAGGGAACACCGGGACCGGGCCGAGGGAGTGGTTGACCTGGTAGCGCTGGCGGATCTGGCTGTGGCCGTAGCGGTAGGCGGCGTCGGCGAACTCGAACGGGATGTAGGGGTCGTCCCCGGGCAGGTAGAGGTCCGCCCCGAAGTCGAGTAGTCGATCAGTGAGCTCGGGACCGATCAGGACGGGTAGGAACTCGCGCAGGATCACCCATTGGTAGTGCCAGGTGGCGGCGCGGCGCGCCTCCTCGAACAGCTCCGCCTCGGGGGTGCCGTCCTCGCGGAGGCGGTCGACCAGCCGGTTGTGAAGCTGGATGAACCCGACTTGGATCTGGTTCATGAACAGGTGGACGTCGTTGCGCGGGTCCCCTACCAGGGCGATCCCCTGCTGGTTGCGCGGGACGTCGCTCCCGTCCGGACCGAGGAGCAGCTTGGGGGGATCGGCGCTGTCGTAGAGGTAGGGCGAGCCGACCGGGCCGGCCCCGTAGACACCCTCGAGGTTCGCCCGCGGCGTCCGGAAGTTGCGGATCTGGTCCGGGTCGGCGCGATGGCCGAGCGGCGAGCGA
>DASXSZ010000067.1:0-6431 GCA_036505735.1 Solirubrobacterales bacterium
CGACCCGGCGCCGCGCCGATGCAGTAGGGGTCGCTGGGTGGGTTCGCAACACGCCGGAGGGAGCGGTGGAGGCGGTCTTCGAGGGCGAGTCCGCGGCGGTGGAGCAGCTGGTCGACTTCTGCCGGCGCGGTCCCAGCCGGGCCGAGGTCGCATCCGTGGAGGTCATCGAGGAGCCGCCGGAGGGGCTGGCCGGGTTCGAGGTTCGCTGATCCGCTTCTGATTCGTCGCTGATTCGTAACGTGGCGCGGGCTCTCGCGCGTGTTCGGCGGGGAGGCTCGCCCCGTGCCCGAGCTGAGCCGCTCGCAGCTGATCGTCTACGGGGCGATCGTGATCGCCGTGCTGCTGATCGGCGCACGCTGGATCCGTTCCAGCGGCGGCGGGTCGACCGGCGCGGCCGAGATGAGCTTTGCCGCGGACTCGCCGCCCTCGTCCGAGGGAACGCGCGACGTCGTGGTGCACGTGGCGGGCGCCGTCCAGCGACCGGGCGTGTATCGGCTGCCGGCCGGGTCGAGGGTGACCGAGGCGGTCAGGCGGGCTGGCGGGTTCGCCCATGGCGCGAACCAGGACGCGATCAACCTCGCGGCCAGGCTCAGCGACGGGCAACAGGTAGTGGTCCAGGGACCCGGCACCGCGGCAGCGAGCTCCGCCCCGGGTGGGCAGACCGGTCCGATCAGCCTGGGGAGCGCGACCGCCCTGCAGCTGGACCAGATCGAGGGCATCGGCCCGGTCACCGCGCAGAAGATCATCGAGTTCCGCGACCAACATGGCGGGCTCTCCTCGATCGATCAGCTCGATCAGGTCGACGGAATCGGTCCCTCGACGATGCGGACGCTGAGGTCGGCCCTGCAGCCCTGAGCGAATCAGTGGCCCAGGAGCCGATCCCACTCCTGCCGGTGACGGCCGAGGTTCTCGTGCTCGGGCTTCTGATTGCCCCGCGGGATGCTGCCCGCGTGGCCCTCAGCGGCCTGCATGTCGGCCCTGCGCCGGTCGAGGCTGGCCTGGTCGGCTCCTGGGGCCCGCCGGCGCGTCCCGCGCTCCGGTCGTTCGCGACTCGTCGTCATTGCTCCTCCGTTCGTCGAAGCTCGCGTTCAGTCCCCCCTACCACGTGACCACTGGGTGAAACTCTCCCCGAAAGCCGAGGGCAAAAGCGGGCGCTGGTTGCGGGAATGGCGCTTCGCGGCCTTGGTGGGAGCGACGGCCGGGCTTGCCGCGTCCCCGCTGGCGGCGGCGAGCCCGTCGCTTCGCGTTGTCGGAGCGGTTCCGGTCGGAGTGATGGTCATCGCCGCCGTCCGCCCCCCCGGCGACGGGCCGGAGAGGCTCGCGCTTGTCTGGCTCGCGATCGTCGGCCTGGCCGCAGCGCTGGCCGGCTTTCTGATCGGCGGCGCCCGCCTACACGCGATCGACGCGGGCGCACTCCAGGGACGGCCGGGAGTGCATGCCTCCGTCGACGGGTTCGTCGCCGGCGTGCCTCGCCGGAACGACGATGAGGTCGGGGTCCGTATCGACTCGCGGATGGGCCGGCTCCTGCTCGTGGCGCCCGAACCAGTCGGCGATCTGAAGGTCGGGTCGGAAGTGAGCGCGGAGGGAGTTCTCGAGTCGCCGGAGCCGTGGCGTGCCGGCTTCCTGCGTCGCCAGGGGATCTCGATGACCCTGAGGACCGACCGGATCGTGCCGCGGGCCGGGCGCCGCGGGGGGCCGGCGGGCTGGATCGACGGGATCCGGGATCGCGCCGAGGAGGCGCTGGGACGTGGCATGCCCGAGAGGGAGGCGGCGCTGGCGCGCGGGTTCGTGCTCGGGGAGGACGACCGGATCGACGCCCGGACGCGGAATGACTTTCAGCGCTCGAATCTGACGCACCTGCTTGCGGTCTCGGGCGAAAACGTGATCCTGCTCTGCGTACTCGCCTGGCCGCTGCTCGCGCTGCTCGGGTTCACCCTGCGCGCCCGCCTCGTGGGCGCCCTCTGTCTTGTCGCGATCTACGTGCCGGTGACGGGCGCGGGGCCGTCGATCCAGCGGGCCGGCGTGATGGGTGCAGCGGGCCTGATCGCGGCGCTCGCCGACCGGCCACGCTCGCGCTGGTACGCGGTCCTGCTCGCGGCCACCGTGACCCTGGCGCTCAATCCGCGTGCCGACGGCGACGTCGGCTGGCAGCTCAGCTTCGCCGCCGTCATCGGGATCATGCTGTGGGCCAAACGGATCGCCGCCGTGATCTCGGGGGACGCGGACCGGCGATCGGCGCGCAGGGCGCTGGCGGAGGCGGTGGCAGTCACGACAGCTGCGACCGTGGCGACGGCTCCCTTGATGGCCGAGGCGTTCGACCAGTTCTCGCCTGCCGCACTGCCCGCCAACGTTCTCGCCACACCCGCCGTAGCGCCGGCTATGTGGCTCGGCATGGTGACGGCGATCGTCGGCCAGCTGCCGCTGGTCCCGGTGGAGCCGCTCAATTGGCTCGACTCCCTCTGCCTCGCCTACATCGCGCAGATCGCCCACTGGCTGGCAGCCCCGGACTGGGCGCTGCTCACGGTGCATCTGCGGTCGGTGTGGTCGGTGGCCGTGGCCTATGCGGTCCTGTTGGTCGCGATGGAGCTGCTGCTGCGCTGGCTGTCCCTACGGCGGGCCTGCCGACCATTCGCCTCAGAGACCCGCTCGCTTCGCTCGCGAAAACATTCATGCGAGGTCTCTTCGGCGAAGGTTGCCGGTCCCGCGGCGGCGGTTGCAACTCTCCTCGTGCTGCTGGTGGTTTGGCCTTTCGGTGCCAGTGGATCGGCACGGGTACCGACGACCGACCTCATCGTCCGCGTGTTGGACGTTGGCCAAGGTGACTCGATCCTGCTCGATCCGCCTGATGCCGACCCCGTGCTCGTCGACACCGGCCCGGCCGGGGACGGGGTGGAGGACAAGATCCGCGAGCTCGGGATCGACTCCCTGGCGGCGATCGTGATCAGCCACGACCAGTCCGATCACGCCGGAGACCTTGGCGCGCTGCTCGACTCGTTCGACGTCGACCGGGTCGTTTACGGCCGCGCCGATCCGCGCCTGCATCGAGCTGCGCTGGCGTCGGGCGCGGAGCCCTACCGGCTCGCGGAGGGCGGTGAGCTCGATTCGGGAGAGCTCCACCTGAGTGCCCTCTGGCCGCCGAGGGAGCTGCTCGGCGAGACCGGCGAGGATCCGAACTTGCTCTGCCTTGTGCTCGTGGCCGAGTGGCGGCACTTCTCGATGCTGCTCACCGGCGACGCGGAGGCCGAATCCGTGCCGATGGATCCCGGGCCGGTCGACGTCCTCAAAGTCGCCCATCACGGCTCCGCCGATGCAGGCCTGGGTGAGCTGCTCGACCGGTCGGTGCCGAGGCTGGCGGTGATCTCGGTCGGCGCGGACAACCCCTACGGCCATCCAACCGGGCAGACGCTCGCGGCGCTTCGCTCACACGGCGTGCCCACGATGCGTACCGATCGCCAGGGTGAGATCGAGATCGATGCGGACGGTTCCCACTGGACGGCCGGCGCCACCGGGGACTAGCCTTAGTGGAGATGTTGGCTTGGAGGCGGGCAGGAATCGCCGTAGTCGTGCTCATGCTCGCGCTGTGCCTCGGCGCAGCGGCCACGACCGCCAAGAAGAAGCACCGAAGGCCGAAGGGTCAGAAGTGGGCCTCGCAGGTGACGCTCGCCCACCCGGCGAGCATCCAATTCAGCGGAACGGTGAGCTCGAAGCTCTCCGCCTGCCGCGACGCGCGCCTGGTGACGCTCTACTACACGGATCCGGCCACCCTCCAGACGCAGCCGCTCTCGGTGCAGCGCACCGACAAAAGCGGCAATTACCTGGTCAGCCTGACCGCGCCCGCCTATGCGGGCACCTACCAGGTCCAGGTCTCGGGGCAGAAGATCAGGGCGATGAAGGCGCCGCAGACCTGCAACGGCGCGCAGAGCAGCACCGTCACCGTCTAGACGAGTCGCATCGCGCTCCGGCCCTAGACTCGCGGCATGCCGGAGATGAAGCCCGCCTACCTGATCGCGGGCACAGATGAGGCGAAGATCGCTCGGGCCCGTGGCCGCCTGCGCGACCGCGCCGAGCGTGAGGGCGGCCCTGGGGCCCTGCAGCTCATCGAGGCCGGCGATGGGCGCCGCGCCCCGGACGTGGAGGCGGTTGTCGGCTCGCTTGCGGCGATCTCGCTGATCGTCTCGCGCCGCTATCTGCTCGTCGACGGCGTCGAGGGGTGGGGGAAGGCTGACGCCCAGCGGGCGGTGGACGCGCTCGCCCAGATCCCACCCGAGACCACGGTCGCGCTCGTCGCGCATGGCAAGGCCCCGACGGGCCTGGCCAAGGCGGTCGAGAATGCCGGAGGCGAGGTACTCAGCTTCGACGTGCCAAGGGAACGGGAGCTGCCGAAGCAGCTGGTGGCGGAGGCGCGCGAGCTGGGTTTCGAGCTCGAGCCGAGCGCCGCCAGGATGCTGGTTGAGCGTCTCGGGCCGAGGTCACTGCGCTTGCACACCGAGCTCGAGCGGCTTGCGCTGTGGGCCGGAGAGGCCGGACGCGTCGCTCCCGAGGACCTCGAGGCCATGGTCTCAGACACCTCCGAGGAGGCGATCTGGACACTCGCCGACGCGGTGGTCGCCGGGGACGAGGCGGAGTCGATGCGGGTCGCGGAGCGCCTCGTAGCGCAGGGCGAAGCGCTGCCTCGAATCGTGTACTCGCTGGCGCCGCGCCTGCGCCAGGCATTGCGGGCGGCCACCGAGCTCGAGGCGGGCAGGCCGGCCGGGGAGGTCGCAAAGGGGCTCTCCATGCACCCGTACGCGGCGAAGATGTTGGTCTCGAAGGTCAAGGGCCGCTCTCCGGAGGATCTCGACGCATCGATTCGCGCTCTCGCCGATCTCGAGCTCTGGTCCCGCGGGGGATCGGACTACGCGGAGGGGGTCGCCTTCACCCTCTCGCTGCGCAGAGCGATCGGCCTGGAGCCCGACGACACCGAGCCCCTGGCCTGGGCGCTGCGGTGAGCGACGTTAATTCGACGCGGCGCCGACGATGCCGGCGGCGCGGGCCTTCTTGCGAGCGCCGGTGTTGCGATGCAGGGCGCCCTTCTGGACTGCCTTGTCGATCCGCGAGACGAGCGCCTTGTGCTCGCTCGCCACGGCGTCGGCGTCGCCCGCTCGCACCGCAGTCTCGAGGCGCTTGAAATGGGTCTTGACGGAGCTCCGAAAGCGCAGGTTCTCGAGCCGCTCACGCTCGGTGCGGGCATTCCGCTTCTTCTGTGACGCGATATTGGCCATGAAAAAGACCCGCGACGCGGGCGGCGAAGAGAATAGAGCAATGACCGAGAGGGGCGAAGGCGAGGGGCTGCGCGGCGACGCTCCGGTTCCGCCGGAGCCGTTCGATCCGTCGACGCGCGAGTTCCCGGCCGTCAAGACCGAGGAGGAGCCGCGCACCCAGGAGGCCGAGCGAATCGAGCAGCGCCACGAGGCGGTCTCCATGGACACCTCGACCTTCATGGCGATCCCGGCGCCAACCCCAACCACGCCCTTCATCCCGCCGGAGTTCGACGAGAAGCAGGGGCGGCTTGGGCGCTCGACCGCCTTCTTCTCGATCGCCACGGCCTTTTCGCGGGTCGCCGGACTGGTCCGGGAGATCGTCGCGGCGAGCTACTTCGGCATCAAGGGGCCGATGTCGGCCTTCACGATCGCCTTCCAAGTGCCGAACCTGGTCCGCTCACTGTTCGCGGACGCCGCCATCCAGGCGGCCTTCGTCCCGGTGTTCACGGAGGAGCTCGAGAAGGGCAACAAGCGGGAGGCGTTCCGCCTCGCCTCGACGCTGATCTACCTGGTCACCCTGGTGCTTGGCGCGCTCACGGCCCTCTTCGTGCTCGCGGCGCCCCTGATCGTCCCGATCTTCGCTCCCGGCTTCAGCGGGGAGATCCTCGACCTCACCGTCACGCTCTCCCAGATCCTCTTCCCGATCCTGATCCTGCTCGGGGCCACCGGGATGGTGGTTGGTGTCCTGAACAGCTACGACCGCTTCGCCGCCTTCGCGATCTCGCCCTTCTTCTGGAACGTCGTGATCATCCTGGTCCTCGTCCTGCTGGAGCCGGCGTTTCACGGCAACGACCGCATCTACGCGTACGCGATCGGCGTGCTGGTGGGGACGGTGGTCCAATTGGCGATCCCGGCCTGGGACCTCCGCCACACGCCGTTCAGGTTCACCCGCGACATCGACTGGCGGCTGCCGGACGTGCGGCGGGTGCTGCTGCTCATGCTGCCCGTGACCCTCAGCCTCGGCCTGATCAACTTCGACCTGCTCCTCAACAGCATCGTCGGGACCCTCGTGTCTGATCAGGCCCCCGCGGCGATCGACAAGGCGTTCCGGATTTACATGCTGCCCCAGGGCATCTTCTCGGTCGCCGTGGCGACGGTGGCGTTCCCGACTCTGGCCCGCTTCGCGGCACG
>DASXSZ010000068.1:0-1966 GCA_036505735.1 Solirubrobacterales bacterium
CGGTTCTCAATGCCTGTGACCGGTCCAGGCCGGGGAACTAATCGCGGCGGTGCTGCCAGCGCCTGATCGAGAGCTCGATCCCTGGGATCGAGAACGCCTCCCCGGAAGAGCTCATCCCCCGGAACAGCTCATCCGCGCCGCGGCAATGCGATCGGGGCTTCTCCTTCGCGCGACGGATGAAAGTCAAGTCCGCTCTAGACGCAGAGCCTCCAATTTGGGACAGTTCGACTCGGGCGCCGGTCCTGACGACGAGCTAAAGCGCAGGGCCTGGGGCTGATGCCTGCCGCGCTGCTTGGCCGCTTGACGGCCCACGAGATGCGCGCCCCGGTGTCGCGCCGGCGCCCTTCTTCCCCTTCTGCGCTCGCCAGTCGGCGACGGTGCGCTTGTAGGCGACCTCGGCCTGGCGGGCGAGCTCTCGCTCTGCCCGGCGCATCGCCTTGTTCGCCGCCCAGAGCCCCGGCGCAACCTTGCCCCGCTCGGCGCCGGCGGTGAGCTCCAGCCGGCGCAGCTTCTTGCGGGTCAAGGAGGGCTGTGCGTAGGCGTAGTCCTCCTCTCGGGTGAGCAGGCACCAGAACAGGCAGGCGAGCTTGCGGGCGGTGGCGACGATCGCCACCTGGTGGCCGCGGCGGAAGCGGACCCGCTCATAGAAGGCGCGCAGCGGTCCGGGCTGTCGCACCACCGACCAGGCCGCCTCGCAGAGCGCGTAGCGGGCGGGCGCCGAGCCCTGTTTTGAGATCCGCCCGTGGGCGGCCGGGGCGGAGCCCGACTGACGCACCCGCGGATCGAGCCCGAGGTAGCCGGTCAGCCGCCTGGGCGATCGGAAACGGGAGACCTCGCCGGTCGCCGCCATGAAGGTCGCCGCGGTGATCACGTTGACGCCGGGGACCGTCATCAACCGCCTGACCTCCGCGGAGGCGAGGGCGTCGGTGGCGATCACCCGGTCCGCCGCGGCGATCTCACCCTCCAGGAAGTCGACCTGGCGCAGCGAGCTGTCGACCGTCTCGCGCTCCTCCTCGGGCAGTTCCAGGCTCTCGAGCCAACCGCGGCCCTCCACCCCGAACAGGTCGCTCAGCTTGGGCTTTGCGATCAGCCGGCGGACCAGCGCCCGTGGACCTCGTTCTTGGCCCGGGTGCGGGACCTGACCAGCTGGCTTCGTCGCTGAAGGCGCCGGCGCATCGCTCGGGTCGGGGCGTCGGGCATCCAGAGCCCCTCGAGCGAGCCCGCCGCCAGCAGCCTGGCCAGCGCCCGGGCGTCGAGGCGGTCGGTCTTCGCCCGGGCCTGCCGGATCCCGGTGTCGGTGGGGCTGACGACGATCACCCGCTCAACGTGAGGCTCGATGATCCGGGCGATCTCCCAGGCGTTGCCGGTCACCTCGAGCGCCACCCGGTCGTCACGACCGAGGCTGCCCGCGAACAGCTCAAGCGCCTCCGGCGTGGTCTCGATCCGGCCCGCGGAGCGGACCTCGCCTGCCTCTGAGATCGCCACCTCGCAGAAGTCGCGGTGGACGTCCAGGCCGATGTCTCTCACCTGATCCTCCTTTGGTCGACGACGACGTGGAGAACCGGTGGGCAAACGACACAGACGGATTCGTGCTCTCGGCACAACCGGGCAAGTCGCAGGGGCGGCCACCGAAAAGTCGGGCTCGAAGCCCATCGCGCAAGAAACGGCCTGCCCATCCTGCGTTCTCCCAGAAGGCCCCTGTCCCGGTCAGGCGGACCGTAGGTCCGCAGCCGGACGTCAGCCTTCGGGAGCCAGTTTCATGCCCCGAAAAGGGGAAGTACTCAGGCTCGCGCCGTTGCGCTCAGCTACGACAGCACGCGGGGAGCCACGACCTCCAGGAGTTGGTCGGGTTTCCCTCAGGGCTGGCGCTGCCGCCACTGCTCGTCGCCGGGTCGTAGCGAGTCTTGCTACATACCTGACTGGTCCGACGCCGCCTCGGTTTCCAAGATGACGGCGAGCACGGAGT
>DASXSZ010000069.1:0-4542 GCA_036505735.1 Solirubrobacterales bacterium
CGAGGTTGTTGACGATCCCCTCGAAGCGCACGCTGTACGAGCGCCTCCGCCCGAAGCGGTTCGTGTAGGTCACCTTGTGACGCTCGCCGCCGGTGCCGTACAGGAAGATCTCGCGGTCCTCCTTGGAGAGGTCCTGCCAGGGGGCGTCGGAATCGACGCCATAGTCCTCGGCGACCGCCTCCACCAAACGCTTCCAGTAGCGGGAGTGCCCCAGCCGCCAGGGCTGCAGGGCACCCTCTGAGAGCGAGAGCGTCGGGTCTGGCACCACCAGCTCGGGGTCGACCACGCGCTGGAAGCCGAGCCCGTGACAGCGCTCGCAGGCACCGTGCGGCGAGTTGAAGGAGAAGATCCGCGGCTCGAGCTCCGGGATCGAGGTGCCGCAGTTGAGGCACGCGAAGCGCTCCGAGAATGTGAGGCGGTCGGCCACACCGGGGGGAAGCTCGCCGGCCCCTTTGGCGCCCTTCACCCCACCGCCGCGCTCCTCCCCCGCCTCGCTCCTCTCGTCTCCGGTGCTGCCCTCCTTGAGCACGTCCACCTCGACCACCCCGCCGGCGAGGGCGGCGGCGGCTTCGATCGACTCCGAGAGCCGGCGGCGCAGGTCGCCCTTCATCACCAGCCGGTCGACCACGACCGAGATGTCGTGGTTGAACTTCTTGTCGAGCTTGATCTCCTCGTCGAGGCGCCGGATCTCGTTGTCGACCCGAGCCCGGGTGTATCCCTCGAGGCGGAACTGCTCGAAGAGCTTCTCGAACTCGCCCTTCCGACCCCGGACTACGGGCGCCATCACCATGAATCGCGTCCCCTCGTCGAGGGTCATGACACGGTCGGTGATCTGCTCGACCGACTGCCCCTCGATCGGCTCGCCACACTCCGGGCAATGAGGCTTTCCGATTCGCGCCCAGAGCAGACGGAGATAGTCGTAGATCTCGGTGACCGTACCGACGGTCGATCGCGGGTTGCGCGACGTCGTCTTCTGGTCGATCGAGATCGCCGGCGAGAGCCCGTCGATCGAATCGACGTCGGGCTTCTCCATCAGACCCAGGAACTGGCGGGCGTAGGCGGAGAGCGACTCGACGTACCGCCGCTGCCCCTCGGCGTAGATCGTGTCGAAGGCAAGGCTCGACTTGCCGGACCCGGAGAGGCCGGTGATCACGATCAGGGAGTTCCGCGGAAGCTCGAGGTCGACGTCCTTGAGGTTGTGCTCCCTCGCCCCGCGGATGACTATGCGCTCGGACGGCTGCATCATTAAACGGGATACTCCTCGGCTTCGCCTACGGAGCACCCTCGCATCAAGTGTACGAGTGGCCCCAGACCGGCCCGACCGGTTATGCGGCAGGCTCGGTTCCAGGCACGAGATCAGCGGAGTCGTGCAGGATGCCTCGCCCGGCCATCGCGGCGACGAGAGCGAGGACGGCTCCTCCGAGGCCGACGGCGAGCCCGGCATGCGGGCCGGACGCATTGACCGCGGCACCCGCCACCCCGGTTCCGATCGAGGCCCCGCCGACAAAGGCAGTCAGCATCCAGCCGGTCGCCTCCGTCGCGGTACCCGGCGGGGCTATAACGTCCAGCAGCGTGTAGATGACCGAGACGGTTGGGGCGAGCGCGAGCCCGCTGAGCAACATCAGCGGAAATGCAACGGGCAGCGAGGGGACCAGCAACAGCGGGACGATCGTCAGGGCCAGGCCGGTCGCAAGAAGGACCAGCCGGCGCGCGGGCGATCCACGCCAGGTGTGGCTCCCATAGGCAAATCCCGCCAGCAAGCTTCCGGCCGCCTGAGCGGCGATCAGCGCACCCGCCAGCTCCCGCGCATCGTGATCGGCGGCAAAGGCCGTTATGCCGAGCTCGATCGCGCCGACGGCGAGCCCAACGCCCAAGGCCGTCCCCATGATCACCAGGACGCCGACCGACCGAAGTGCGCCAGCCAGACCCAGGCCGTGCGGAACCCCTCGCCATGCGCGGGAAGCGCGCGACGAGGCGAACAGGGAGGAGCCCAGCACCGCGAGGGCGACGTTGACGAGAACCGCTGCGGCCGCCGAAGCCAGGCTGACGACCAGGGCCGTGACGAGGGGGCCGACGATGAATGCGACTTCGACCATCACAGCATCCAGGGCAAAAGCGCTCTGCCGCACGAGCGGGTCGCGGACGAGATCGGATATAAGCGTCCGGATGCTGGTGCCGATGGGCGGGACGCAGATGCCGGCCACGGCACTCGCCGCGGCCATTGAGGCAACCCCGGAGTCGCTCTGCGCCAGAATCACCAACACGGCCAGCGCCGCTGAACTGACCCCGGTCGCCGTGGCGAACACCTTGGTCTGGCCGACGCGATCGATGATCCGGCCCTGAAGAGGCAGTCCAACCGCCACCGCAATGGAGTAGGCGGCGTTGACAAGCCCCGCATCGGCGAACGAGCCCGTCGACCCCTGAACGAGCAGCAGGGTCGCCAGCGCCCCACCGGCGAACGGCAGCCGCCCGATCGTGGCTCCCGCCATCGGCAATCGCACGCCCCTGGTCGCGAGGACTCTCGTGTAGTTATCCGGCAGCATCGCCGGCCAGGTTAAGCTCGCGCCGATGGCCGATCCGCCTTCCGTGACCGGAATCTCGGAGCTGGTGCTGGAGGTCTCGGATCTGGAGGCGGCGCGGCGCTTCTACCGCGACGTGCTCGGCTTCGAGGAGACGCTCTACGGTGAGGGCGCCGAGGGCCGCTACTGGTACCTGGTCGGCGAGACCGCCCGGCTGGGGCTCTGGACGGAGCAGGTGGGGCTGGCGGGAGGCCGGGGCGGCGCCCATGTCCACTACGCCTTCAACGTCGCGGACGAGGAAATCGACCGGCTCCAGAGCCGGATCGAGGAGGCCGGTGCCGAGGTCGAGGGACCGATCCAGCTCGGCCCCGGCCGCGCAATCTACGTCACCGACCCGGACGGAAACGTGGTCGAGTTCTGGAGCCAGGACATGGCCGAGTACACCTCCGGCGCTCGCGCCGGTGTCGGCCCTGGCACCTTCAAGCGCGGCGAATCCGCCTGACACCTGGCGCGGGCTCAGCCGTCGCCCAAGGCGTGGAACTCCCCGCTCTCCTCGGCCACGACGGGATATCCGCCAAGCTCATCCGGCAGCCGGCGCCGAAGCTCAGGATCGTCGCGAGCGAGGTAGACCTTGAGGCAGGGCGCGTCATCCAGCCGCCCGACTGCCACCCCGACCACCCCCGCAATCCCCAGCAGTGAGTCAGCGTGCTGATCGAGCACCCGCTCGACCGGCTCCATCAGGAAAGGGTCTAGCTGCCGTCGATCGTGACTCCGAGCTGGCTCAGCACGGCACCAATCGGGTTGGCGATCGCGTACTTGCCGCTCGAGTCACCCGCGAAGAGGAGCCCCACGGGGTTGCGGCTGGAGTCGTTGCTGACCAGCAAGGAGCCGGAGTCGCCGGCCTTGATGAACGGCTTCTTGCTCTGCACCACGACCTGGTTAACGAAGCGCGCCGTGCCGGAGCTGTAGCCGATCTTCAGGATCGCATTGACATCGGTCACCTGGCCCTGCGTGAGGGAGCTGGTGCGCCCGTATTTCTGCACCGCGAGTCCGATCGCGGCGGCCCGCGTGGTCGAGGAAGGGGTTCCGTAGCCGTTCGACGGGGTGGAGTTCCCCAAGTTCGCGGTGGTCGTCGAGGCAATCGCTCCGTCGACCACGTTGTTGGCCGAGTCGGAGAAGTCGATCCGCACGAACTTCGCCAGGGTGCCGATCACGTTGTCAGAGCTGTAGGCGCAGCCGGTGTCGTAGAGGCCGGGCTGCATCACCTGCGAGCCGAGCTGGGCCGAGTTCTCAAGTGCATAGACGTGGTTGTTGCTGAGCGCGTAGACGTTTCCGCCGGACTTGACGCGGGCGCTGATCGTCCCCGCCGAGCACTCACCGGCGTTGCCGGTGGAGACCCCGATCGGAACCGGGCGAGTGAACCGCGCGGTGGGGTCGATCCCGCTCGGGCCGCGCTTTGGCGATGCCTGCATCGAAGAGATCGGCCCGGTGACCTCGACGTCCACGGGAACCCCACCCAACGAGTTGGGGACCGAGATGCCCCGCCGGGTGGTGAAGACCACGATGACGGCTTGGCCCGACCCGTCCTCGCTGACCGCGGTGCCTGCCACCTTCCCGCGGGCAAGCAGTCGATCCGTGTTCTGCTCCTGAACGGCCTCCGCCCGCGCCAGGCCGTGCTTCGCGGAGGCGGAGCTGTGCGCCGCGAACGCCGCAGCGACGAGGGCTGCAAACAGCCCTATGGCAAGCAGGATTCGTTGCGCTCCGCGGCCTTCTCCCCAGGTCACGCGTGCATTGTAAGCACAACCGCAGCGGTTAACGCGACCCGTAGAAGCCGGGCTGACCCTTGCGCCTAGCGGGGGACCCGGGCGATGACGTCCTTGAGCAGGAGGGTGCGATCACCCGGCCCGAACTTCTCGGTCAGCTCCGCCTCGATCGCGGAGGGGTCCTTGCCGTCCACGGCGAGCTTCATGGCCACCAGGCGCTCGGCCGCCTCGTCGCCGTTGCTCCCCGGGGCAACCTCTTG
>DASXSZ010000070.1:0-9540 GCA_036505735.1 Solirubrobacterales bacterium
CGAGCCCGGGACCTCGGGAACGAGCTGGCCGACCGGCTACGCGAGGGCGGATTCTCCGTCGACAGGGTGCTGGTCGAGGACCTGCGCCCGGTCCCCGCGGTCTGCGCGATGGGGCGGCCCCAGGGCGGATGAACATGGACCGCAACACCGTGTCGCGTTCCCTGGCGAGCAGCAGCCAGCCTCGTGGCGAATCTCGTCGCTGATTGGGACGAGCAGGAGGCGTCTCCCCTTCGCGCCCAGCGGTAGTTGGCGGCGTACGGTGGCGACACGTGCCCGCATCACCTCTATGCATCTTTCGCGCCTATGTCCTAGGTCAGGGGAGCGTTGGGGGCTCCTCCGGCGGGACGACGTCGGGCCAGTCGAGCCCCTCCGCCATCCGCCGCGCCTGACTGGCCAGCCGATGGGCGTACTCGTTGCCCTCGGTGCCATCGTGCCCCTTCGTCCACTTGAAGCGGACGCTGCGGTGACGCTCGACGGCGACGATGAGCTGCTTCCAGAGGGCGAGATTGGCGACGGACCCTCCGCCGCTTTTGCGCCACGCGCGCTCGCGCCACTTCGGGAGGTACTCGGTGTAGCCGTTGACGACGTACTCGCTGTCGCTGACGAGCTCGACGTCCTGCCCCTCGGGGATCGAGTCAAGGGCGAACGCGGCCGCGCGGAGCTCGGCCTGGTGGTTGGTCGCGCTCGCCACGGGGAGGCTCCCCCTGAACAGGAGCTCGTCGTCCACGTAAGCGACGAACCCGATGCCGGCGGGGCCGCCAGTCATGCCGCTCCCGTCGGTGTAGACCTTGAAGACCACCGATTCCGTATTCGACATCCGAGCCTTTCTCCTCAACTCCCACGCGGATCGGGCCGAACAGGGCGTTAGGGGGTCGAACAAAGCCGCGACGGTAACCGCGATCGTAGGTGTCCTTGGTGGCGGTCGAGCGATCGGCGGGCTTCCGCTTCCGCGTGAAAGCGACAGCGCGGCCGGCGTTGTTGCGAAGAAGCCACTGCTGTCCGATGGGGAAACCGCTTAGGAGGGAGTCGCTCTATCCAGCTGAGCTATCGGGGCCGTGTGGTGGGAGGTTAGTGTCCGCGTAACGCCCTTCGTCCACCGCGGACTGCCTGCCATGCCCTCGACCCCGTAGCCCCAGCCATGCCCGCGTTCGACAACCTGCTGATCGTCGTCGCGGTCGCCTTCGCGGCCCCGCTCCTGCTCGGCTTCTTCCCGAGCGTGAGGCTGCCGTCGGTCGTGCTGGAGATCGTCGCGGGCATCGTCATCGGCCCGTCGGTGCTCGGGATCGTCCACGTCGACGACGCGATCTCCGTGATCTCGCTGCTCGGCCTCGCGTTCCTGCTCTTTCTGGCGGGGCTCGAGATCGAGTTCGACAAGCTGCGCGGCCAGGTGCTGCGGCTGACGGCGGTCGGCTTCGCGCTCTCCTTCGTGATCGCCCTGCTGGTCGCGCTGTTGCTCAAGGCGACCGGCCTGATCGAGACCCCTCTCCTGGTGGCGATCATCCTCTGCGCCACCTCCCTCGGCGTCCTGATCCCCGTGCTCAAGGACGCCGACGAGATCACCTCGACCTTCGGCCAGCTGATCGTCGCCGCCGGGACGATCGCCGACTTCGGCGCGGTCATCCTGCTCTCGATCTTCTTCTCCGGCGAGGGCGGGGTCGGCTCGACGCTTCTGTTGATCGGAAGCCTCGTCCTGCTCGCGGTGGTGGTCTTCATCGCGGTGAAGAGCGCCGAGCGCTCGAGCCTGCTCAGGCAGGACCTCGTGCGGCTCCAGGACACGACCGCACAGATTCGCGTGCGCGGCGCGGTCGTCCTGCTGGTCGGGTTCGCCGCGATCGCCGACTCGCTCGGCCTGGAGTCGATTCTCGGCGCCTTCATGGCAGGAGCGATCCTCTCGCTGCTCGACCGCGACGAGCAGATGACCCATCCCGAGTTCCGGCGCAAGCTCGAGGCGGTCGGGTTCGGGATCTTCATCCCGGTCTTCTTCGTCGCCAGCGGAGTCAAGTACGACCTCGACGCCCTGCTCTCCAGCGCCTCGAACGTGATCATGGTTCCGGTCTTCCTCGCCGCCCTCGTGGCCGCCCGCGGCCTCCCTGCGCTGATCTACCGGCGTGTGCTGGACTCCCGGCACACGATGATCGCGGGGCTGATGCAGGCGACCTCGCTGCCCTTCATAGTGGCCGCGGTAGCGATCGGCGAGGACCTCGACCTGGTGAGCGCGGCCGAGGGAGCCGCGCTCGTCGGTGCGGGGCTGCTCTCCGTGTTGCTCTTCCCGGTGATCGGGCTGGGCTTGCTGAAGAGCGCTGAAGGGGCAAAGCCTGCGGTCTCAGACGCCGAGCCGTCTGAGGCGATGATGGCTATGTAGCCGGGGGCCCCTCGTCCTCAGGCTCGTCGTAGAGGCTCTCGGCGGCGAGCTGCTGGGCTTGGTCGCTCCAGATCTTGACCTCGATGTAGAGCTCGTCCGGGAAGCCCTTGACCGCGTCAAGGGCCACGAGCGTGAATCGCTCGTCGGTGACCGGCGTCTGGTCGACCACCTCGGCCTCGAGCTCGGCGGTGGCCGCCCTCGCGCCACGCACCAGTGGGGTCCCCCAGACCAGGGTGACGTCGCCGCGGCGGTCACCCTCCCCGCGCCAGGTGCCGATCACCTCCTCGTTCAGGTCGATCAGCCAGTCCGGGTTCTGGTCCGCGGTCACGTCGGTGAAGTCGGCGCGAGCCTCGAATCCGGAGGCCTCGCCGCCCTCGTCCTCGGCGGGTCGGACGAAGGAGACAAAGCCGAAGTACTCGCTCGGCTCCGTGGCCCCCTCGACCGGCGCGACAGCGGGCACGTAGACGCGCCCGCCCCAGGCCCGCTCGGGGAACCAGGTCACCTCGCCCGGCGGACCCCCGGCCTCGGAGACGTGCGGCTCGCAGGCTCGGGCGAACTCGTCGCGCAGCCGCTGGCCCCAGCGCCCGTAGGGCAGACCCTCGGCGCTGGCATCGGCGATGAAGCGCGGTATGGGGCGGCGGACGGGCGGCACGGCCGCGGACCCTACCCGAGCGCCTCGCGCAGCTCGGCGGCCGCGCGCTCGGGGGGGAAGATGTTGAGCTCTACGCCCGTCGACATCTCAAAGCCTGCACGGATCGCGATTCGAGGCGCGATGTCGAGATGCCAGTGGAAGGTCTCGGCGCTCCGCGGCGCCGTCACGGTCCAGGCGTTGAGCTGCGGGATCCGGTCGAACCGGGCATCCAGCGCCCGCAGCGCGGTGCGCAGCATTCCGAGGCCCACCTCGCCGTCCCGCTCGAAGCTCGGCGCGGGATTGCGGGGAACGATGCGCAGCTCGAACGGGGACCGGGACGCCCAGGGGCAGATCAGCAGCGCATCGTCGTCGATCGCGACCAGGCGCTCGCGCCTGCGCACCTCCTCCGAGGCGATCTCGGCGAGCAGGTCGCCTCCCATCGTGTGCTGGTTGTAGGAGGAGAAGCGCTCCCGTTCCCGGGCGACGGCAGCCGGGACGAAGCCGAGCGCGTAGAGCTGCGCGTGGCTGTGCTCGAGGGAGGCCCCGGCCTCCCGCCCCTCGTTGACGATCAACTGCACGTAGGCGGCTCGCTCGGCGTGCTCCCGCATCCGAGTCCGCCAGGCGCCGACCGCGGCGGCCAGCTCGGAGTCGTCGAGCTGCCCGAGAGAGGTCCGGTGCCGCGGCGAGTGGACGATCACCTCGTGGAAGCCGGCGGCCACCGAGGCGCGGAAGAGGTCCGGTTCCCGTCCCCGAGAGGTGGCACGCAGGGGATCGCCGGCGGCGGCCAGGCCCTCGTCGGCGGCGCCGTTCGCCACCGCCTCGGAATCGTCCGACCAGCTCTGGGCCAACGCCGGATAGAGATTTGGCACCGCGCGCGCCCGCCAGCCCGGCGTATCGGGATCGCCGCCGCCCGGGCGATCCGCCCAGGTCTCGGGAGGCGTGCGGTCCTCCCGCCCCTCGCAGAAGGGGCAGTTCTCGGCGGCCATCGGGTCGGGTTCGGTCGCGGCGGCCCCGAAGTCGAAGGGCCGGTCGGCTCGTGCCGGCGAGAGGATCGTCCGCAGGCCGGTGAGCTGGTCGATCCGGACCTCGGGAAGCGGCTTCCCCTCCACTCAGAGCGCCTTCCGCATCGCGACGTGCTCGATTCCGGCCTCCATGAACCTCTCGCCCTCGGCCCGATACCCATGCGAGGCATAGAAGGGCTCAGCCGAGAGCTGGGCATTCAGCAGCACCTCGGCGGCACCGCGCAAGCTCGCCTCCTGCTCGGCCACTGCCAGCAGCTTGCCCCCGACGCCCAGCTTGCGGAACCGGCGGTCCACCGCCATGCGCTCGAGCTTGCAGATGCGCTCGTCAAGGAAGCGCAACCTGCAGGTTGCTAGGACCCGGGACTCCTCCAAGGCGATGATATGAGTCGCCTCCATGTCGCGGCCGTCGAGCTCCACCTCTGGCGCGACGCCCTGCTCGTCGCAGAAGACGCGCACCCGGAGACGCTGCGCAGCCTCGACCTCCGCCGGGTTCCGCGCTACGCGCACGGTCAACGCCACCCGGCCCACATCTTCGGCGGCCACAAACACCGCCGCCGAATCAGGCGCTCTTGGCTCTGGCGCGCAGCTCGGTGAACGCCTCGATCAATTCGATCGGCAGCGGGAAGACGATCGTCGTGTTCTGGTTGACGCCCATCTCGAGCAGCGTCTGCAGGTAGCGCAGCTGGAGCGCCGCCGGGTTCCTGGAGATGATGTCGGCCGCGTCGGTGAGCTTCTCGGCCGCCTGGTACTCGCCCTCGGCGTTGATGATCTTGGCCCGTCGCTCTCGCTCGGCCTCCGCCTGTCGCGCGATCGCCCGCTGCATCTGCTCGGGGATCTCGACGTCCTTGATCTCGACGGTGGTGACCTTGATGCCCCAGGGCTCGGTCTGCTCGTCGATGACCTTCTGCAGGTCCTCGTTGAGCCGCTCGCGCTCGGCTAGCAGCTGGTCGAGGTCGGCCTTGCCGAGCACGGACCGGAGGGTGGTCTGGGCGATCTGCGAGGTGGCGAGCAGGAAGTTCTCGACCTCGACGATCGCGTTGTTCGGGTCGATCACCCGGAAGTAGGCCACCGCGTTGACGCGCGCGGGGACGTTGTCGCGCGTGATCACCTCCTGCGGCGGGATGTTGAGCGTCACCGTCCGCAGGTCGACCCTGACCATCCGGTCGATCACAGGGATCAGCAGGATCAGGCCGGGCCCCTTCTGGGCGATCAGTCGGCCGAGCCGGAAGATCACGCCGCGCTCGTACTCGCGCAGGACCCGGACGGACGCGCCGAGGAAGATCAGCACGAAGAACGCGATGACAACGATGACGCCGATCGCAATTGCCATGTCTACGAGGCCCCTTTCTCGAGGGTCGCCGGGTCTTGGTCGGAGACGGGCTCGACCTCGAGAGTCAGGCCGTCCACCGACTTGACGCGCACTCTATTCCCTAGCCCGATCGGGCCCTCGCCGCTGGCCCGAGCCAGCCAGAGGGCCCCGTGCATGAAGACCTGGCCGGTCGGGTCGAGGGGCTCCCGGACCTCACCGATGCTTCCCAGCAGCTCCTCCGATCCCGTGCGGACCGGCTCGTCGCGGTGAGCGGCGAGGGCCTTGCGGCTGGCGAAGACGATGAACCCGGCGAGGATCACGCCGCCCGCGACGATCGCCGCCACCGGCAGGTCGTGTCCCGCGTCCCGCCAGGCGAAGCCGGCGCCTACCAGCGCCGCTACGCCCATCAGCCCCAGGATCGTCGTCGGCGCGTGAGCCTCGGCGATGAACAGCAGCAGGGCCACCACCAGGAGTGCGATGGCGAGCTCGGTCATGTCCCCATTATCCGCCTGCGTAGCGGTTGACATCCGCGACCAGGTCCCCCTCGTGCTGGTAGACGCCCGGGTGGGTGAAGACGAGCTTGCCCGTGCGGTCGTAGAAGGTCGTGCTCGGGAAGGCCTGGGGCGGTCCGCCGAGCCCCTGCGCGATCTTCAGGTCGGGGTCGCTATAGGAGGGATAGGGGACCGGCAGCTCCGAGAGGAACTGCTTCGCGGCGCCGTCCGAGTCGTTGGAGTTGACGCCGAGGAACGCGATCTGGCCGCCGCGCTTATCGGCGAGCGACTGGAACCAGGGGAACTCGTAGCGGCAGGGCCCGCACCAGGAGGCCCACTTGTTGACTACGACCGGGGTTCCGTGGAGCGCCTGTAGGCGCTGGTCGAAGGCATCGGTGCCGCCGCCGAGCAGCTGATCGGCCTGGCCGCGGATCGCGGCGAGCTGGGGCGGCGCGCCGGAGATCGGCTCCTTCGCCTGGTCGAGGGAGAGGCGCGAGTCAGGGTTGCCGCTCGAGGAGTTGACGCAGCCGCCCAGCGCCAGGGCGGCGATCAGGGCGGCAACCGCGAGGGCCGCACCCCCGCCTCGCCGGCTGAGTGAGTCGGATTTCACATTCAGGGAATACGGGTGGACGATCAAGAGTGCTTTAATTCCTACCGGTCCATCAAGTTCCTGGACCCAGGGAGAGCCCGGAGCGGAGAGCCGTATCTCGGGTGCCCCCCGTGATCAGGCCAAATGCGCCTCGCCATCTTTGCGATTGGCGAGGAGCGGCAGATCAAAGAGCCTCAGATGGCTGAGACGACCAAGCCGGCCGCCGAAGCGGCGAAGGCGCCGAGCAGCGCCGACATCGAACGCGCCCGCGAGTTCGCGCGGGAGCCGTTCCTGCTCGAGGGCGAGACCCCGAAGGACCTGGCCGCGGGGACGCCCCGCCGCAGGGCCCTCGACGCGGCCCTGGTCGAGATCGACGACGGTCGCGAGGCGCCCTCGATCGAGTGGCGGCGCGACTTCTCGCTCATGCTCGGCCTCGAGCGGCTGCTCTCCGAGGAGGAGCCCCACCTCGCGGACGGCGCCGAGCTCTCGGCTCATCAGGTCGATGCGCTCTCGGGCACGCTCGCCGCGCTGATCGCCGACGTCCAGGAGCGGCTCAACGGCAGCGCCCCGACAGGGAACGGCAACGGCAGCACCGCGACCGCGGCCGCCGCCGAGGCGGAGTCCGGAAACGGAGCGGCATCCGACGGCGAGGGCGAGGCCTTCGAGGACGAGGAAGAGGCCACCGAGGAGGAGGAGGCCGAGGACTGGAAGGGCGAGGAGGACGAGGACGTCGTCGAGGAGGCCCCGGAGGACCCCGGGGCCGACCGCCGCTTCTGGTTCGAGCACGCCACCGGCTCCGGCAAGACGGTCGCAGCCGTCGGCTTCATCGAGGCCTCGCGCACCGGTGGCATCCTGATCCTCACTCACCGCCGCAACCTGGTCGACCAGTTCATCGGCGAGATCTCCGACCGCGGCTACTCGGACCGTCTCTCGCCTCCGCTGCTGGACGGCGCCGACCATGCGTACGGGCCGGTGACGGTGGAGACCTACCAGTGGTTCGTGCGCAACGCGGGCCGGATCTCGGACGCCTACTCGATCGTGGTCTGCGACGAGGCGCACACCGCGCTCGGCGAGAAGACGAGCGCCTGCATCCGGAACTGGCCTGGCCCCGTCTTCATCGGCATGACCGCGACTGGCGCCCTGATCGCCCGCCACGTAACCGACCTCTTCCCCACCCAGACCTCCCGCTTCGACCTGGCTCAGGCCGCCCGCCGCGGCGTGATCGCCCCGCTTCGGTGTGTCCGGATCCCGCCGGGCCCCGGCGTCCGGACGATCGCCAAGGTGCCCCTGCGCAAGGGCGAGGTGGATCAGGACTTTGACCAGGAGGAGCTGGCCAAGCTCCTCGATCAGACGCCGTTCAACCTTGCGATCGCTGATCTCTACCGCTCGCGCTTCCGCCGCGTGCCGGGCGTCCTCTACACCGCGGGCGTCAAGCACGCGAACAACGTCGCCAAGGCCTTCCAGGACGCCGGCATCAACGCCCGCGCGGTCTCAGGCGAGACGCCCAAGCGCGAGCTGGCCGAGATCCTGGCCGGCTTCGAGCGAGGCGAGGTCGACGTGCTCTGCAACGCGATGCTGCTCGCCGAGGGCTGGAACTCGCCGCGGGCGACGATCTGCATGCATCTCGCCCCGACCGCCTCGCGGCGGGTCTACCAGCAGCGTGTCGGCCGCGTCACCCGGCGGAACCCGGGCAAGGAGGCCGGCCTGGTGATCGACTTCGTCCACCCGGCGACCACCCACGACGAGACCATCGTCACCCTCCACAGCCTTCTCGACCGCGACGTCTATCGCGGCGGCGCCATCGTCGTCGGCCCCGTCAGGCGTGGGCGGGGCCGCCGCGTGCGGGTCGAGAGGCGGGTGGTGCCGGTCTCAGACGACTCGAACCGCCGCCTCCGCGTGCTCGAGCGCGAGCTGTGGCGGATCGCGGTGGAGAACCTGAACCACTCCGAGCAGCACGTCTGGGCGGCCCTCGCCGGGGCGCGCGTCAACCCCTCCGGCTGGCGGCGCGCCAAGGCGATGCTCCAGCACGACCAGACCAAGGAGCTCCGTCGCCGCTTCCTGCTCACCTGCGTGCAGCGGAACCGCAACCAGCAGCTCCGGATCAAGGCCCTGGCCGAGATCGCCGCCCTGCGCGACGCCGATGCCTTCGACGACGCGATCGACACCGTCGGGACCTGGTCGCGCGACGACCGGCGCGCCGGGACCAAGGTCCTGCTCGAGGCGCTCGCCGAGCGCCGCATCGGCCGCCGCGACCAGGCGCAGGCCTGGGTCTGGCGGCTGGCCGACTACACGCGCGACCTGCACGAGGAGTACGCGGTCCAGCGCTGGCCGGAGACCAAGCGCCTCCTCGGCCTGCTGGTCAACTCATCCGGGCGGGCCCACGGCCGCAACGCCCGCCGCCTCGTCCACGCCGCGCGAAACCAGGACCGCCGCCTGGCGGCGGCGCTGCTCGCCGCCGGCGTCGCCCATACGCCCGAGGGCGAGGAGGTCCTCCGCGGCGCCCGGATGCGGGGTGCCCGCAAGCCCTCGGCCGTCGCCCGCGAGCTGCTCCGCAACTTCCCTAAGGCCGGCGGCCGCCGGCGCCGGCGCAAGCGTAAGGGCGGCTCGCAGGATGGCGCAGCCCCGGAGAAGAACGGGGCCGCGAGGAACGGGGAGGGGGCCGATCAGCAGGACCTCGAGGAGCTCGAGCTCGAGGAGGCCGGCAACGGCTTCGGCCCCGAGGCCTCGGAGCCGGAGGCGGACGAGCCGGATGAGGTCGAGGCCGCGGACGCGGCCGACGACTGAGCCGCCTGGCCGACGAGTCAGCCCTCCACACCGACGTCCAGGTGAACCTCGCCGGCGCCGAGAGCCACCCGCTCCCCGTCGCCCTTCGCGACCACCAGGTGCCCGCGCTCGTCGACCTCCTCGGCGATCCCCTCGCCGCCCTCCCATGAGATCCGCCTGCCGCATAGCGCGTCCCTTGCCCGGTAGGCGTCGAGGATCTCGTCGCCGCTCGCCGTGACCCAGCGGCCGAGCGTCTCGTTGAGGGCCGCCAGCGCGCGGCTGACGCTCGGCGCCGCGCCGGGGCCGACGCCGTCCTCCGCCTCGGTCGGGAGCAGGGAGACCGCAGTGTCTCGCAGCTCCGGGGGGAAGTCGT
>DASXSZ010000071.1:0-4978 GCA_036505735.1 Solirubrobacterales bacterium
CCGGCCTGCACGATCCGGGCCCGCGACTCGCGCAGCTCATCGAGGCGGGCCTGGAGCTGTGCGTCGAGCCGCACGTTCTCCTCGGCCATCACGTCCGCCTCCGAGAGCCTCGTGCGCAACAGGCCGAGCAGGAAGGCGAACGGCACGGTGGCGATCACGAAGTTCGCCAGGTACCAGATCACGTCGTCATAGTTGCCCTGCTCCGGCCCGAGGTTGGTGAGCAGGCCGGCGGCGAAGAGAAAGACGGTGGCGCCCCCGGCCCACCACACCGGCTCCTGGCTGCGGCGTTCCGCGGCGTCCGCCGCCCGGGCGCGGCGGGCGAGGTGGACGATCAGGGCGATGAGCACCGGGATACTGACCGCGCTGAGCCCGTTGAAGATCCCGTGGACGAGATCGAGGTTGTCGGCGATCAGCAGCGGGTTCGACGACGTACAGCCCGTGCAGTCGGCGTCCGAGGGCGGGTTGTAGAAGAAGACGGGCAGAGCCGCGACCAGCCCGCCGGCGAAGTACGCGTAGCCGATGAAGAAGCGGTCGACGCGCCCGCGGGCCCGCCCGCCCGGGAAGACGATCAGCAGGTGGATCAGGAAGACGATCGCAAGGCTGTTGCAGAGAAAGCCGACCGCCGCCACGAGCGGGATGTCGGAGACCTTGAGCTCCGCCAGGAACCAGGCGAATCCGACGCAGGCCATCAGCGGGCCGACCAGGTTGCTCGGTCGGCGATCCCAGGCGTAGAGGCCCGTTCCGATGAATGACCACCCGATCAGGATCGTGAGATTGGCCTCGAGCAGCGGCACGGTCGCGGCGTCGCTCGTGGCAACCACCACGAACACGACGATCCCGACCACGATCCCGGCCACCCCCAGGGCGGCAAGGGCACGGCGCAACGGAGTCATCTCGGCGAGGGTCAAGAGAGCAGCCCTCGGATCGCGTCAGCGCTGAGCTCGTCCTTCGTCAGGAATCCGCGGGCACCGGACTCGCTCAGTCCCGGCCCGAGCTCGTCGGCGCCCCGGCTCGAGCAGAGGACTATGTCGGGGGCGTTCCCATTCGCGGCCAGCTCGGAGGCGAGCGCGATGCCGTCGCCGTCCGGAAGCTGGACGTCGAGCAAGATCGCATCCGGCGCCAGCTCGTTCACGGCCCGGCGCGCCGAGGCCGCGTTCTCGGCTTCCCCCGCGACCTCGAAGCCCCCGGCCTCGAGCATGCGCCGTGCGCTGGCCCGGAAGCCTCGGTGGTCGTCGACGATCAGGATTCGCCTGCTCACGGGGCCGATTGTCGCGCCTTTCCCGCTGCATTCCCATACGGCTAGCCGAACCTCTGAGGCGGCCAGCCGAACCCCGAAGACGCCTGCAGGCCGTATTGGAATCGGACCCCTGCGACGCGATTCTCGAGTCCGAGTCGAAGGCGACCACGAGGAGGACGAAATGCAAAGCAATCGACCGCGAATCAATGGAATCGCCGCCAGAGCCGGGCACTGGAGTGCCACCCATCGCAAGAAAGCGATCGGTCTCTGGCTGGCATTCGTCATCGTCGCGCTGGTGGGCGGCGGCGCGGTCGGACAGCGCTCGCTGACCGATGCGGAGTCCGAGGCGGGATCGACGAGGACCGCCGAGCTCGCGCTCGAGAACAACGGACTGAAGGATCGGGCGAGCGAGAGCGTGCTGATCGAGAGCGCGAGTGCCTCGGCGGACAGCGCGGCGTTCAAGGCCGCGGTGGCCGACGTCCGGCACGAGCTCGCCTCGAGCGGGCAGTTCTCGAGCATCGAGCCGGCCAAGCCGTCGGCCGACGATCACGCCGTACTGGTAAACGCCGAGGTCAAGGGCGTCGAGGACGACGCCGAGGACCGGGCGGACGCGATCTTCGCGGCAGTGGACTCCGCTAAGCAGGCGAATCCCGGCTTCGAGATCGGGGTGGCCGGTGACGCGACCGCGGAGAAGCAGCTGAGTGACTCGATCGACAGCGACTTCGCCCAGGCGGAGACGCTCTCGCTGCCGATCACGCTCCTGATCCTGGTGGTCGCGTTCGGTGCGCTGGTCGCGGCCGGTATCCCGGTGATCCTGGCGATCTCAGCAGTGATTGCGACGATCGGGCTGGTCTCGATCCCCAGCCAGGTCTTCCCCGTTGACGACGCGATCAGCTCGGTGATCCTGCTGATCGGGATGGCAGTCGGTGTGGACTACTCGCTGTTCTACCTCCGCCGAGAGCGCGAGGAGCGCGCGCGGGGGCGGCAGCCGCTCGAGGCGATCGACGTCGCCGCGGCGACCTCGGGAAGGGCGGTGCTGGTCTCGGGTCTGACCGTGATCGCCGCGATGGCTGGCATGTTCCTGAGCGGCAGCAGCGTCTTCATCTCCTTCGGGGTGGGCACGCTACTCGTGGTCGCTGTCGCCATGCTCGGATCGCTCACCTTTCTCCCGGCGATGATGGCGTGGCTCGGCGACCGGATGGAGAAGGGGCGGATCCCGCTGGTTTCCCGCCGGAGGCGCGCCGGTGGCGAGTCACGGGTCTGGACCGCCGTGGTGCGGGCCGTCATGCGCCGCCCAGCCGCGGCGATCGTCGTCGCAGGAGGCGCTCTTGTCGCGATGGCGATCCCTGCGTTCGGGATGAACGTGAAGTCGACCGGGGTGAACGACCTGCCCCAGGGACTCTCGACCATCCAGACGTACAACCGGATCCAGGACCTCTACCCGTCCGAGCATCCTTCCGCCGACCTGGTCATCCAGGCGGACGATGTGCGCGCGCCGCAGGTGACGGCCGCGGTCGACGAGGTCGTCTCGAGGGCGCGGTCGGAGGGCGTCGCTGTGGGTGGACCCGACAGCCGGGTCAACGACGAGCGGACGGTCGCCGAGGTGTCGCTGCCCCTGGCGGGCGACGGCGAGAACGACCGCTCGAAGGACGCCCTCTCGTCACTCCGCGACGACCTGATCCCGGCGGCCTTCGACGGCACCGGTGCCCAGGTCGACGTGTCCGGTGACACCGCTTCGTCGGTGGATTGGCAGGACTCGCTGAAGGCGCACCTTCCGCTCGTCTTCGGATTCGTGCTGGCTTTGGCGTTCCTGCTGCTGCTGGTCACGTTCAGGTCGGTGGTGGTGCCGATCACCTCGATCGCGCTCAACCTGCTCTCGGTCGGGGCGGCATATGGCCTGCTGGTGCTGGTCTTCCAGAACGGACTGGGTCAGGACCTGCTCGGCGCCGACAGCAACGGCGTGACGAGCTGGCTCCCGCTGTTCCTGTTCGTGGTCCTGTTCGGCCTCTCGATGGATTACCACGTGTTCATCCTCAGCCGGATCAAGGAGCTGGTGGACCGCGGCATGTCCACCGAGCAGGCGATCGAACGCGGCATCAGCTCGACCGCCAGCACGGTGACCAGCGCGGCGATCGTGATGGTCGCGGTGTTCTCGATCTTCGCCACCCTCAGCTTCATCGACTTCAAGCAGATGGGCGTGGGGCTGGCGGCCGCGATCCTGATCGACGCGACGGTGATCAGGAGCGTTCTGCTCCCGGCGACCATGAAGCTGCTGGGAGAGCGCAACTGGTACCTGCCGAGTTGGCTCGACTGGCTGCCGCAGCCCCGGAGCGCCGCTCATCCGCCAGAGGCTCCGGCGCGGAGCCTGCCTGAGCCCGCAGGCGCCTAGTCAGGCATCGGTGAAGGTCGCAGGCCCGGCGCATGCCGGGCCCGCGGCATGTCCCAAGGGGCCCGCAGGCGGGCTACTTGAGCAGCTGGTAGATGAAGTAGACGATCACGACGATGTTGACCAGCCAGGCGTTGGTGGTCAGCCAGTCGCGGATCCCGGGCATCGCGTCCCTCGCTCGGTGGCCGAGGAGCAGGTACCCGAGAATCGGCAGGGCCATCAGAAGCGTGGTGGCCGCCACCAGCGGCCAGCCGTGGAGGACGTTCTCGTGCTGATCGTGTAGCCAGTTGGCGGTCGAGATCACCGCGACGATGTCGGTGGGCATCAACAGGATCAGCAGGAAGGCGAGGGTGAAGGCGCGCCTCGGCTCTGCCTCCTGGAGCGCGGTCATCCACTTGGGGACGCTTGCGTCGCCTCGTCCGAGGAACGTGTGGATCGCCGCCAGGGCCAGCAGGCCCGCGACGATCCAGTCGGCGGTGGTCGGGCTGCCGCCGCCCTTCGCGTGGATCCCGATCGCCTTGACGATCCCGAACCAGATCAGGAGGCTGAGCGAGGCCGCCACCACCACGCCGCTCAGCATCGCGACGGAGTTCTTGACCGGCTCCCGGCTCGTCACCAGGAAGATCGCCGTCAGGATCTGCGGCCCCATCACCATGATCAGGGCCAGCGGGAGAATCTGCAGCGATGTGGTCGTGGAGGACAAGTCGAGGCCTCGGTGACGCCGGGCGATCCTATGCCGTATTACGCTTTCTTTCATGAGCACCGGACATCAAGCGGAGGAGCTCGCCGCACAGGCGGCCGAGGCCGTCCGGGGCGTTGTGGCGGCCGCGGAGGAGCGAGCCGCCGAGATCATCCGCGAGGCCGAGGCGGAGGCGGCGAAGATCCGCGAGCGCGCGGACGCCGACGCCGCGCAGATCCGCGAGCGTGCCGAGGCCGACGCCCGAGCGCAGATCGATTCCGTCCGCAAGGCGCTCGACGACCTGGGTGGCAGCCTGGCGACCGCGGTCTCCGCGACTCCCGTGCCGACTCGGGCCGAGGAGCCCGAGCCGCAACCTGAGCCGGAGCCCGAGCCGGAGCCGGAGCAAGAGGTTGCCCCGGGGAGCAACGGCGACGAGGCGGCCGAGCGCCTGGTGGCCATGAAGCTCGCCGTGGACGGCAAGGACCCCTCCGCGATCGAGGCGGAGCTGAACGAGAAGTTCGGTCCCGGCGACCGCACCGCGCTGCTCAAGGAAGTCCTCTCGAGGCTGCCGCGCTAGGCGCGGCAGGTCTCCTCAGGAACGAAACGTTCCGGGGCCGCCGCCCTCGCGGGCGCCCTCTGTGTACTCCGTCATGTCCTGGCTCCAGAACTCGACCAC
>DASXSZ010000072.1:0-2814 GCA_036505735.1 Solirubrobacterales bacterium
ATGGGAGCGAACGTCGACCAGATCGGGTCCAACGTGATGACGGTCCATGGGCAGGACAAGCTCGGGGGCGCGCAGCACGACGTCCGTCCCGACCACATCGAGATCGCCAGCTTCATGGCGCTCGCTGCCGCGACCGGTGGCGAGCTGCGGATCCCGGGCATCGTCGCCGAGGACCTGGAGGGCATCCGGAGGCACTTCCGCAGGATCGGGCTGCAGACGCTGATCGAGGACGACACCCTGCTCGTCGCACCCGAGCAGAAGCTGACCATCAAGGACGACCATGGGGAGGCGATCCCTCAGATCGACGACGGACCCTGGCCGGCCTTCCCGGCGGACCTCACCTCGATTGCCCTGGCCCTGGCGACCCAGGCGGACGGCACGATCCTGATCCACGAGAAGATGTTCGAGAACCGGCTGTTCTTCGTCGACAAGCTGGTTGCGATGGGCGCTCGGATCCACCTCTCAGACCCCCACAGGGCGGTCGTCAGTGGTCCGAGCCGTCTTCATGGCGCGCGACTCGAGAGCCCCGACATCCGGGCCGGCATGGCGATGCTCATCGCAGCGCTCGCCGCTGCCGGCACCTCGGAGATCGGCAACGTCGCCCAGATCGACCGCGGCTACGAGCGGATCGACGTGCGGCTCCGGGACCTCGGCGCCCGGATCGAGCGGGTCGCGTCAGAGCGGGTCCCGGCCTGAGCCTCGGCTCAGGGCTTCACCAGGTCGTGCACCTCCAGGATCTCGGGCTCCGGAGCCTGGGGCGCGTCCGGGTTCACCTCGGCGATCGCCGGGATCAGCTGGTTCTGCACGAAGCTCTGGTAGTCGTCGGTTGATTCCCAGACGTCGACCGCCTTCATCCTGCCCCCACCCAGATCGGAGGCGGTGTGCAGGATCATTCCGGCTGGCGGCGTGTCGCCGATCTTCTCGTCCACCTGGTCGTACTCCTCGACTGTCGCCTCGAACTCCTGAATCACGACTACAGCCATCGCAATCTCCTCTTCGGGTCGGGGTCGGGGCGCCGAGCCTATTACGCGATCACCCGCGTAGAAGCTTGCAGCGTGTTAACGCCCGCGACGCCATGATTGTGCGAGCCGCCCCCGGACGCGAAGCGGAGGAGGCGGCGTAATCATGAGTACCCACCCGACGCCACCGGGGACACGCGACGTCCTGCCCGACGAGATGCGCGAACTGCGCGCGCTCGAGGGCGCGCTCCGCGCGGCCTTCGAGCGGCATGGCTACGGGGAGGTGGCCACGCCGACGATCGAGTACGCGGACGTGCTGCGGCGCGGCGATGAGCGCTACGCCAACGCCGCCTACCGCTTCTTCGACGAGCGGGGCGAGCTGCTGGCCATGCGCTCCGACATGACGATCCCGATCGCGCGCCTCGTCGCCACCCGCCTGCAGAGCGAGGAGCCTCCCTTCCGGCTCTCCTACATCGCGCGGGCGTATCGCGCCGTCAACCCGCAGCGGGGGCAGATGCGCGAGTTCATGCAGGCGGGGGTCGAGCTGATCGGCGCTCCGGCGCCCGAGGGGACCGCCGAGGTGGTCGAGGTCCTGAGCGCAGCGCTCGACGCCGCCGGGCTGAACCGGGCTGTCGTCGGTCTGGGCGACGCCGACCTCTACAGCCAGCTCCTGGTCGAGCTCGGGGTCGAGGACGATGCCCGCAACTGCATCGTCGACCGGCTCGCCGCCCACGACCTGGTGGGGCTGGAGCTGGCGGTCGATGAGGTTGAGGGCATCGACGGCGAGGCGCGGGCGACCCTGCTGGCATTGCCCGGCATGCGCGGCGGGCGAGACGTGCTCGACCGCGCCACAGAGCTCGGGGGGGAGGCCGTCGAGCGCGCCACGCAGAGACTGCGCGCCACCTACGACGCGCTGGCCGCCAGAGGCGTGGCGGACCGGGTCCGGCTCGACCTCGGACTGCTGCGCGACCTCGGCTACTACACGGGCGCCATCCTGGAGGTCTACGACCCGGCTCTCGGGCACATCCTCGGCGGCGGCGGGCGCTACGACGGCCTGCTCGGGCGCTTCGGCCGGGACCTCCCCGCTGCCGGCTTCGCCCTCTACCTGGAGCGGCTGCACGTCGCCCAGGCCGAGGAGGAGCGCCAGGCGCAAGGGGGGAAGCCGTGACGCCGCGTGTGGTGGAGGTGACCCGGGTCCGGGAGGCCGGGCCCCTGAAGCTGGCGATCCCCCGCGGAGCGCTCTGGGCCGAGACGCTCGATGCGCTCGATCGGATCGGCGTGGACACCTCCGAGCTTCGCTCCGACTCTCGCGCGCTCGTATTCGAGACCGATGACCTGACGCTGGTGACGATGCGCTCCTCCGACGTCCCGACCTACGTCGAGGCGGGCGCTGCCGACCTCGGGATCACCGGAAAGGACGTCCTGCTCGAGCAGCGTGACCGGATCACCTATGAGGTGCTCGACCTCCGCTACGGCAGCTGCCGGATGGTGCTCGCCGGCCGGGTCGGGGACACGGCCCTGGACGAGGACGAGCGCCGCCTGGGCGGGATGCGGATCGCGACCAAGTACCCGCGGATCGCCGAGCGCCACTTCGAGGAGACCGGCCGGCGGGCGGAGGTGATCGAGGTGAAGGGCTCAGTCGAGCTCGCTCCCCTCTCGGGTCTCGCCGACGGGATCGTCGACCTGGTCGCCACTGGCCGCACCCTGAAGGAGAACGGGCTCGAGATCCGGGAGGAGATTGCCACCTCCACCGCCCGCCTGATCGCCAACCGCGTCTCCCACAAGCTGCGCGCCGCCGAGGTGGACGAGCTCGTGGAGCGGCTGCGGCCGGAGGGCCTCGAATGAGGATCGAGCG
>DASXSZ010000073.1:0-7458 GCA_036505735.1 Solirubrobacterales bacterium
GACGAACTCGGAGACGACGCGGTGCTTACCTTCACCCGCGAGTCCCCGGAGGGCTGGAGTGGGCATCGTGGGCGCATCGATCGCGAGCTGGTCGATGAGGCCGGGATCGACCCAGGCACCGCCTTCGTCTGCGGCTCGAACCCGTTCGTCGAGGCCGCCACCGAGCTCCTGATCCAAGCGGGCTACGAGCCTCATCAGGTCCGCACCGAGCGCTTCGGCCCGACCGGGGCCGCAACGTGAAGCGGGTCCAAGGGTTGCTCAGCGACGCCACCGCATCGTTCCGCTGAAGACGACGCCCGTGGAGTCGACGGCCATGGGGCGCCTGACCGTACCCCGCCCACATGGGGCTCTTGAGTTCCGCTTCTATGGCAGATAGACGTCGGTGTGGCACGGCAGCCCGCCACACACGTCCACGACCGCGCCGTTTGCGTCCAGGAAGTCCGACTTCTGGGTCCGCGCCGCCACCGTCGCGCGAACGTCGCCGTGCGGATCACGCCCCGCAGTCGCCCCAAACCCTGCGCCGGCATGCCGAAACGCCAAGGCTCCCGTTTCAGAATCCCTTACCGCTAGCGCGTCCTCGACGGGACTGGCTCGCGCTGCCCGTTCGGGGCGGGCATGCCAGTCTCGTCGAGCTCAGCGCGTAGCTCACGGATCTTCGCCTTGTAGGCGGCCTCGTCCCCGCCGCAGAGGTAGGTGCCCCAACGCGAGCCGTTGTGGACATGGGGGACCTCGTCGGCGAGCAGGTAGTCGAACACCTGGGCGATCTGGAGCTGACCGCGCTCGACCAGCACCTTGCGGCGGTGGGAGTGGCGCCACATCGCCTTCTGCTCGGAGGTCGAGTTGAAGAGAGCAAGGCGGTCGAGCAGGTCGTGGGCATAGACCGAGCGGAAGTATGAGAAGCCGACCGGGTAGTCGCCCCAGCGGCAGCCGAGCTCCTTCGGCATCAGCAGCGAGTGGAGCTTCGCGTGGCGCATCTCGTCCCAGGTCTGACGTGCCATGTCTACGTGGAAGTCCCACGGCATCTCCGGGTGCTCGTGCGAGTTGCGGGCCATCAGCTCGGCGGCGCAGATCTCGGCGTCCATCAGGCCGTGGAAGAAGTGGCGCTGCTCCTCGGGCTCGACCGGGACGTGATTCTCGTCGGGATCGTTGACGTACAGCTCGCGGGAGAGGAAGGGATCGCCGTCGGGGGTCACCTTGACGTAGTCGTCGCGGGCGGGCTCGACCAGGGGGGGCATGATCCGCAGCGCTCGCGGCTCAGCCTTGAGGCGGATCGGGAGGGCGCCGAGGTCGTCGATCGCGGGGGCGCCGCCGCGCGGCTCGGCGGAACCGCCCAGGGTGGCGACGTGGCACTCCTGCTGCTCGACCAGCTGAGTGAGCAGCCGCAGCGAGGGCTCGTCGGAGACCGGGTCGAGGTTCTCCAGATGGACTCGGAAGGCGCGGAGGAGCGCCGGCTTAGCCGCGCCGTAAGCGAGCTCGAGGTAGTCGGTCGGGGTCGGCGCCCGGTCGAGGCGGTCGAGCAGCTCGGTCAGCTCCTCGGCGGGGGCGCCAGGGTAGTCGCTCGGGTGGCGCAGCTCGTAGAGCCGCCGGCGGAACTTGCTGATCGCTCGGGCGTCGTCATGGAGATGGTCCCCGAGCGCGTACTTGACTTCGAACTGAGGGGCCAGCGCAAGCCAGCCAGCCGAGAGGTGGACCAGCTCGCGCAGCAGGTGGAAGTAGTTCGAGAAGCGGATCGCGTTCTCGTCGACGTCGTAGCCCAGCCTCAACTGATGAGGTCCCAGCCGGCGGGGTCCAGCGTGGTCAGGCTCGCGTCTCATCCCTCAGCTCCTCACCCTCCGCATCTCCCTCCTCCTCGGCGAGCAAACGCCGCTTGTGGCGGCCGACCACGCTGGGCAGCAGGCCCCCGCCGGCCGAAACGTTGATCACGGCCTGGTCGGAGATCCGGGTGATCATCCCCGCATAGCGCCCGCCGATCCCGAACGGGTTGATGTTGAAGCGCTTCAGGCGCATCTGCACGTGCCCGTCCTCAATGGTGGGGAACATCTCCTCGGGCACCGGCACGTATTCCTGGACGATGAAGTCGCCGGCGTCGGCGTGCTCACCGATGATCCGGTCCCAGTCGGCCTGCTCGGTCTCCATCCCGAGCGCGACGTTGTGGCCGCCGTACTCCGAGGCGGGTTTCAGCACCAGCCGCGCCCGATTGTCGGAGACGAAGTCGAGCAGGTCGACCAGCCACTGCCCGTAGGTGACCTTGCCGGGCCGCAGGATCCGGGTCCAGGGGATGGTCGCCGCGATCACCTCGGCCTCGCGTGGCTCGACCAGGTCAGCGAATCGCGGGTCGTCGAGCAGGGCCATCAGCTTCTTGTTGTTGGCGACCCGGGCGCGAGGCGGGTTGACCAGGCAGACGGCGCCGTCGCGATAGGCGGCGGTGAGGTCGCCTTCGGAGAGGTCGTCGATCAGTGCCCGGCGGTAGACGAGGTGGATGGGCTCGCCGCCGGCGCGGAGCACCGATCCGTCGTAGGCGAGCTGATCGGTGGTGGGGTGGATCGCCTCGATCCCGGTCTCGGCGGCGGCGGCGCAGATGATCCGGAACTCGGGGACCGAGGGGCTCCCGGGGACGTCGACCAGCGCCAGCCGCGGGGTCTCGGGCAGCTCGGGGACCCGCCCCCGCTGGGCGCGCATTGCGCGGTAGGCATCGAGCAGGGTCGCCGTGAGGAGCGGCAGCATCGGGTCATACGCGGTGTCGAACTCGCCGTCCACCCGAGGCAGCGCGATCGCCCGCCGAAGGCCCTCGTGCAGGACGTCGGTATACCCGATCCCGGCCGGCGAGTCGGCGTTGAACTCGAGGAACTTGACCTGGTCGCCGGCGAGGAAGGCGTCCAGGCGGCAAATGCGAAGCGGGCGCGGGTAGCCGGGGGCGACCCGGACCAGCGAATCCTCGAAGGCGGGGAGGGCCAGCTCCTCCTGGAGGCGATCGTCGCCGGGGTAGGCCTCGCAGAAACGGTCGAGGACCCTGCAAAGGGACTCGACCGCGCGGCGCACCCGGCGCACCTGCCCGGGGGAGACGAAATGCGGCATCAGCACGAAGGGGATGGTGTGGCCGTCGAAGACGACGTCGTGGTCGACCAGCCAGGCCTCGATCTCCGACTCGAGCTCGGCGCAGCCGTCGCCGAGCTTGGAGAGCTCGACCAGGTGCTGGAGCTTCAAGTCGCTCACTTGGTCGGGCATCTCCGTCCCCGTGCGCCGCTCAGCGCCGCCGCTTCTTGCGGGCGGTGACCCGGCCGTTGGTGACGGGGCGCTCGAACAGGGTGGAGAGGACTACCTGGGTCTCGGTGCGGGTGACGCCGGCGGTCTCGCGGATTCGCTCCAGCGCCTGCTCGAGATGCTGCGTGTCTGTGGCGCGGACGTGCAGTATCGCGCTGGGGGAGCCGGCGACCGTGTAGGCACCCTCCACCTCTGGGTGCTTGGAGACGGCGGCGCTCACCTCCCTCCCCGCCATCCGCCCGTCGCAGTAGAGCTCGACGAAGGCGTGGCTGTGCCAGCCGAAGGCCGTCGGCTCGATCGTCACCGTATAGCCGCGGATCACGCCCTCGGCCTCGAGCTGGTCGACGCGGCGCTTGACCGCGGGCGCCGAGAGCGACACGCGCTCACCGATGTCTTGGAAGGAGCGGCGCGCGTTCTCCCGCAACAGCGCAACGATTCGCTCGTCTATTTCGTCGATTCTCGCCACTTTTGGCCTTTTAGACGCAATGAATCGGCACCCAGATATCTCCTCAGCCTCAGATCATAATGTCGCGTTCATCGCCGTGTCGGCGACATCGGCCAGCTCGCCGGAGCGGATCAGCGCGGCAGCCTCGCGGATGTCGCGATCGAGACGACGGTCGCGATCGAGGAAGTCGACCCGGGTGCGTACCAGCTCATGGATGGCGCGCGCGGTCGAGCTCGCCCTCTCGATCCCGCGCAGCTCCAGCGCCTGACAGCTGGCGATCAAGTGGATCGCCGCGATCGATTCGGCAAGCTCGACGATCGAGCGGGCGTCGCGGGCGGCGATCGTCCCCATGCTGACCTTGTCCTGGTTGTGCGCCTCGGTCGAGCGTGAGTGGATGCTGGCCGGGGCCGACAGGTGCATCGCCTCAGCCGTCATCGCCGAGCAGCACAGCTGCATCCCCTTGAAACCATGGTGAAGCCCCACCTGGGGGTCGTCGTGCCCGAACCGGGGAACCAGATTAGGGGGCAGGCCGGCGTTGAACTTCTCGTCCACCAGCAGCTCGAGCTGACGGTCCATCAGGTCGCAGAGGTTCGCCAGTGCGACCTTGAGCGCGTCCATGCCCTGAGCGATGTGGCTGCCGTAGAAGTTGCCCCCGCTCTGCGCCCGCCCACCCGGGACGTCGAAGAGCGGGTTGTCGTCCGAGGAGTTGATCTCGATCTCGACCCAGCGGCGCAGCCACTCGAGGGTGTCGCGCAGGGCACCGTTGACGTGGGGGGCGCAGCGGATCGAGTAACGGTCCTGGACCTGCCGATCGAGTTCCAGGAAGGGCTCCCCGTTCAGCGACTGGTCGGCGAAGATCGCCTCGCTGTCGAGTGCCAGCTCGGATTCGGCGAGGATCTCGCGGATATTCCGGGCGCTCGCGGCCTGGCCCGGATGCGGCTTCGCTTCGAATAGGAAGGCGTTGAAATGCCCGCGGTTGCCGTGCAGCGCCTCCGAGGCGAGCGCGGTGAGCAGGTCGGAGGTGAACGCCAGCCGTTCCGCATCGTGGACGGCGAAGGATGCGAAGGCGCTCATGAACGAAGTGCCGTTGACGAGACCCAACCCCTCCTTGGCCTCGAGCTCCAGCGGTTCCACCCCGAGCTCGGCGAGGGCCTGGCGCGAGCCCACCACCCGGCCGCCGAACGCCACGTCGACCTGCTCGCCGACAATCAGCGAAGCAACGTAGGACAGCGGGATCAGATCGCCGCTTGCCCCACATGAGCCGCGCTCCGGGATTTGCGGGAGCGCATCGTTGTTGAGCAGGAAGAGAAGCCGCTCGATCAGCTCGATCCGCACGCCCGAGTTCCCCTTGGCAAGGCAGTTGGCGCGCAGCAGCATCGTCGCCCGGGTCACCTCCGGAGCGGCGATCGGGCCCGTGCCGGCGCCCAGGTGGAAGACGACGCTTCGCTGCAGCTGCGGCGCCCGCGCCGGCGCCACCTGGCGGTGCGCGCTGTCCCCGAAGCCGGTCGTCACCCCATAGATCGGGATCTCGCGCTCGACCAGCTCCCGCCGCAGCGCGCGAGCCGCGTCAACCCGCTCCGCGGCCTTCGGCGAGAGGGCGGCGGTGCCGCCGCGACGAGCGAAGCCGACCACGTCGTCGATCGTCAGCGATTGCCCGTCAAGGGAGAGCCGTTCCGTCGCCATCGGGGCCGTTGCCGTCATGGACTTAATGATCACTGCGTTCCCGGGTCCGTTCAATCCCGGTTTGTTGCGTCCAGGGATGGTTTCGGCTCCCCGGGGGCGACCGGCGTCTTAACGATCCTGCACCATCGTCAAGGCGTCTCGCCCGGAGCCGGCTCGGCGACCGGCATCGCGGGAGGCCCCTCCTCCACCTCGGCGCGGGGGCGCCCTGGCAGCCGCCCCTCGGCGGCGAGCCAGGAGCCGGAGAGGATCAGCGCCAGGCCGGCCAGGGTCTCGATCGTCACCTGCTCGGAGAGCAGGAGGGCGCCGTAGACGACGGCGAAGCCGGGGGCGATGTAGGTGACCAGGAAGGCGCGGGCGGGACCGATCGAGGCGATCAGCCCATAGAAGATGACGAAGGCGATCCCCGTGCCGAGCACACCGAGCACGACCACGGCCGCCGCCGGGCCCAGGCCGGGTGCGGCATCGGGCGCGGTGAGCAGCGCGGGCGGCAGCAGGAGGATCGCGCTCGCCGCCATCACGGCGGCCGACATCCCGAGCGGCGCCACTCCCGCGAGCCGGTGCTTGACGAGGAAGCCTCCGACCGCGTAGCCGAGGCTGGCGAGCACGACCGCCAGCCCCCCGAGCAAGGCGGAGCCGGAGCCGCCGAGATCGACGCCGAGCAGCAGCGCCACCCCGCCGAACCCGACCACCACCCCGCCCAGCCGGAGGCCCTGTGAGCGCTCCTGCTGGTCGACCCAGACGGCCAGCAGTGCCGTGAACAACGGCGCGGAGGCGACCAGAATCCCGGCGAGCGAGGAGGAGATCTCCTCCTCTCCCGCCGAGATCAGCACGAACGGTCCCGCCACCTGGACGGCGCCGACCAGCGCGAGCCACCACGCCCTCGACCGAACGCCGCCGAGCGCGCCACGGGTGGCGGCGATCGGCAGAAGCACCAGCGCCGCCAGAGCGATCCGGACGAAAGCGACCATGGAGGGCGAGAGGTCCCGCAACCCGATCTTGATGAACATGTACGAGGCGCCCCAGATCGCCCCCAGCACGAGCAGCAGCAGCCACGAGCGTCGGTCCATCCCTGCCATGGTTGCGTTCGCCCCGCCTCTACGCAATTCCAATTGCCGATAGGGGCGAGAAGCAGCGCTGATCAGGCCGAACTGCGGACGAAGTCGATGAAGGCGCGGGCGGCCGGAGTCTGGTGCCGCCTCTTCCGCCAGATCAGCGTCGCCGGCAGGCGAACGGCCGGGCGGAGGCCGCGCACGTCGACCGGAGGTCCCTCGCGATGGGTGAGCGACGCGGGCAGCACCGCCGCCCCAAATCCGGTCGAGACCAGGCAGCGCAGCAGGAACGGGTCGCCGCTCTCCAGGGAGATCCGCAGCGGCTGACCTGCGCGTGCGAAGAAGTCCTCCAGCGCCTGCTTGATCGCGGAGCCCGCGCGCGGGGTGATCAGCGAGTGGCGGCCCAGCTCGGCAGCACCGATCCGGTCGCGTTCGGGACCGGCCCCGGCCGGGAAGGCCGCGACCACCTCCTCCTCGCTGAGGGTTTCCACCTCGAACTCCGACGGAGGGTCCTCCGCGAGCAGTGAGAACGCGGCGTCTACGCGGTCCTCTTCCAGGTAGCCACGCATGTCACCGGCCGTGCCCTCGTGAAGGTCGACCTCGATCCCGGGGAACGCCTCGCTGAAGCCAACCAGCAGGCGCGGCACGTCGATCTCTCCTGCCGGCAGGGTCGCGCCCACCGAGATCCGGCCGCGCACGAGTCCGCGCAGCTCGTCGACCTCGTCGTGGAGGCCATCGACCTGGGCGAGGACGACCCGGGCGCGCTCGGCGACCGCCTCCCCGGCCTCGGTCACCGTCACGGTCCGGCTCGTGCGCTCGAACAGCTCGGCCCCGAGCTCCTCCTCGAGCCGGCGGATCTGATGGGAGAGCGCCGACTGCGCGACGTGCAGCTCCTCGGCCGCACGCGTGAAGTGACTGTGGCGGGCGACTGCCTCGGCGTATCTCAGCTGGCGTAACTCCATGAGCACCGATCGTAAATCACGATCGATCCCGTGACAACAACATCTTGCACAGATCGAC
>DASXSZ010000074.1:0-1581 GCA_036505735.1 Solirubrobacterales bacterium
TGGTGGGACGTCCGGCCGCACCCCAACCTGGGGACGGTGGAGCTGCGGGTCTTCGATCAGCAGACGCGCGTCGATCACACGATCGGCTTCGCGGCGCTCGGCCAGGCCCTGGCGCACCGCCTGGCGACCGACTACGACAACGGTGTGCCGAGCATCGAGCACCCGCATGAGCTGATCGACGACAACAAGGTGCGCGCGTCGGTGGTCGGGATCGAGGGGAAGCTGATCGACTTCGATCACGGCCACGAGGTGCAGGGGTCCGAGATGGCCCTCGGTGCGATCGAGGACCTGAGGGAGCACGCGGAGGAGCTCGGCTGCGCCGACGAGCTCGCGGGCCTCGCCGATCTGGTGGAGCACGGGACGGGCGCGCGGCGCCAGCTCGACTGGCTTGCCGAACACGACGACGTCTCGAGGCTGACGCGCGAGATCATCGCCGCGAGCGATCCCGACGCTTAGTCCGTATTCGAACCGCCTCCGGCGAGTCCGATACGATTTTCGTAGCAGATTGCCCGATTTTGGGGGCCTGTAGTTCGGATTCCGTATCAGATGGCCACCGCCAGACCAGTGGAGAGCGCTCTCGACCTCCTCGGTCGGCGCTGGGCCATGCGCCTGATCTGGGAACTGCGGCGAAGCACGCTCGCCTTCTCGGAGCTTCGCCAGCGCACCGGGATCAGCCCGTCGGTGTTGTCGGGCCGGCTCGGGGAGCTCGGCGGCGCCGGCATCGTCGAGCGGGACGCCGACGGGCGGTACCGCCTCAGCGGCCCGGGGCGCGAGCTCGCCCGAATTCTCTACGAGCTCAATCGATGGGCCGAGCGGGCCGGGGTATCCTCGCGGGGTGAGCTCGCCTGAGCTAAGCGTGGTCTGCCGGAGCTGTGGGGAAGAGGTCAGCCCCTATGTGACCGAGTGCCCCTACTGCGGCACGCGCCTTCGCAAGCGGGCACCGAAGCTCGAGCTTCGCGGCGACGAGCTCACGCCCCGGGAGTCCCGGCGGGCACGGCGGCGCATGGCGCGGGCCCAGCGGGCGGAGCGGCTCGGCGAGCGCCCCTACGCCGTGATCGCCGCGATCCTCGTGTCCGCGATCGTGCTCCTGGTGCGGGTCGCGAGCCCGTCCCTCGACACCTACGACCTCGGCGGCCTCGTCGGGCCGGTTGGCGGCGACTGGTGGCGATATCTGGCGGCCCCCTTCGTCTATCCGGACGTCGGCTACCTCTTCGTCGCCGCAGTCGGCATCGCGATCTTCGGGATCGCGGTCGAGGCGCGTCTCGGCTCGATCCCCACGGCGATCCTGATCATCGCCAGCGGCTCGCTCGGCATGCTGGCGGCGGACGGGATCGAGACCGCCTTCGGCGGCCACAACGACACCCTGCTCGCCTCGGGCGGCAACGGGATCGCGCTCGGACTGCTCGGCGCCTGGGCAGTGATGAGGGCCGCGGAGGTGCGCGCGCACCCAGACGAGGACGTGGAGGTGATCGGCGCCGCGGTCGCGGCCGCCGTCCTGATCCTGCTGCCGATTGCCGACGACTACGCCAACGTCTTCGCCGGCCTGGCCGGCGCCCTGGTCGGCGCGGCCTGCGGCCTCGC
>DASXSZ010000075.1:0-45426 GCA_036505735.1 Solirubrobacterales bacterium
GTGCAACACCCGGAGCACCAACGGCAACCCCGCCTCGACCATCAAGACTGTCGAGGACTTCCTGGGCATCGACATCAATCACATCGTGATCGTCGACTTCGACGGCTTCGCCGACTTCATCAACACGCTCGGCGGGGTGACGATCCACGTCCCGGACACCAACGGCAAGGAGGGCGGCGCGGTCGTCTGCGGAGACGTGGACGGCGGCAAGAAGCAGGGCGGCGTCTCCCTCAAGCTCCCGCCAGGCGACATCACCCTGGAGGGCGACAAGGCGCTCGCCTACGCCCGAATCAGGCACAACAACTGCGACTCCTCCGAGGACGACCGAGACAGGGCCGCCCGCCAGCAGGCCGTCCTCAACGCGATCAAGGGGCGACTGACCAGCGTCACCCGCTTCCCGTACAACTTCATCAAGGGCCCCTTCATCGGCTGGGACGCCCCGAAGGCGTTCATCAGCGACATGGGCGGCTTCACTCTTCCCCAGGTCGCGATCGCCGCGATCCTGGGCGGCAGCGGGGAGACGAACGTTCTGGGGAGCAAGGGCGGCGTCTCGCCGGGGCCCGCCGGGAGCCTCGCCATCTCACAAGGGGCTTGCGAGGAAGCGGTCAAGAAGCTGACCGGCGGTGACCCGCCGCACGAACCCGCCTGCTCGCCGTAGCTACTCCGAGCTCGACGAGCTCGTCTTCGCCGCCTCGGCGCCGTTCGAGCTGGACTCCGACGAGCTCGATTCGGAGCTCGAATCGGATCCGGAGCCGCTCGAATCGCCCGACGCCGAGTCGCCGTCCTTGCCGGAGCCCGCCCTGACCTTGCCGGCGTAGTCGGTCGAGTAGAAGCCGGACCCCTTGAAGTGGACTGCCACCGGGTGGAAGACCCTCTCCACCGGCGCGCCGCAGACCTCGCAGGTCTCGACCGGGTCGTCGGACATGCTCTGGATCACCTCGAAGGTGTGTCCGTTCAGGCAGCGGTACTCGTAGATCGGCATCGAGCAGAGAGGGTAGTGGGCGGCGGGTCCGGACACCGCACGCGAGCCGCCGTCTAGGCTGCTTCGCATGTCTGAGGTGACCCTCGACGAGATCGTCGCGCTCTGCAAGCGGCGCGGCTTCATCTTCCCGGCGTCGGAGATCTACGGCGGGTTCGCCAACACCTACGACTACGGGCACTACGGCGTGCTGCTCAAGAACAACGTCAAGGCCGAGTGGTGGCGAGCGATGCTGCAGGAGCGCGACGACATCGTCGGTCTTGACTCGGCGATCATCCAGCATCCGAAGGTCTGGGAGGCGTCGGGGCATCTGGCGGGCTTCAGCGATCCCCTCGTCCAGTGCCTGGGCGAGTGCAAGCGACGCTGGCGTGAGGACGACCTGCGCGAGGATCAGCTCGGCGACGAGCACGCCGAGGGCGAGATCCGCTGCCCCGTCTGCGGCGGAGCGCTCTCGGAGCCGCGCCAGTTCAACCTGATGTTCGAGACCTACGCGGGGCCGGTCCAGGACGAGGCCTCGAAGGTCTACCTGCGACCCGAGACGGCCCAGGGGATCTTCATCAACTTCAAGAACGTCCTGCAGTTCTCCCGCAAGAAGCCGCCCTTCGGGATCGCCCAGATCGGCAAGTCCTTCCGCAACGAGATCACGCCCGGCAACTTCATCTTCCGGACTCGAGAGTTCGAGCAGATGGAGATGGAGTACTTCGTGCCCCCCGCCGAGGCCCCCGCCTGGCACGAGCGCTGGATGGAGGAGCGCATGCGCTGGTACACCGACCTCGGCATCCGCCCCGACCAGCTCCGCCTGCGAGCCCACGGCCCGGACGAGCTCTCCCACTACTCGAGCGCCACCTCCGACATCGAGTACCTCTTCCCGATGGGGTGGTTGGAGCTCGAGGGGATCGCCAACCGCGGAGACTTCGACCTCACCCAGCACTCGAAGTTCTCAGGCGAGAAGCTCGAATACGTCGACTCCGCCACCGGCGACCGCTACGTCCCGCACGTGGTCGAGCCCGCGGCGGGGGTCGACCGGGCGATGCTCTCCTTCATGGTCGACGGATACGCCACCGAGGAGATCGAGGGGCGCCAGCGCACGGTGCTGCGCCTCCATCCCCGGCTGGCGCCGGTGAAGGTGGCGGTCCTGCCGCTGGTCAACAAGGACGGGCAACCCGAGAAGGCACGCGAGATCTACGAGGAGCTCCGACAGCTGATGGCCGCCGAGTACGACACCGGCGGCACCATCGGCAAGCGCTACCGCCGACAGGACGAGATCGGCACCCCCTGGGGTGTGACCGTCGACCACCAGACGATGGACGACGACACGGTCACCCTGCGCGATCGCGACTCACTGGAGCAGACTCGGATCGCGATCGGCGACCTTGCCGACGAGTTCAGCCGGCGGCTGTCCGAGCCCTGGACCTCGCCGAAGCTCCGCGCCGCCGCTCAGTCGTAGCGCCTTTCGCCCGATTCGGTAGAAGCCAGGCGTGACGGCGCGTCGGAGCATCGGCGTCTTCGTGCTGGCGGCCGGGGTCTCCGGCTGGAACTGCGGGAACGTCGGTCCGGTCGTGGGTTCGCTCTCCAGTGAGTTCAACGTCGGCCTCTCCTTGCTGTTCATCCCGGCGTACGCCAGGGCCATCGGCGGCGTTCGCCTGCTCGGCCTCTTCGGCGCCGGGCTTACCCTCGGGATGGCGGCCGCCCTCTGGATCGATGGCCTCCTCGAGGGCGGCGATGTGGACTGGCGGGTCTCCGTCGTGATCGCGGCGGCCCTCGCGGTGGCGGCGCTCCCGCTGCTGCCGAACGAGGTCGTGCACATCAAGCGCGCCCCGGTGAGCGAGGGCGAGGGCCTATTGGGCGAGGCGCTCAGCAATCAGGCGTGGTGGCGGGTCGAGACCCTCGGGATCACGACCCTCGCGATCCCACTCGTCATCGGGGCCTGGCTCGTCCACTTCCTGATCACCAAGGTGGATCTCGCCGCTGGGGTCGCCGGGGCACTGTCGTTCATGCTGTTCGGGATTGCTGCACTGATGCGAGACGTTGCCGGGCGCCTGGCTGGATCGGGGATCTCCCCCCACCCTTCTCGTGATGCCATATCCGCTCTTCTACGACCAGGGGGAGCGGGTCCTGCCCGACCGGCCGGTGGCCGGCCTCGCCCTGCTCCAGGTCGGCATCAACAGCTTTCCGATCCTGGCAGTACCGCTGTTCGGGAGCGCGCTGGCAAATGGCAACGACGACCTCGCCTTCCTGGTCCTGGCGCCTTCACGGTGATCACCGCACTGGTCAACGCGCGGCCCGCGGTTGCGCGGGTCAGCCGGCCCAGCGCTGGCCCCGGCTGATCCGCTCCTGGCCGATCCAGGCGAAGTCCATCGCGGCCTGCACGACCTCCTCCTTGGGCACCTTGCGGTGGAGGTCCCACCAGTCGGCGAGCGACTGCATCGCGCCCACCATCTGCTGGGCGATCATCTCGACGAACTGGGGCAGCTTGGGGAAGTCGAGCTTCCTGCGCGCCGCCTCCTCGCTCATCAGCTGCCCGATCGCGGCGGCGACCTCGTCGCGTAGACGATCGAGGCGCAGCGCGACGTCGGGATCGCCCGCGTTGCGGAACATGATCCGCCAGGCGCCCCGGCGCTCCTCGACGAAGCCGAAGAAGGCCTCGAGGCCGGCGCGCATCCTCGGCTCGCCGGGCTCCGCCGTCGCGACAGCACCGCTGATCCGCTCGACCAGCTCGTGGACGTGCATCTCGAGCATCGCGACGTACAGCTCGCGCTTCGAGGAGAAGTGCTCGTAGAGCAGCGCCTTCGAGACGCCCGCCCGCTCCGCGACCGCGTCGAGGGAGGTCTCGTGGTAGCCGGTGTCCGCGAAGGCGCTGCGGGCCGCGTCGAGGATCGCGGCGCGCCGATCAGCGGCGCTCATCCGCGGGCGCGTGGGCTCCCTCTTGTTCTGTGTGATCGACGTCACTGTACTAACTGACTAGTCAGTCAGTTACTATAGGCGAGAAGAAAGCGGAACGAGAGGACGGAGACAGCAATGTCGGTCGCGGAGCGGAGCATCGCCGGACAGATCACCTACGACGACCTCTACCGACGCTGGGAGGAGGGCAACTGGCGCGCGACCGAGCTCGACTTCTCCAAGGACCGCGAGGGCTGGGACTCACTCAACGAGATCCAGAAGAAGTCCGCGCTCTGGATCTACTCGATGTTCTTCTACGGCGAGGACGCGGTGACCGACGGCCTCTCTCCCTACATCGAGGCCGCCCCCAAGGAGGAGCAGAAGTACTTCCTCGCCACCCAGCAGGTCGACGAGGCCCGCCACGCCGTCTTCTTCCACCGCTTCTTCCAGGAGGTGATCGGGATCGAGGGCGACATCGCCGCCGGACTCGAATTCACCACCTCGCAGCTCGGCTGGGGCTACCGCAATGTCTTCGGCCGGCTCGAGCGCATGGTGGAGGAGCTCCATCACGATCGCTCCCTGCCGAAGTTCGCGCAGGCGATCACGCTCTACCACATGATCATCGAGGCGGCGATGGCTCAGCCGGGCCAGCACTTCATCGAGGACTTCTTCGCCAAGGCCGGCACCATGCCCGGCTTCAGCGCCGGCATGGAGCGCGTCTCGCGCGACGAGCAGCGCCACATCGGCTTCGGCGTCAAGGTGCTCTCGGAGCTCTTCGAGGAGTCCGAGGAGTGCAAGGCCGCGGTCTCGGAGCTCCTGCGCGAGGTCCTCCCCTGGGTCACCGGCGTCTTCGTGCCCCCCGGCTGGGACGAGCGCTACACCACCGAATACGGCTTCACGATGGAGCAGATCTACGCCTTCGGCATGCGATCGGTCGAGATGAAGTGGAAGGCGACCGGCTACCCGCTGCACGAGATGCCGCCCGGCATCTACCCCTTCGACCCCGAGATGCCGCACGAGGAGCGCGCCAAGCGCCAGATCAAGCTGCTGCGCGCGGGGGTGCTGGGCGAACCCAACGGCAAGCCCGAGGTCGACTCCGAGGTCGAGGGCATCCTCTTCGACGTCATCGCACGCTCCGCCCACACCGACGCCGTCGATCGCCCGGTGACCATCCAGTGGCGCTTCGAGGATGCCGAGCCATGGCACCTCCGGATCGACAACGGCTCGACGCAGGCGGCGCGGGGCCTGGCCGACAAGCCCGACCTCACGCTGAGGACGACCTGGGCCGACTGGGTAGACGTCTCGGTCCGCGGCCAGGATGCACGCCGGGCGATGCTGCGCCGCAAGCTCCGGCCGCGCGGCTCGCTGCGCCAACTCGCGCGGATGCCGAAGATCTTCCCGCCCCGGCCTCAGCCGGTCGAGTAGCTACTCCCCCAGCAGACGCTTCTTCTGGGCTTCGAGCTCGGCGTCCGTGATCTTGCCCGCGTCGCGCTGCTGGTCCAGATAGGCGATCTGGTCGAGAGGATCCCGTTGTGGCGCCCCGATCGTGCCGCCGAAGCCGCCCGCCTCGGGGATCTGGATGCCCGCCTGACCGAGCGCACGGAGGATCGACTCCTGCAGCCCCGGAATGCTGGCAGCGTTGATCGTCTGACCCTCCCTGTCCGGGTCGATCCCGAGCTGCTGCAGCGCCTGGTGCGCCGACTCGGGGTTGGTCCAGCCCGGCTCGCCCATCGACACGCTCTTCGAGTCCGGGATCGCCGATCCCTGGACCGCGGCGTGGAACTCCGGCGTCCCGGGTTCCGGGATCGCCCGTTCGTCTTTTCTCCTCAGGAAGCCGAAAAGGCCCACAGGCCGACTGTATCGCCGGCTCCTCGATCAATCTAGGCGCCCGGGTCGTCCTCGGGATCCGAGGAGCCGGAGCCGAGCTCGACGCCGATGAGGTTCGCCGGCCTGCCGGGCAGGTACATCGACGATCCGCTCGCCAAGGCAACCGGCTTGCCCTCAGCGTTGGTGATCTCGACGGACACGATCGCAAGGGTCCGGCCCCGGTGGAGGATCCGCGCCTTGGCCACGATCGCCTCCCCATCCGGGAACACGGGCCGCAGGTAGTTCATCTTCAGGTCCAGGCTGGCGATCGCGGTCCCGGCCTCCACTGTGCTGAACGCGGCCGCCCCCATGGCACTCTCCGCCAGCATCGCGGTGAAGCCCCCCTGGATCGTCCCGGCGGAGGTGGAGAGCCACTTGCTGCATGGCAGCTCCACCGTGGCAGTTCCCTCGGCCGCCTCCGTGAGACGTAGCCCGGTGAGGTGATAGATGGGCGGGCGCGCAAGATCGCCGGCGATCAGCGCCCGCAGGATCTCGAGCCCGCTGCGTTGCTCGAACGTCTCCTGGGGCAGCACCTCGCCCTCGAGCGGGCGCCGGAGGGGGTCGTCGGGCGCGCTTCCTGGCGGATCGCGGTGCGGGATCGGGCCGTTGTCCGGCGGATCGGGAATCGGGTCCACCGGCGGGAAGACGGTGCAGCGAGTCGTGCCGTGGGAGATCAGCTTGTTGCCATCACCGAACAGGAAGGCCTCCGAGATCCCCAGGGAGCGACCGCGGTGGATCAGCTGGCCCGAGCCGGATATCACCGAGTCCTGCTTCGGCACCACCGGCCGCAGGAACGACATGGAGAGCTCCGCGGTGGTCATCCCCTGTCCCGGTCCGACGTCGGAGTGGACCACCGATCCCAGCGCCGCGTCGCCGATCACGGCCAGCACCCCGCCCGAGATCAACCCTGAGGAGTTGGAGAACCAGGGCGAGGCGGGCATCTCGAAGGTGGAATGGCCTCGTGACGCCTCTGTCATCGTGAGCTCCGTCAGGTAGCCCATCGGGGAATAGGGAATCCGGCCCATCCTGCCCGCGCTCATACGCTCGATGCCCGGCAGGGCGAGGAAGGAGCGGTCGGGGTAGCCGCCCTTGGCGGGCTCCCGCCAGATCATGCGGGGAGACTAGGTCCGTGCGAGGTCAGCCGGCGAGGAGGTACCGGGCGGCCTGGGTGCCGGCGGCGATCACATCGGTGTGGTCGCGATCGGGATCGGAGAGCACCTGCAACGCGATCCCGTCGGCCATCGCAAAGAGCAGCGCCACCACCGCGTCGATGCCGAGCCGGGGGGAGATCACGCCTTCGGCCTGCTTGGCCCCGAGGATCTCGGCGACGTGCACGCGCGTCCGGTTGAAGAGCTCGCCCACCTCGCGCTGGATCTCCGGGTTGCGGCGGCCGGCCGTGAAGAGGTCGAAGAGCAGGACCCAGAAGCCAGGCTCGTTCTGGATCGAGTCCTCCAGGTCGGCGACGAGGATCTCCAGCAGCTCGTCGACCGAGGTGGCCTTGCCGAGGGGCTCGTCGAGCCGGGCGATCCGGTGCTCGGTGTCGCGCCGGACGACCTCGACCAGCAGTGCCTCCTTGGTGCCGAAGTAGTAGTGGAGCAGGCCGCGGCTGACGCCCGCCTCGCGCGCCACGTGCTCGAAGGTCGATCCCGAGATTCCGCGGCGGGCGACGCTCGAGCGCATCGCCTCGACGATCCGCTGCGCCTTATCCCCGCTCAGCTCGCGCGTCTTGGTGGCCTCCACGGCCGGAACTGTACGGCCTTGGCTGGCTGGACAGCTCGCTCGGCGGTGTCCTAGCGCAGCCTGACGGGCGGGTTGTGGCCGGGGATCACGACCGCCGGATCGAGCTCCCGGATCCGCCTCCACTGCCGCAACAGCTCGTCTCGCTCCGGCCCGAAGTCCTCGGGCAGCTCCATCAGCTCGAAGTACTCGGGCAGCGGCCCGACGCAGTCGGAGGCGATCACGACCAGGCCCTCATCGGTGTCCACGAGCAGGGAGATCAGCCCGTCGCAGTGACCGGGGGTGAGGATCCAGCGCAGCCCCGGCTCGATCTCCCCCTGCTCCCCGTCCAGGATCTGCAGGTCGGCCATCTCCATCACGCCCGCCACGACCTGGGCGTATGGAGCCTCGGTCTCGATGCGGTGCACGTACGTGCGTCGCATGGGCCAGCCGGCCAGGCCCTCTGCGTGGTCGAAGTGCAGATGGGTGAGGATCACGTCCTTGACGTCGTTCGGGTCGACGCCGAGCTCGCCCATCGCCCCGATCAGCGGCGCGCCCTGCATGATCAGGCCCGGGTCGACGAGGTAGTCGCGCTCGCCTCGGATCAGCAGGGTGTTCGGGAAGGCGACCATGCCGGTCGTCCGGCCGCCCCGCTGGAGCGACTTGTAGCGCTGAAACCCCTCGGCCGAGCTGTCGATCGTCGCCGCCTCCGCCTCGCCGTTGGAGACGGCGAAGACGTAGCGCTGAGCAGGCAGCAGGACGTGGACGCTGGCCATCGGCGCCTCAGAGTAAGGGGGATCGTCAGCTGGAGCGACCAGGCAGGGTCAGCGGCAGCTCGGGAGTAGTCCGACCCCGGGCCACAGAACGAACGAGGGCGCCCAATGGACGCCCTCGAGAAAACCGGTGATGCGCGGGTCAGGCGCTTGGGACGGTCTCGGTATCGGGAGCCGGGGTGGTGGTCGAGGTGTATTCGAACTCCTCCTCGGCCCCGAACAGCTTGTCGAGGACCATCTTGCGCGCATCCTCGCTCAGGATCAGGATCAGGGCCGCGCCGAGGATGCCCACGAGCAAGGCCTTGCCAAGGCCGAACCGGCGGCGGGTGCGCCGTCCGCGCAGCTGCTGTGAAGCATCCCGAAGCGACTCGGCCGCCACGCGCAGATCGCGCTGCACCTTCTTGTCGTCCATCAGGGCCTTCGCGGGACCCTTCCCGTTGGCCATCCGCGCGTAAGCGCCCTTCGCGGCCTCGAAGGCAACGCGAATGTTCTCGCGGAGCTCCGCGTCCTCGATGAGTCGCCGCACATATGGGTTGGACGCGACGGACCTGGCGGCATCTCCGGCTTTCGCGCTTCTGCTTTGTGCCCCCATGGGTCTCCTCAGATCGTTTCCAGGGTGCAGGGGGAGATTACCCGCTGGCGGGTCCCCCGTCCCTTTCCAGCGCCACATTCAGCACATCGCCGATGTCATCGGCGTAGACGAAGTCGAGGCCCTCCCGCTCCTGCTCGGAGATCTCCTCGACATCCCCCTCGTTGCGGTCCGGCACGATCACCTCCTTGATCCCGGCCCTCTGAGCAGCCAGCGACTTCTCCTTCAGGCCGCCGATCGGGAGGACCTGGCCGGTCAGCGTGACCTCGCCGGTCATCGCGACGTCGTTGCGCACCGGACGGTTGCTGATCAGGGAGGCGAGCGCGGTGGTCATCGCGACACCTGCCGAAGGGCCGTCCTTCGGCACCGCCCCGGCCGGGACATGCACGTGGATGTCGTGCTTGGCGAACCAGTCGTCGGGCAGGTCGGACGCAAGCTCCTGGGAGTGCCTCCGCACCCAGGTGAGCGCCGCCTGCGCCGACTCTCGCATGACGTCGCCGAGCTGCCCGGTGATCGTCAGGTTGCCCGAGCCGGGGACTGCGGTCGCCTCGACGAACAGAACCTCGCCGCCGACAGGCGTCCAGGCGAGCCCGGTCGCCACGCCCGGGTCCTTGGTGCGCCGCCGCTGCTCGGAGAAGAAGCGCCGCTTGCCGAGCAGCTCGCGGGCCCGCTTGGCCGAGATTCGCATCTTGCCGTCGGCGGAGCCCTCGGCAACCTGGCGCGCGACCTTGCGGCAGATCGTGCCGACCTGGCGCTCCAGGTTGCGCACGCCGGCCTCACGGGTGTACTCGTCGATGATCGCGGTCAGCGCCGGGTCGGCGAACTCGATCTGCGACGCCTTCAGGCCATTCGCCTCGAGCTGGCGGGGGACGAGGTAGCGCTTGGCGATGTGGAGCTTCTCCTCGACGGTATAACCGGCGAGCTGGATCACCTCCATGCGGTCCTGGAGCGCCGGCGGGACGGTGTCGAGGATGTTCGCCGTAGCGATGAACAGGACCTCCGAGAGGTCGAACGGCAGGTCGAGGTAGTGGTCCCGGAAGGTTGAGTTCTGCGCGGGATCGAGCACCTCGAGCATCGCGCTGGACGGATCGCCGCGGAAGTCCGCACCCATCTTGTCGATCTCGTCGATCATGAAGACGGGGTTCTTGGTGCCGGCGTCACGCAGCGCGCGGATGATCGTTCCGGGAAGGGCGCCGATGTAGGTGCGGCGGTGGCCGCGGATCTCGGCTTCGTCGCGGACCCCGCCCACCGAGATGCGCTCGAACTCGCGCCCGAGTGCCCGGGCTATGGAACGACCCAGACTCGTCTTGCCCACGCCGGGCGGGCCAACGAAGCAGAGGATCGGCCCCGGCGAATCCGGGTTCAGCTTGCGCACCGCCAGGTACTCGAGGATCCGGTCCTTGACCTCCTCGAGGTCGTAGTGGTCCTCGTCGAGGACTTCCCGCGCGTGGGCGATGTCGAGGTTGTCCTCGGTCTCCTGCGACCAGGGCAGGTCGACCAGCCACTCGAGGTAGGTGCGGATCACCCCGTACTCGGCGGCGACCGGCGGCAGCTTCTCGAGGCGTGAGAGCTCGCGCTCGGCGGCCTTCTGGGCCTCCTCGGGCAGGCCCGCCTGCTCGATCCGCTCGCGCAGCTCGTTGATCTCGGCCTGCTGCTCGTCTCCCTCGCCGAGCTCCTCCTGGATCGCCTTGAGCTGCTGGCGGAGGAAGTACTCGCGCTGGCCCTTGTCGATCTCGGACTCGACCTGGGACTGAATCTTCGACCCGAGCTGGACCACCTCGAGCTCGCGGGTGAGGATCTCGGAAAGACGCCGCAGACGCCGGGTCACGTCGACCGTCTCGAGCAGCTCCTGCTTCTCCTCGGTGGAGATGCGCAGGGCGCCCGCGATCAGGTGCGAGAGCGCGGACGGGTCGTCGAGGTTGGCGACGGCGAGCTGGAGCTCCTCCGGCAGGTACGGGATCGCCTCGATAATCTCGCTGAACGTGCTCTGCACGTTGCGGGTCAGGGCCTCGAGCTCGGTGGACTCCTCGATCGCGTCCGGCATCGCCTCGATCCTCGCGACCAGGTAGGGCTGCTCGGTGACGTAGTCGACGATGCGAATGCGATCTGAGCCCTGGACCAGGATCCGCAAGGTGCCGTCCGGCACCTTCATCATCCGGGCGACGGTCCCCGCTACGCCGACGCCGTAGAGGTCATCGGGGCCGGGCGTGTCGTTCTCCGGGTCCTTGGAGGCAACCATCGCCAGCATGCGGTTGCCGGAGAGGACGTCGTTGACGAGCTTGATCGACCGCTCCTGGCCGACGGCGAGCGGAGTCAGGGTGTCCGGATATGTGACGGTCTCCCTGAGCGGCAGGATCGGAAGGGCGTCGGGGAGGGGTTCGGTCCCGCGTCCGGCCTCCTCGACGTCGGGGATCTCCACCACCTCGAGCTGGGGAGTCTCGACCTCGGCCATTGTCAGTTCCCCTTCCCCGAGCGCAGGCCCGCTACTCCGACCGCTCAATCGGGACCTGCCGAGCGGCCTGGGGCACCCGCGTCGGCAGCTCGACCCGCAGGATCCCGTCCTCGTAGGTGGCCTGGGCCTGCTCCGCGTCGACGTCCACGGAGAGCTCGACGACGCGGCGGAACGGGCCCGAGGGAAGCTCGACCTGCTGGTAAGTCCGTCCCTCCGTCTCGCGCACCGGGCGCTCCCCGCTGATCACCAGCGTCCGCCCGCGGACCTCGAGGTTGACGGCCTCGAGCTCGATTCCCGGTAGCTCGACCTTGACCACCGCCTTCTGCGGCGCGTCCTCGCCGCAGTAGTAGACGTCCACTCGCGGCACGAACGCGGCCACCTGGCGGCGCTGCCGGTAGGGGGCCTGGTCCCAGAAATCGCCGAGGAGCTCATCCATCTCACGGCGCATCGTGGCGAAGTCAGCGAAGGGATCGCGCTGGCTGGTCATCCGCCTGAACCATAGCCAGTGAGGGGTGGCGCCCCCGAGGTCAAACCTCGTACGTGGCGCCCCCGTGCGCGATCTCCACCGGGCCGCCGAAGCCGCGCGCGGCCTCATCCCGCGCCCAGTCGTCGCCGAGCTCGTCGGATATGTGGGTGATCACCACTCGCTTGGCCCCCGCTTGGCGGGCGTGCTCGCCCGCCTCCTCTGGGGTGAGGTGCCCGCGGACGCCGGTCCGCTCCGGCCGGGGCAACGTCGCCTCGATGATCAGCAGATCGGCGTTGCGAGCGATCTCGACGATCTCCTTGCCCGGCCGCGTGTCGGCGGAGTAGACGATGTCGCCGCTGTCGTCCGAGCCGATCCGGACGGCGAACGTCTCGACGAAGTGGGGAACCAAGTGAAAGCTCGCCCGGATGTCGCCGAGCTCGACCTCATCGCCGGCCGCATACTCCTCGATCCGGAAGGCGCGCTCGATCAGGTCGTCGTTGCCCCAGGCGCCCACCACTCGCCTGAAGGTCTCGATGGCGCCCGGAGGCGCGATCAGACGCGGGCGGGCGGGCTCGTCGGTCCCCTCCCAGATGTGCACCGGCACGGGTTGCTGCTTGGGCGCGTAGATCAGCGCGTAGGAATAGGGGACGAGATCGAGGAAATGGTCGGCGTGTAGGTGGGAGATGATCACTCCGTCAAGCTCGGTGTAATCCACCCGCTCGCGGAGCTTGGCGAACACGCCGTTGCCGCAGTCGAGCAGGACCTTCGTCCGCTCGGTCTCGATCAGGTACCCGCTGCAAGCTCCCCCGGCGTCTTGCCAGGAGGGAGACTTGCCGAGCACGGTGATTCTCAAGTCGAGAGTCCCATTGCCCCGGCGGGACTCTAAACAGGTTGGAGCCGTCGCTACGCCGCTTGCACGACGACATCCGCGGCGGCGCGCTGACCCCGATCCCGCACGAGGAGCGCGGGTTGCCGGGGCGGAACCAGGCCCTCGGGAGTGTCGGGCCTGAAGGTGGGACAAGGCGCGTCGAGGCCGAGAGCGCACAGGCCGCGGCGCCTGAAGAAGCAGTCCTCACAAGTCACCGCAGCATCGCGTGCTCGACCCTCGGCCAAGTTCACCCCATCCCCTCTCTCGTCATATAGGCGGCCACAAAGACTGCCGCCGGATTATCCGCCCCGGGCATTGACCCCGCGACTTGGCTCGATGATGCCACTCGCGCCTTCCCCCGTCAGGCGCGTTTCCGCAAATGGCGCTCTTCTTTTTTCACCATCTGGTCACGACTTCCGCTAGCACCGAGAACCACGGCGAGCCGAATCTCTCTCGCTAAGATCAGCGCCGATGGCGCATGAGCGGACAGCACAGCTCTCGGCCTCGCCGCCGATGTTCGAGAGCCGCTTCCTCGACTTCTTCTCCCGCGTCCACCCCTCGGTCCCAGCGATCGTCTTCGTGCCGGTGGTGATCGGGGGGGTCTGGCTCGGGATCGACAGGGGCCTGGCGGTCTGGACATCCGCGCTGCTCTTCCTCACGGGGATCGCGATCTGGACCCTGACCGAGTACTGGCTGCACCGGCTGCTGTTCCACTGGGAGCCGAAGTTCCGGGGCGGTGACCGGCTCCACTTCATCATCCACGGCGTCCATCACGACCACCCCAACGACGCGATGCGGCTGGTGATGCCGCCCGCCGTCAGCATCCCGCTCGCTGCGCTCTTCCTCGGGCTCTACGTGCTGGTCTTCGGCACTCCGCACGCGTTCCCGGCCTTCGCCGGATTCATCTTCGGGTACCTGGGCTACGACTACACCCACTACCACGTCCACCACCACACGCCGAAGACGAAGCTGGGCAAGCGGATCCGCCAGCAGCACATGCGCCACCACTTCCAGGATCACCGCTATGGGTTCGGGGTCTCGTCGCCGATCTGGGACGCGGTGTTCAACACACTGCCTAGGCTGCGCCAGGCCGATCGAAAGAGCGAAACGGGTCGCTCCTCAGCGCGACCCGTCTAATGGAGCGTGGGGCGGCCGCACCGCCGCCCACTTGTAGCGAAGCCGTCCTATCCCACCCTCGACGGCGGCTCCTTGCCCTCGAGCACCGCGATCACGTTGTCGGCGACCGCCCCGGCCATGCCATCGCGCGCGGCGACGGTGGCCGAGCCGATATGGGGGAGGAGCACGCAGCGCGGCGCCTCCAGCAAGCGCGGGCTGACTTCCGGCTCGTGCTCATAGACGTCGAGGCCGGCCGCCCCGAGCGCGCCGCTCTCCAGCGCCGCGGCGACCGCCTCCGAGTCGACCAGCGACCCGCGCGAGGTGTTGACAAGCACTCCGCCCGAGCCGATCAGCTCGAGCTCGCGCGAGCCGATCAGGCCCCGGGTCTCCGGGATGGCGGGGGCGTGGAGGCTGACGATGTCGGAAGCCTCGAGCAGCTCGGTTAACTCCATCCGGCGGGCGCCGAGCTCGCTCTCCGCCTGCGCCTTCGGCGACGGGCTCGTGTAGACGATCTCGGCTCCGAGACCGCGGGCGAGCCGCGCGTAGCGGTTGCCGATCCTGCCCATTCCCACCACCCCCACCGTCGACCCCCAGATCTCGATGCCCCTATACGCGGCGGGATCCCAGCCCGTCCAGCGTCCCGCCCGCAGGTCGCGCTCCGAGTCGCTCATCCGCCGGGCCGCCGCCAGTGTCAGTGCGATCGCGAGCTCCGCCGTCGCCTCGGTGAGCACGTCGGGGGTGTTGGTGACGATCACCCCGCGCTCGCGGCAGGCATCGAGGTCAACGTTGTCGTAGCCGACGGCGAAGTTCGCCACCACCCGCAGCTCAGGGCCGCACGCGTCGAGCAGCTCGGCGTCTATCGGCATGCTCGGATCGGCGACGAACGCATTCGCCTCCGGCGCGATCGAGAGGATCTCCTCCCTGCCGGCCGCGAGGCCGCCCACCCTGACCTCGAACCGCTCCCGGAGCCGGTCCAGCCCCGCCGGCAGCAGGACGCGGGCGACCACCACCACCTGACGATCGGTATTCATGTCAGTTGAAACTAACCGTTACGGTCATGTAACTGTCACTTCGGATCTGAGAGGATTTCAAGGGATGCCAACGGTTTCCAACACAGTCGATCAGGCAAGGACGCTGCTCGAGCGCCGCCTGCGCGAGCTCGACAACGAACGCAAGCAGGTCGAGGCCGCGCTCGCCGGCCTCGGGAAGAGCGCCCGGCGCGGACGCGGCCGGCCGCGTGGGACGGGGGTGCGGCGGCGGCGCCGCGGCTCCACCCGAGCCGACCAGGCGGTTCGAATCATCAAGTCGAACCCCGGGATCGGCGTCTCGGAGCTCGGCCGCAAGATGAAGCTGAATCACCCCAACTATCTCTACCGGGTGCTGCCCGGGCTCGAGAAGGACGGCCGCATCAAGAGGCGCGGCAAGGGCTACCACCCGGGCTAGAGCAGACCAAGATCCTTCACCGCGTCGCGCTCCTCCTTGAGCTCCGCGACCGTGGCGTCGATGCGCTCGCGGGAGAAGTCGGTGATCTCGAGGCCCTCGACCAGCTTCCACTCGCCGCCCGAGCACTCGCAGGGCGCCCCCGAGATCAGCCCCTCGTCGACGCCATAGGAGCCGTCGGAGACCACGGCCATCGAGGCCCAGTCGCCGTCCGGGGTGCCGAGAACCCAGTCACGCATGTGGTCGATCGCCGCATTCGCGGCGGATGCGGCGCTGGAGGCGCCGCGCGCCTCGATGATCGCCGCGCCGCGCTTGCCGACCGTCGGGATGAACTCGTCGGCGATCCACTTCTCGTCGTCCACCTGCGGCCAGGCCGGACTCCCGTCGACGAGGGCGTTGACCAGGTCCGGGTACTGGGTCGGCGAGTGGTTGCCCCAGACGGTCATCCGCTTGATGTCGGTGACCGGGCGCTCGAGCTTGTTGGCGAGCTGGGCGATCGCGCGGTTGTGGTCCAGGCGCATCATCGAGGTGAAGCGCTCGGCGGGCACGTCGGGAGCGTGTGCCTTCGCGATCAGGCAGTTGGTGTTCGCGGGGTTGCCGACGACGAGCACCTTGACGTCGTCCGCGGAATGCGAGTTGATCGCCTCACCCTGCGGCTTGAAGATGCCGCCATTCGCCTCGAGCAGGTCGGCGCGCTCCATCCCCTTCGTCCGGGGCCGCGCCCCGACCAGCAGGGCGAGGTTGGTGCCGTCGAAGGCCTCCTTCGGATCATCCGTGATGTCGATCCCGCGGAGCAGCGGGAAGGCGCAATCGTCGAGCTCCATCGCGGTGCCCTCGGCGGCCTGGATCGCGTCCGGGATCTCCAGCAGGCGAAGCTTCACCTCGGTGTCGGGACCGAGCATCTCGCCGGCAGCGATCCGAAAGAGGATCGCGTAGCCGATCTGCCCGGCGGCGCCGGTGACGGTCACGTTGACTGGGCCGTTGCTCATTTCATCTCCTTCTTCAAGTTCTCGTCGATCGAGGCGAGGAACTCCTCGGTTGTCTGGAACTCCTGCTCGGGGCCGATCAGGAGGGCCAGGTCCTTCGTCATCTTCCCGCTCTCCACCGTCTCGATGCAGACGCGCTCGAGGGTCTCCGCGAAGACCGTGACCTCCGGCGTCTCATCCATGCGGCCGCGGGCCTCGAGACCTCGCGTCCAGGCGAAGATCGAGGCGATCGGATTGGTAGACGTCGCCTTGCCCCGCTGGTGCTGGCGGTAGTGCCGGGTGACCGTGCCGTGCGCGGCCTCGGCCTCGACCGTCTTGCCGTCGGCGGTCATCAGCACGCTGGTCATCAGGCCGAGCGAGCCGAAGCCCTGCGCGATGGTGTCGGACTGGACGTCGCCGTCGTAGTTCTTGCATGCCCAGACGTAGCCGCCCTCCCACTTGAGCGCCGCCGCGACCATGTCGTCGATCAGGCGGTGCTCGTAGGTCAGGCCGTTTGCCTCGAACTCCTCCTTGAACTCCGCTTCGTACACCTCCTGGAAGAGGTCCTTGAAGCGCCCGTCGTAGCGCTTCAGGATCGTGTTCTTGGTCGACATGTAGACCGGATAGCCGCGGTCCAGGCCGTAGCGGAACGAGGCGCGAGCGAAGTCGCGGATCGAGTCGTCGAGGTTGTACATGGCGAGCGCCACACCGCCGCCGGGGAAGTCGTAGACGTCGAGCTCGACCGGCTCGCCGCCGTCCTTCGGCGTGAAGGTCAGGGTCAGTTCGCCCTCCCCCGGGACCACCAGGTCGGTGGCGCGGTACTGGTCGCCGAAGGCATGGCGGCCGATGACGATCGGCTTGGTCCAGCCGGGTACGAGCCGCGGGACGTTGGAGATCACGATCGGCTCGCGGAAGATGACGCCGCCGAGGATGTTGCGGATCGTGCCGTTGGGCGAGCGGTACATCTCCTTGAGGCCGAACTCCTCGACCCGGGCCTCGTCCGGCGTGATCGTCGCGCACTTGACGCCGACGCCGTGCTCCTTGATCGCCTTGGCGGCGTCGACGGTGATCTGGTCCTCCGTCTCGTCCCGCTTCTGGATCGAGAGGTCGAAGTACCTCAGGTCTACCTCGAGGTAGGGCAGGATCAGCTTCTCCTTGATGAAAGCCCAGAGGATCCGGGTCATCTCGTCGCCATCGAGCTCGACGATCGGCTTTAAGACCTTGATCTTCGCCACGGGGCGGGCGATGCTATCTGCGCTGGCCCACAAGCGAAGGTCGATATGCCCGCGGACGAGGTCCTGGAGGCCCCGACACGGTGATCGTCCGGCCGGATCCGCGGCCTCAGTCTGCGTAAATCCCGGGGGCGCCTGAGCGCCGTTATCTTGAATGCATGAGCAGCTTGGGAGGAGAGCGCAAGATCGCGACGATGGTGTTCGCCGATCTGGTCGGCTCCACCGAGCTTGCCACGGGGCTCGATCCCGAGGACCTTCGCGGGCGGCTGGAGCCCTTCTTCGAGGCTGCGAGGACCGCTCTCGAGCAGCACGGCGGCACGGTTGAGAAGTACATCGGGGACGCGGTGATGGCCGTCTTCGGCGCGCCCGTCGCGCACGGCGACGACCCCGACCGCGCGATCGCGGCCGGACTGGCGGTCGTCGATCAGGTCTCTTCGCTCGATGGTCAGCTCGCCGTGCGCGTCGGGATCGAGACGGGCGAGGTGCTCGCAATGCCGCGCGCAGGTGATTTGACGGTGACCGGGGAGGCGGTCAACGCCGCCGCGCGCCTGCAGCAGGCCGCGGCCCCCGGGGAGGTGCTGGTCGGGGAGCGCACGGCCCGCGCCTGCCGGCGGGCGCAGCTTCAGCCGAATGGCGAGGTGCTTGCCAAGGGAATCGACCAGCCGATCCGAGCCTTCAAGGCCATGGCGGTGGAGGCCGGCGCCGCCCTCTCGGCGGTCCCGCTGGTAGGTCGCGACGACGATCTCGAGATGCTGAGGCTGATCGCCCGGCGCGCGGCCAGAGAGCGGGTGCCCCAGCTGGTGACCGTGATCGGCGAGGCCGGAATCGGCAAGACACGCCTGGCCGCGGAGCTGTTCGAGGAGCTCCGCTCGCAGGCTCAGGGCTGGCTCACGGTGGTCGGGCGCAGCCCGCCATACGGCCACGGGATCTCGTTCTGGGCGCTCGGCGAGATCCTCCACGCGGTCGCGCGCGTCCCGATGGACGCATCGTCCGAGCGGGTCGAGACATCGATCCGGTCGATGCTCGCGGACCTTGGGGCCGAGGATGCCGCCGAGATTGCGGCCGCGCTGATGCTCCCGATGCGCGGGGGCGAGGACGAGGCCGACGCGGAGGACGAGCTGAAGCGCGCCTGGCGGCGCTTCGTCGGCATGCTCGCCTCTGAGCGTCCCCTGGCGATCGCGGTGGACGACGCGCAGTGGGCCGACGAGGGGACCCTCCACCTCCTCGAGGAGGCCGCGTTTGGAGTCCAGGAGGCCCCGGTGCTGATCCTCTGCACGGGTCGCCCCGAGCTCGCCGAGCGACGTCCCGACTTCGGCCGCGCCGCGCGCAACAACACGCAGCTGGAGCTCCTGCCCCTCGACTCGGACTCGGCCAGGCGCCTCGCCGAGCTGCTCCTGCCCGACGAGCAGCGCTCGATCGCTGACCGGGTGGCCGACGCCGCCGGGGGGAATCCCTTCTTCACCGAGGAGGTCTCGTGCGCCGTGATCGACGACGGCGATGAGGCGGAGCACCTGCCGGACACGGTCCAGGCGGCCGTTGCCGCGCGGATGGACCAGCTCCCTCGGGACGAGAAGCGGGCGCTTCAGCTCGCCTCCATCCTGGGACACACCTTCTCGCAGCGGCCGCTGGGCGATCTCCTCGGAGAGGACCCTGACGAGCTGCTCGCCGCGCTTCGCCGCAAGGCACTCGTACGCGAGCGCACCGCCCGGAAGTCGGGGCAATACGCCTTTCGCCACCAGCTGATCCGCGACGTCGTCTACCAGTCGCTGCCGCGCCGCGAGCGGGCGGACCTTCATGAGCGGGCGGCGGCGGCCCTGCTGGCACAGGAGTCGTTCGTCGAGCGCCCGGAGCTCGTCGCCTACCACCTGGACCACGCCTTTGAGCTGCGTCCCACCCCGGAGCGGAGAACCGCGGCGTGCGCCGCGGTGATCGAGGCGGCCGCCAGCGCCGTCCGGCGCGGCGCGGTGGCCCGAGGCCAGGAGCTCTACGAGGAGGCGGCCGAGCTCTCGGAGGGCGCCGACCGGGTCGACTCGCTGGTGGCCGCCGCGGAGGTCGCGCTTCGCCGCTGGCGCGGCGACCACGCGGTACGACTCTTCCGAGACGCCGGCAAGGCCGCCGAGAAGACGGAGGATCCGAGCCGGGCCGCCAGCCCCTACGCCCGGGCGGTGGAGGTCGGCACGCGCATGGGCGGGATCAGCGGAAGCCCCGATCCGGCCGAGCTCATCCCGCTGCTCGAGCGCGGGCGGGAGCTGGTCGCCGATGACGACGTCGTGACCAAGGCGCGGCTTCTCCTCGACAAGGCCTGGCTCGCCTGGCGCGGCAACGACGCCGATGAGATGGAGGAGCCTGCGAAGGAGGGGCTCACGCTGGCCCGCGAGACCGATGACGTCGCCCTGCTGCAGAGCGCCCTCGACGCCAACACGGCCAGCGACTGGCTGCACAATCGCCACCGCTCCGCGGTCGGGCACACGCGGGAGCGCCTCGAGCTGCTTCGCGAGGCGCCGCGCACGGGCGCGCTTGACGTCGAACGGAGCGACGCGCTCCACATGATGATCGAGTCCCTGCTGCAGACCGGCGACTTCCACGAGGCCGAGGAGTTCGCGCGCGAGGCGCGGGAGCTCGACCTGACCAGGGGCATCATCTACTCGGCCTGGCAGCGTGGTCTGCTGCCCGCGTTCTTCCTCGGCCGCTGGGATGAGGCGCTGAAGATGGCGGAGCGCGTCCGCGAGGCCTGGTTGGCGGCGGAGCGCCCGCCGCTCGGCGCGTTCGCGACCTCGATCGCGTGCGCGGGCGCTATCCAGGGCTTCCGCGGGGACGACGGCGCGAACACCTGGTTCGACATCGCCCGGGAGCTCTCCCTCGGCGGCCATGGAAACCGAGCCGGCGTGGCCTTCATGCAGGCCGACGTCGAGCTGCACCAGGGGCTGGTGGATTGCGCCGCGGATCGCCTGGACGCCCCGACCGATCTGAGCTGGTTCCGCTCGCCCTATCTGGCGGCCCGCGCCGAGGCCTTCGCCCGCCTCGGAGGGGATGGCGCCGACGACGCCATCGGGCTGGCTCAGACCAACAGCGGTGAGCACCGCTACGCGCTCGGCATCCTCATGCGCGCCGAGGGAATTCGCTCGGGCGACGAGGGGCGGCTGCGCGAGTCGTTTGAGCTCTTCAAGCAGCTCGATTGCCCGTACCAGACCGCTCGCAGCGGGTGGCTGCTTGGGGGCGCCGCTCGCGACGAGGCGACCGAGATCCTCGAGCGGCTGGGGGCGACGCTCCCGGCCGACTAGGAGACGCGCCTTCCTCTAGCCGGCTTCGGCCTCGCGGAGCATGCCGACCAGCGTCTCGAGGAGGGCCCAGGCAACCTCGGGATGCTCTTCCACGAACGGGCGGAACTCCCACGCCGACATCCCACGGCACGTCAGATCGGTGCTGGCCACTATGGTCGCCGAGCGCGGCCCGCTGTCGATCAGGGCGACCTCGCCGAAGTGCTCTCCCGGGCCGAGGGTGCGGACGATCTTCCCTCCGATGCTGACGGTCGCGTTGCCCTCCTCGATCACGAAGAAGCCGACGCCGCTCTTCCCCTCAGTGGTGATCATGTGGCCCTCGGCGAAGTTCCGCTCGGTCATCCGCTTGCCGAGCTTCTTCAGGTCCTTGGGCTTTACCGCGGAGAACAACGGGATCCGCGCGAGCGTCTCGTCCACGTCCGGCATCCGGCGGCGATCCTACTCGGCCATCCAGGTTGACACAAGAAGTGAATCCTGATTCACTCCTTGGCGAATGGCCTACCGGACCACCGAGAGGACCGAGGCGAAGCTGGCCGAGACCCGCGAGCGGATCGTCACGACCGCCAGGGAGCTGATCGCAGAGGGAGGCTACGTCGCCGCCCAGATCGCAGCGGTCGCCGAGCGCGCCGGGGTTGCCGTCGGGACTGTCTACCGGCACTTCCCCTCGAAGTCGGACCTATTCGCCGAGGTCTTCCGCGAGGCGTCGCAGCACGAGGTGGATGCGATGCGGGAGGCGGTCGAGGCCACCCCGGGCCCGGCCGCCGACCGGATCGCCGCCGGCATCGACGTCTTCGCCCGGCGGGCCCTGCGCGGCAGGCGCCTCGCCTGGGCCCTGCTCGCCGAGCCGGTCGACCCGGCCGTCGAGGCGGAGCGCCTGCACTTTCGCCACAGCTACCGCGACCTGATGGCGGAGGTGATCTCGGACGGCATCGAGGCCGGCGACCTCCCACCACAGGACGTCGAGGCGACCGCGGCCGCTCTGATCGGCGCGATCGGGGAGACCATGCTCGGGCCCCTGTCACCCACCGCCAACGGTTCGGACCCAGAGGCGCTGATCGCCTCGTTGATCAACTTCTGCACTCGCGCAATCGGAGAGGAGCCCTAGATGTCGACCCTTGAGAAGCCCACCGGAGTCCGCACCCACGAGGTGACCAACCAGCCGCCACCGCTGGTCGACTACAACGTCTTCGAGACCGACCGGGTGATGAGCGAGGCCGTCCGGCGGGAGGGAGCGGAGTGGGCCGTCGAGACGATCGCCGAGGTCGGCCAGGTCGCGGGACGAGCGGACGTGATCGAGCTCGGCCGCCTCGCCAACGAGAACCCGCCGAAGCTCCGGACCCACGACCGCTACGGCAACCGGGTCGACATCCCCGAGTTCCACCCCGCCTGGCACGAGCTGATGCGTCTCGGCATTTCGCACGAGCTGCATTCCCTCCCCTGGCGCCAGCCCCAGCCCGGCGCGCACGTCGCCAGGGCGGCCGCCTTCATGTGCTTCTCGCAGGCCGAGGCCGGGGTGGGCTGTCCGATCTCGATGACCTACTCGGTCGTCCCGGCGCTCCGCAAGCAGCCGGAGCTCGCCGAGGAGTGGGAGCCGCGGATCCTCTCCGACGTATACGACCCGCGGCAGATCGCCGCCTCCGAGAAGGAGGGATCCCTCTTCGGCATGGGGATGACCGAGAAGCAGGGCGGCTCGGACGTGCGCGCCAACACCACCGTCGGCCGCCCGATCAACGGCGGCGGCCCCGGTGCCGAGTACGAGATCGCGGGGCACAAGTGGTTCTTCTCGGCGCCCCAATGCGACGCCTTCCTCGTCCTCGGCCAGAGCGAGGGCGGCATCTCCTGCTTCCTTATGCCCCGCCGGCTGCCGGACGGGGAGCTCAACCGCTTCCGCCTGCAGCGGCTCAAGGACAAGCTCGGCAACCGCTCCAACGCCTCCTCGGAGATCGAGTTCGACGGAGCCTGGACCCGGCTGGTGGGCGAGGAGGGTGCGGGGGTGCGGGCGATCATCGAGATGGTCAACCACACGCGGCTCGACTGCGCGACCGGCAGCGCCACCGGGATGCGCGCCGGCGTCGCTCAGGCGATCAATCACGCCTCGCACCGCTCGACCTTCGGCAAGGTTCTGGTCGAACAGCCGCTGATGCAGAACGTGCTCGCCGACCTCGCGATCGAGTCGGAGGCGGCGACGATCTCGTCGCTGCGGCTCGCCCGTGCGTACGACGAGGCGATCGCCGGCGGCGACGAGGCACAGGCGTTCAAGCGGATCGGCAACGCGGTGCTCAAGTACTGGATCTGCAAGCGGGGCCCCGCCCATGCGGTCGAGTGCCTCGAGTGCCTGGGGGGCAACGGATACGTGGAGGAGTCCGGCATGCCGCGCCTCTACCGGGAGGCCCCGCTGGCCTCGATCTGGGAGGGCTCGGGCAACGTCCAGTGCCTCGACGTGATCCGGGCGATGGTGAAGAACCCGGAGTCGGTGGTGGCCTTCGCAAACGAGGTCGGCGAGGGCGCCGTGCTCGAGCCGCAGCTGGACCGATTCGCGTCCATGCTCCGCGACGACCTGCGCTCCGACCCCTCCACCCTCGAGGCTCGGGCGCGGTCGCTGGTCGAGCGGATGGCGCTGGCGCTCCAGGGGTCACTGCTGGTGCGCTTCGGAGACCAGGCGGTCGCGGAGGCGTTCTGCGCCTCGCGGCTGGCCGGCGACTGGGGCCGGGCCTTCGGCACGCTGCCCGCGGGGACAGACTTCGCGCGGATTGTCGACCGCCACCGAGCGGCGAGCTAGCACGAGGAGGCACCATGGACTACGAGACCCTGCGCTACGAGCGCGACGGGCACGTCACCGTGCTCACCTACGACCGGCCGGATCAGCGCAACGCCGTCAGCCGGCAGATGAACCGGGAGCTACACCACGCCTGGCAGCGCTTCCGCGATGCCGAGGAGGAGTTCGTCCTCGTGATCACCGGCGAGGGCGACGCGTTCTGCGCCGGCTGGGACCTCGAGGACGCGGCCGAGCTCGGCGAGGGCGGCCAGCCCGACTGGGACCAGTTCAAGACCAGCGTCTACAACGCGCCCGGCGAGTGCGGCTACACGCGCCGGGTCGACGTCTTCAAGCCGGTGATCGCCGCGGTCAACGGCTGGGCCGTGGCCGCCGGGCTCGAGAACGCGCTGCTCGCGGACATCCGGATCGCCGCCGAGAATGCCGTCTTCGGCGCGCTCGAGCGGCGCTGGAACATAGTCGGCGGGGACGGCATGAACGTCCGCCTCACCCTGGCGGTCGGCTACGGGCGCGCGATGGAGATGATCATCACCGGGCGTCCGGTGGACGCGGAGGAGGCGCTGCGGATCGGTCTCGTCAACGAGGTGGTGCCGCAGGGCAAGGCGCTGGAGCGCGCGCTGGAGCTCGCGCACCAGGTCGCGGAGCTGCCGCAGGGCGCTATCCGCTCCGACAAGGAGACGATGGTTCGGAACGTCGGCAGGACCTACGAGGAGCAGCTGCGCCAGGAGGCCGAGAACACGATCTCGATGTTCGCCCGCCGAGACTCCCACGCGATCGGCGCCCGGGCGTTCAAGGAGAAGCGCACGCCCGAGTGGCCCCACCACGGGCTCTAGATAGGCTGAGGCCATGTGCAGAAACATCAGGCAACTCCACAACTTCGACCCGCCCGCAAGCGAGGAGGAGGTCCACGACGCCGCGCTTCAGTTCGTCCGCAAGGTGAGCGGATCGAACAAGCCGTCGAAGGCGAATACCGAGGCGTTCAACCTCGCCGTCGCCGAGGTCGCGGCTTCGACGCGGAATCTCCTCGACTCGCTGGTCACCAACGCGCCTCCCAAGAACCGGGAGGAGGAGGCGGCCAAGCGGCGGGCCAAGTACGAAGCTCGGTTCGCGGCCTAGCTTCGGTTCCAGCCCATCACGTGTTGCGGGACCGGTAGGTCCTGGGTGAGATCGGGCGCCGGGATTGGATCTCCGATCCCCCGCGTCAGGGGGAGCTGACCGGCCCAGTAGGGCAGCTCCAGATCGGCTTTCTCGTCGACGGGTGGCCCGCTGCGGACCTTCGCCGACGCCTCCTCGATCGGCAGCGACAGGACCTTGGTCGACTTGAGGTCTGTCTCGTCGGGTCCCCGGATCTCGTCCGGGCGACCGGGCGCGATGTGCTCGACGACGGCGCGCAGCGCCCTCTCCTTCTCATCGGACTCCGTGACCTCGCGGGCCGTCCCGAGCACCATGACCGAGCGGTAGTTGAGGGAGTGGTGCAGCGCGGCGCGGGCGAGAACGAGCTCGTCGACCAGCGTGGCCGTCAGGCAGCAGGGCGTGCCGTCGCCCAAAGCTCCGAGGGTGCGGTTGGCCCGAGCCCCGTGCAGGTAGACGGTCTCCCCCTCCCTGACATGGATCGTCGGGGTCACGTATGGCTGGCCGTCGTGGACGAACCCCACGTGGCAGATCAGAGCCTCGTCGAGGACGGAGTGGACAAGCTCGCGGTCGTAGCTTCCGCGCCCCGGCTTGCGGCGAACGCGGGTTCTCTCCGTCGGCTCGTATTCGGCGCCCATCGGACGATGGTAGGCGGGCCCCCGATCACAGCGGGGAGGAACTCAGGCGCGTCGATGCGCCAGTTCGGAGTACTGGTCAGCCGTCATCAGATGGGTTCTCCTCGGCTACTCCTCGGAGGACCCTCGCATCAAATGCTCGTAGGACTCGGGATGACGCTCGAGGAACTCCTCGAGCGTCTGCGGATCGTGCCCGGTCAGGTCCTTGACGGTCGTGGTCAAGCCGTCGAGTTCGCCCTCGGCGATCGCGGTGTAGCTCGTCACCCACCCCGCGATCTCCCAGTCGGGGTGGCCGGTCGGGCGCCGTGACGCCCAGGCCTCCTCGATCGTCTCGTCGACGTAGGTGATCTCCCGGCCGATCGCCCTGCCCAGCCGTTCGGCGGCCTCGGCCATCGTGTACGCCTCGGGGCCGGTGACGTCATACGCGCGCCCGTCGTGGCTCCGGTCGGTGATCAGCTCGACGGCCACATCCGCGACGTCGTCGCGAGCGACCGGGGCGAATCGGCCTTCCCCGGCGGGCCCGCGGATGGCGCCGTCGGCGCCGGCGAAGATCGGGACGTAGTCCACGTAGATGTTGTCGCGAGAGAACGCGAAGCCGACCCCGCTCGCCCGGATGTGCTCCTCGGTGTGGAAGTGATCGCGGCCGAAGGTGAACGCGCAGTCCGGCGCGGCGCCGAAGAACGAGAGATAGACGATCCGCTCGACCCCCGCTGCGACCGCGGCGTCGACGACGGCCTTGTGCTGGTCGACGCGGTTGCGCGCCTCCTCGCCCGAGACGAGGAAGAGAGTGTGAGCGCCCTTCAGGGCCGCCTCCATCTCGTCCCGGGCCTCGTAGTCCGAAGCCTGCGCCACCTCGGCCCCTTCGAGGTCCGGCGCACGGGACGGATCGCGAACCACCAGCCGCTGCTCGATCCCGCGCTCGGCGAGCCGCCTCGCGACCCGCCCGCCCACCTCACCGGTGGCGCCGGTCACCGCGATCAGTCCATCACCGGCCATCCTTCATCGAGCTTACGGATCACCGCCTCCGAGAGCCGGATCGCGTCGGCGACCGTGCCGTAGTCGACGTTCTCCGGGGTGTCGGTCTTCCAGTGGTAATTGGAGGGGTTCTTCCACTGGTTGCACGAGGCCACCGAGACGCATTGGTAGCCGGCGGCCAGCGGGAAGATCCCGTCCGTCGCGTTGCGAAGCCGGAGATTGGGGAACAGGTCGATGCCGAGCTCCGCGGCGGTGGAATCGAGCAGGTCGAGAGCTTCGGCCGGGTACTCCCTCAGCCTCAGCATCCCCTCCCCCCGCAGGACCAGCAGATTCGGGGAGCCGATCGTGTCGAGGCAGAGGAAGAAGCTCCGGTCCTGGGGCAGCTCGGCGGCATGGCGCTCCATGAAGAGACCCATGCCCTCGCAGAGCGCCTCCTCGGAGGTCGAGAGGAAGAGGACGCGCGTGTTCTCGAGGGGCCCCTCGGCGAGGGCCCGCGCGATCGCGATCTGCGCGACGCATCCGGTGCCGTTGTCGTTCGCCCCGGGGACCACCTCGCTCGCTCCGATGTGGGCCATGAAGGCGGTGCTTCCGGCCGAGAGCAGGGTCCCGAGGCCGGTCAGCTTCCTGCTCCCGAGCGCGGCGCCGGCCGCGACCAGCGCGGGACCGGCCACTGTGGGCCACATGAGGGGAGGGCTGGTGTCGTTGCCCTCGAACACCCACGGCGCGTTCTCCCCGACCGTCTGGGTGATCACCGGGTTGAAGAAGAAGGCCGTATGGGCTGCGTCGTGGTGCGCCATGACGACGATCGTTCGCTCGGCGTCGGGCGAGCCCATTTCGGCGATCACGTGATGGCAGCTGCGTTCGGGAAGCATCCGCCGGAAGCTCCGCGCCCCGGGCGGCAACTCGTCGGCGATCAGCCACGAGGCGGCCGCGCCGACCAATGTCCCGAACGCCCGGCTCGCCTTGCCCCCACGGCGCGCCACCAGGCCCGCCAGCGCGCCCGCTCCCGCCAGGAGCCCGATCGGCCACCAGAACGTCCCGTTTGCCGTCGGCTCCTCCTCCACCCGTACGTCGCGGGCGCCCGCCTCACGGAGTTGAGCGGCGAGCCACTCGGCCGCCTCGCGCTCGCCGGGCGAAGCCGAGGGCCGCTCGATCGCGCAGAGCTCGTCGAGGCGCTCACGGATCCAATCTGCGTCCGGCGGGCTTGAGATTCCTGCTGGGGCCTCGGTCGCGATCCCGGAAAGCTACGCTCAATGAATGGCCGGCGGCGGCGTCACGCTGTTTCGCGTCCGAGGCATCAGGGTTGCGGTGGACTTCTCCTGGTTCGTAGTCCTCTTCCTGATCATCTTCTGGCTGACGGGCTTCTACCGCGACGTCCTCGATTCGCCGGACGGCGACTCGGCGCCCTACCTGCTGGCGGTGGCGAGCGCGGCGCTCTTCTTCGCGTCGATCCTGCTGCACGAGCTCGGCCACGCCTTCGTCGCGATCCGCCACGGGATCGGCGTCTCGGGGATCACGCTGTGGATGTTCGGCGGGTTCGCCCGCCTGGAGAAGGACTCCGACACCCCGGGCACCGAGTTCAAGATCGCGATCGCCGGGCCTCTGGTCACGCTCGCGATCGTCGTCGCCTGCGCGGTCGCCGGGCTGCTGCTCGCCGGGGGCCACGAGTTCCGGAACGCCGTGCTCACCCAGGGCGACACCCGCACTTCGGGGATCGCGGCGCTGGTGAGCTGGCTCGGCAGCATCAACCTGCTTGTCCTGATCTTCAACCTGGTCCCCGCGTTCCCGCTGGACGGAGGCCGAGTCGCCCGCGCCATCGCCTGGTGGCGGACGGGCAGCCGGAACACGGGGACCCGCTTCGCCGCGACCCTGGGCGAGTGGTTCGGCCTCTTCCTCATCCTCGCCGGGCTCGGCTACTTCATGGTCTATCTCGGTGACTTCCTGGGCGGCATCTGGCTCGCCTTCGTCGGCTTCATCCTGCGGGGCGCCGCCAAGGCGGCGATCGCCCAGACGGCGCTGACCAGCCGGATCGAGGGGATCTCGGTCGCCGACGTAATGGATCGGAACCCGGTCGCGATCCCGGAGGGGGCCTCGATCGAGCAGGCGCTCGACGAGTACTTCCTGCGATACCGCTCGCCCTGGTTCCCGGTCGTGGACGCGGCCCAGCGCTTCATCGGCCTGGTCGACCGCGGCGCCGCGGACAACGTCCCCGTCGTGGAGCGGACCTCGGCGATGGTTCGCGACGTGCTGGCACGCGACAGCGGCTCCCTCACCGTGCAGGAGGACGAGCCGCTCGAGTCGGTGCTCGGCAACGAGTCGCTGCGACGGCTTGGCGCCCTGATCGCCACCGACGCCGACGGGCACATCCGCGGCGTCCTGACGATCGATGCGATCGGGAAGGCTCTGCGGCCGCAGACTCCGGCTGGGCCGCCGACCGTCTAGGGCGGCCCGCGCCCTACCTAGAAACGTCCGCCAGGGCCCGCTTTATAGGATCGGCTCGTGCCTGACCATGACGTCTTGGTGATCGGCGCGGGCCTCGCGGGACAGCGGGCCGCGCTTGCCGCTGCCGAGCAGGGGGTCTCGGTGGGGATCGTCAGCAAGGTCCACCCCGTCCGCTCCCACTCAAACGCCGCCCAGGGCGGCATCAACGCGGCGCTTCAGGAGGACGACACGTGGGAGTCGCACGCCTTCGACACGGTGAAGGGATCCGACTACCTCGCGGACCAGGACGCCGTCGAGATCATGTGCAGGGCAGCGCCGGATGAGCTCCTCCACCTCGAGCACCTCGGCGTCACCTTCCACCGCAACGAAGAGGGCAGGCTCGGCACCCGCGCCTTCGGCGGAGCCTCGGCGGCGCGGACCTACTACGTCGCCGACATCACCGGCCAGGCGATCATGCACGTCCTCTACGAGCAGCTCATGAAGTTCTCGGAGGACGTCGCCCGCTACGAGGAGTACTTCACCACCGGCCTGGCCCTCGACGGCGACGGCAACTGCGTCGGCGCCGTCTGCCGCAACGTCCGGGACGGCTCGATGGAGCTCTTCGGCGCCAAGGCGGTGATCCTGGCGACGGGCGGCAACGGCCAGATCTGGCAGCCCACCACCAACGCGCTGATCTGCACGGGGGACGGGATCGCCCAGGCCTACCGCGCCGGGGCGAAGCTGATGGACATGGAGATGATCCAGTACCACCCGACCACGCTCGCCGGCAAGGGCTTCCTGATCACCGAGGGCGCCCGCGGTGAGGGCGCCCACCTGCTCAACGCGAACGGCGAGCGCTTCATGGAGAAGTACGCGCCCAACAAGATGGAGCTCGCCTCCCGCGACGTGGTCTCGCGCGCCGAGCAGACCGAGATCCAGGAGGGCCGCGGCTTCCCGGACGGGACCGTGTCGCTCGACATCACCGTCGTGCCGCGCAAGCGCATCCACGAGGCGCTCCGCGAGATCGTGCTGGTCGGCCGCGACTTCGCCGGGGTCGACATCACCAAGGAGCCGATCCACATCAAGCCGGGCAACCACTACACGATGGGCGGGGTCAAGACCGACGTCGAGGGGCGCACCAACGTCCCCGGCCTCTATGCGGCCGGCGAGGTCGCCTGCGTCTCGGTACACGGCGGCAACCGCCTCGGTGCCAACTCGCTGCTCGACACGCTGATCTTCGGCCGCCGCTCGGGAGTGGATGCCGCCGAGCGAGCGAAGGGGCGCGATCTCACCAATCCGTCACTGGCCATCCTGCGCGACGAGGAGGCAAAGATCGGGGAGCTTGTCGGCCGTGAGAACGGCTCCGGCCGCCGCGTCTCCGAGATCCGCAAGGAGCTCGGCCAGACGATGGACGAGAACGTGGCCGTCTTCCGCGACGCCGACGGCCTCAACACGGCCCTCGAGACGGTGAAGCGCCTCAAGCAGGAGGCCGAGAGCTGCTACATCGACGACAAGGGGCAGGTCTTCAACCAAGACGTCCTCGGCGGGATCGAGCTCGGCTACATGCTCGACTGCGCCGAGTGCACCTGCATCGCCGCGATCCACCGCACCGAGAGCCGGGGCGCCCAGTTCCGCACCGACTTCCCGGAGCGCAACGACACCGACTGGCTCAAGCACATCGACCTGACCCGCTCCGACGACGGCCCCGAGATCAGCTACTCCGAGGTGACCATCACCCAGTGGCAGCCGGAGGAGCGGACCTACTAGATGGGTAGGCTGAGACGAGATGGCTGAGTTCACGCTCAAGGTGAGGCGCTTCAAGCCCGAGAACCGCGACGGCCCCTATTGGGAGACCTTCGACGTCGAGCTCGACCCGACCCTCTCCGTCCTCGACGGCCTGCTGCAGGCCAAGGACCGCGACGACGGATCGCTCGCTGTCCGCTGCTCCTGCCGCGCCGCGATCTGCGGCTCCTGCGGGATGAAGATCAACGGTCAGTCGACCCTCGCGTGCAAGACGATGCTCGAGGAGGCCCAGTCCTACGCCGAGAGCCACTCGGTCAAGGGCGAGAACGGGGCCGCCGGTCGCACCGAGATCGTCGTGGAGCCGATGGGCAACATGCCGGTGATCAAGGACCTGGTCACCGACATGGAGTCGACCCACTGGACCAAGATCCGCCGGGTCACCCCCTGGCTCCTGCCCGAGGGCGACCCTCCGGAGCGGGAGTACATCGTCCCGCCGGAGTCGATGATCGACATCACCCAGTCGATGGCGTGCATCCAGTGCGGGGCCTGCGTCTCCGCTTGCCTCTCGATGGAGGCCGACCCCGACTTCATCGGCCCTGCGGCGCTGGCCAAGGCCTACCGCTTCGTCGGCGACCCCCGTGACGCCGAAACGAAGGAGCGGCTCCACGACCTGGCCCAGGATCCCCACGGGATCTACGACTGCACGCACTGCTTCTCGTGCATCGACGCCTGCCCGAAGGGTGTCGCGCCCATGGATCAGATCATGCGGCTGCGGCGCGCCGCCGGCGGCGAGGGCATCGTCGACCAGAACCACGGCCACAACCACGAGCAGGCTTTCACCAAGATCATCGAGAAGAAGGGGACGCTCGACGAGGCCCTGCTGCTGCAGGAGTCCCTCGCCCCTGGGATCAAGGGCAAGCTGATTCCCAAGCACGGCGCGATCCAGGGCCTGCTCGAATCGATCCCAACTGCCATCCGCGGGATCCGCACCGGCAAGATGCGATCGCTGCCGAAGCTGATCCCGGGCGTCCACCCGAAGCTGCCCGGCGACGCGCAGAGCCACGTCAAACGGATCTACGCGCATACCGAGGACCACTCGGTCGAGCTCAACCTCTACATCCGCGGCGAGGAGGCCGATCAGACGGCGCCCGAGGGCGAGATCCGGCCGGGCGAGGAGATCGAGGAGGCAGCGGCGCGTCCCGGGACCGACACCGGGCTTTCGCCGGGAGCGGGATCCTGATGGCCGACCTGCGGATGGCCTACTGGCCCGGCTGCGTCTCGCGCGGCTTCACCACCGAGCTGCACGGATCGATGGCGCTGGTCGCCGAGCGGCTCGGCATCGAGCTCGTCGAGCTCGACCGTGCCAACTGCTGCGGCGCCGGGGTGATCGCGGAGCACAACCAGGAGCTGGCGGACACTCTGAACGCGCGCACCTTCGCGCTCGCACAGCAGACGGGGTTGCCGATGATGAACATCTGCTCCACCTGCCAGGGAGCGCAGTCCGAGTGCCAGCAGCGCCTGCGCGACTCGGAGTACCGCTCCCACATCAACGAGACGCTCGCCGAGGAGGGGCTCTCCTATGACCCCGAGGGCTTCTCTAACAAGAACTTCCTCTGGGTCCTGGTCGAGGACTACGGCCTCGACCGATTGGCGGAGCAGGTGACGCGGCCACTCGACGGCCTGCGCGTCGGCCCCTTCTACGGCTGCTACATCCTGCGCCCGAAGCACCGCCTCGGCTACGAGGACCACCCCGAGCGCGATCTCTACCTCGACAGGCTGATCGAGGCCCTCGGCGGCGAGGTAGTCCAGTACGACGGTGCGCGCAAGTGCTGCGGCTTCCCGATCATCACGATGGCCCGCGAGGTCTCCCTGCGGCAGGCCGGTACGCACGTCGGCGACGCGCTCGACGCGGGGGCGGACTGCCTCGTCACCCCCTGCCCGCTCTGCCATCTCAACCTCGACATGCAGCAGCCCGAGGCCGCCAAGGCGGTCAACCGCGACCTCGGCCTAGCCGTACTTCACCTGCCACAGCTCGTCGGCCTCGCCCTCGGTTTCGAGCCGAAGGAGCTCGGCATGAGGAAGCACATCGCCTCGACCAGGTGGGTCGAGGAGCGGCTGTCCGACCGCGAGGCCGCTGAGCCGGCCGCTGCTTGAGGCGGGCCCTTGGCCGACTCGCTTCAGGAGGAGGTCCGGGTGATCGAGGAGCGCCTCGCCCTGATCGAGGTGAGGCTCGAGCAGCTCTTTCAGCATCTTGACATCACCCCTCGCGCCTCGGCAGACGAGCCCACTCAGGAGGCGCTCGCGCATGACCCGGCCACCGATCCGGAAATCCAGGATCTGCTGGCGAAGGGCAACTCCGCGCAGGCGACCAAGCGCTACCAGGAGCTGACGGGCGTCAGCCTCGAGCAGGCGAAGAAGGCGATCGATCAGGCCCAGGCGGGTGGCTGAGTCCTTGCGCTGAGGGCGCATCTCCGGCGGTAGCTTCAGCCGGCAGATGGCCTCGACGGACCCCCCGGAGACGCAGCACCGGATCACGATCCGGGTCCTCGTGGTCCTGGCCTCGATCCTGGCGTTCCTCGCGATCTTCACGAGCTGGGTCGATCGCCAGGCGCTCGACACCGACCAGTGGGTCGACACGAGTGGCAAGCTGCTCGAGGACAAGCAGATCTCGGACGCGCTCGCCACCTACGCGGTCGACCAGCTCTATGCGGACGTGGACGTCGCCGCCATCCTGAAGAAGCGGCTGCCCGAGGGACTGCAACCGATCTCCTCCCCGGTGGCGGCCGGGATACGCCAGTTCGCCACGCGGGCCGGGCAGCAGGCGCTCCAGTCGCCCCGGGTGCAGAACGCCTGGAAGGACGCCAACCGCGTCGCGCACCGCGAGCTTGTCGCGATCCTGAAGGGAAACAACGAGGCTGTCTCGACCCAGAACGGAAAGGTCGTGCTCAATCTGCGGCCACTGGTCCTTCAGCTCGCAGACCGGATCGGGCTGAAGAGCCAGGCCAACGACCGCTTGCCGCCTGACGTCGCGTCGCTGGAGGTCGCCGACGCCAAACAGCTTCACAACGCCCGCACGCTCACACGGCTGGTCGAGGGCCTGGCCTGGGTGTTCACATTCGGCTCGCTGGCCCTGTTCGGGGTGGCGGCCTACCTGGCGAAGGGCCGTCGCTGGGTGGTCGTCCTCGGCTACGGTCTCGGCCTGATCGCCGCCGGTCTGGCGGCGATTGCCGTGCGCAGCGCCGCCAAGGGGCTTGTCGTGGACACGCTCGCCAAGACCGAGGACGCCCGGGTCCCCGCCCAGCACGCCTGGGACATCGCCACCGAGCTGCTCAACAGCATCGCCAGCAGCGTGATCGTCTTCGGCGTGCTGTTCGTCGTGGCGTCCTTCCTGGACTCACCCGCCAGGCAGGCAGTCACGATCCGCCGGGCGCTCGCGCCAACCCTGCGGGAGCGGCCCGGGATCGTCTGGTCGGTCTTCGGCGCCGCCGCCCTGCTGGCGCTGATCCTGTGGCCGCCCGCGGGGACCCGCCAGATCTTGCTCAGCCTGGTGCTGATTGCGCTGGCCGGCTTCGGCCTGGAGGCGCTCCGCGGGAAGACCGCCCGCGAGTTCCCGGGGGCGGAACCAGGCGATTGGATCCTGGAGATGCGCCAGCGGGCTCGCCGGGCCAGCGCCAAGGCGGGGCGTCGGATCGGCTCGGCGATGAGGGAGCTGACGGATGACGACAAGCATCCCGACGACGCGAAGCTCGACCGGCTCGAGCGTCTCGGTGAGCTGAAGGAGAAGGGCATGCTGACCGCGACCGAGTTCCGCGAGGAGAAGAAGAGGATCCTCAGCGGCTGACGCGTCGTTCGATCCAGCGCGCCCCAACGGTGTCGGTGAGCCCGTGCACGACGATCGAGGCGAGGATCACGAAGGCGGCCGTCTCGAAGATCGCGGCGGCCTGGTCGACGTCCGAGTTGAGCACCAACTCGGCGAAGAGGATTCCGGCGACGCCCTTCGGCCCGAACCAGGCGATGAAGGCTCGGTGAGGCTTCGGCAATCCGACCCGGACGAAGGAGAGGCTGATCGCGACCGGACGGGCGACGACCAGCGCGAAGGCGATGAAGGCGATCAGCAGCGGGATGCTGCCGTGGTATCCGGTGGCGACGATCAGGGCGCCGAAGGCGAAGAAGGTGAGCACCTGCAGGATCGAGCTGACGTTCTCGCTGAAGACGACGAAGTCGTCGGCGATGTCGTGCTCGGCGACACCCAGCGAGATCCCACACACGAAGGCGGCGATCAGGCCGTTCCCGAAGGTCACGTCGGCGATCCCGTAGGCGAATAGACCGACGCCGAGGGCGTAGATCCCCTCGTAGCGCCTGACGATCCCCCCGCCCGGCAGGTGGTGAGTGAGACGGCCCGCGGCCTGACCGAGGATCACGCCGATCACTGCCCCGAAGGCGGCCTCACCGACGAGCTTCGCCGCCTCGGTGCCGGAGTCGGCGCCGGGCGCCGCGAGGATGATGAAGAAGAGGACGAACGGCAGCGCCAGGCCGTCGTTGAGGCCCGACTCGAGGTTGAGAGCGTGCCTGACCGAGGCGGGGACGCGCTGGGAGGTGACGACGGCCGAGGTGACCACCGGGTCTGTGGCGGAGAGGACCGCGCCGAGCAGGAAGGCCTCGGCCCAGCTGAGCTCCGAGAAGAGCAGCTTGGCGGCAAGGGCCAGCAGGGCGAGCGTCAGCGGCATCGCAATCAGCAGCGCGCGCACGACCGGACCCCAGTGCACGACGAGCAGCTCCCGCTCGACGAACAGCCCGTCGGAGAACAGGGTGACGATCAGGGCGAGCAGGAAGAGGTGGACGACCGCTGAGTCGGATCCGTCGACGTGAATGGCCCCGGACTCGGCCAGGATCAGCCCGGCCCCGACCGACAGCACCGAGATCGAGAGGACGGTGCCGTGCATGAGGCCGGAGAGCGCCGCGGCCAGCGCCAGGAGGGCGCCGCTGAGCAGCAGAGCCTCGCCGAAGCCGACGTCCATGCGGGGCTTATACAGGCGGGCGCGGAGCCGCCCAGCTAGCAGGCCGGCTTGTTCAGGATCTTGGCGTCGAAGGGCTGCAGGCCGGCCTGCCCGGCGAAGCCGAGGCGCGGCAGGCCGAAGTTGTCCTCGATCGAGCGCAGCAGGCTGTAGTGGTTGTAGGCATCGATGGTGACGGTGCCCGGCTTGATGCAGGGCGAGACCATGACCGCGCCGATGCGGCCACCGCCCGGACCAGGAATCGATCCGCCCGCGTTCACGGTATTCGGGCCAGGCTGCTCGCCACAGCAGGCGCTCGCGTCCGGGTTCGCTGACCGGGGGTCACCCTCGGCCTCGTCGAAGGTGATGATCAACAGGCCTCTGTCCTTGTAGGCCGGCGAGGCCAGGATCTTCGGGACCAGGCCCTTGAGGAAGGTGTTGGCCTGGACCATCCCGCCTGGCTGGCCGTCAGGGCAGGGGGTGTCGTGCCCGTCGTTGCAGAGGTCGGGAGTGATGAAGGCGTAGTCGGGTGTGGTCGAGGCGGAGGCGAGATCCGTGGAGAGCCGGGTCAGATCGACGTCGTTTGCCTGACAGGTGGGGAAGTCGATGATCGACTCGAAGTAGACGAAGGGGTTGTGCCGAGCCGCGTATTGATCGGTCGCCGTTGCCGTCTGCGTCGAATCCCTGGAGTTGAACGCCGGGTGCCGGCAGCTGGCGGGCTGCGCCGGCGCCGAGTTGGACATGTCCTGCATGTAGCCCTTCCAGGTGTAGCCGTTGCCCTCGAGCTGGGTGGCGATGTTCTGCACGCCCGGCCCATACACGCAGCCCTGCCCGACGTACTGGCCGTTGCTCGTCGGAGTTCCCGGCAGGAACTTCGTGTAGACCTGGCAGTCCGACTGCGTCTCCGCGTTCGGCCCCTGCCCGCTGACCATTGAGATGTAGTTGTCAAGGCTGAGGTGGCCGGTCGCGTAGTAGTTGGGGACGAAAGCTCCCTGTGAGGTGAGCGTCTTCGCCAGGTATGGGATCTGCGTGTTCGGCCCGAAGGTCTCGTCCGCGTTCTCGTTCTCCAGCACGACGATGAACACGTGCTTCACGTGCGGCACCGCTGTCCCGGAGACCTGGGCCGTTGCACCGACCACCCCGGCGGCGAGTGCCGAGGCTACTGCCACCGCGAGTGCAGTCCGGCGGCTCACCCCACCACCCCCAGCGCACTGATCTGGTCGCTCAGTCGCTTCACAGTGCTGTCCGGGCTGGAGAAGATCTGCTCCGGATTGGCGGGCCCCGTCGGGTAGCCGAGTGCGTCGAAGTACTCGAGCATCTCCGGCGAGCCGATGTGGAGGCCTTCGCTCTGCTCCGCCTCCTCGGCCGCGGGGTCCAGGCCCGTGCCTTGCAGGTCGCAGGGCGTGGTGATCGGCGGCAGCGGTAAGGGCAGGTTCGGTACGTCGAAGTTTGGGTTCTCCCAGTCGAACGAGCGGCCGATGTTTGACGCGTAGCGGTGCCGCCGGTTGAGGTAACCCAGCCCGAACCGGTACGAGAGCAGTTTGAGGATCGACTCGTGTGTCACGGTCATGTGGCTCACATATCCGCGGCGAGCGTATGGCGAGATCGCTACCCCGGGGATGCGGAAGCCGGTGATGCCGAAGTTGTCGTCGAGGTTCGAGCTCTGGCGGTCATCGGGGACGAGGACCGGCGAGACGTGGTCGAAGAACCCGCCCCACTCGTCGTAGTTGACGAACATCGCTCCCCTTCGGAACTGCGGCGAGGAGACGAAGGCGTGGACGATGTCGGCCATGAAGGCCTGACCGATTCGGATGTCGCCGTGCGGGTGCTCATCGCCGGAGAGCCCGCGACCACCACCGCCATCCAGGAACATCGGGTCGACGAAGGCGAGGTTGGGCAGATTGCCCGCGGCGGCGTCGGCGTAGAACTCGGATACCGGCTTGATGATCGAGAGGTATCGGGGCCCGAAGATGCCGATGAAGGCGAGGTCGCTGAAGTAGTAGGTGACCTTGAGTCCCTGGGCCACCATCAGGTCCCAGATCGTCAGCCACTTGTAGAGACCTCCGTCCGGAATCGCTGCGACCGCGTCCTGCGGCTCGGCGTTCGTCCGGTTGCCGCCCGAGGTGGCGGAGTGCATGTACTCGCGGTTAGGCCAAGTCGGGCCGAGCAGTGAGCAGAAGTAGCGGTCGTACAGCGTGAAGGCGTCCGCCACAGCCGGGATGAACGGGATGTCGGCCTTGTTGTAGTAGCCGAGCGCGAAGTCGTCGTTGGGTGACCTGCGGAAGCCGTCGACCTTGCCACCGTCGTACTGGGTGCGCCCTCCCTCCCAGGAGTGGTCGGGATCATTGAAGGCGCACCCTTGGAAGTCCGGCGCGAGCGGGTGGGTCGGGTGTGGCAGGCCTTGGTCGTCTTGATAGGAGAGCCCGGCGTTCTTGGCATCCGCATTGGGGTGCCACCCGAAGTAGTGGTCGAAGGAGCGGTTCTCCTGCATCAGCACCACGAAGGTGTCGATGGGCATGTTGCTCGGGCTCGGGAGCCCCGGGGCCGTCTGGATGCTCGCGGCCTGGGAGATCAGCGCCTTCGCCGGCAGGGCGGCGGCGAGGCCGGCCGCGCCGGCCAGGACCGCGGTCTTCGTGAGGAACTCGCGGCGTCGCATGTGCTCCGCGGGATGCTCGGTCGCCAAGCGCTCCTCGGCCTCTCGATCCGCGAACTCGGAGTGGTCCTGTTCCCTCACGGGGTGACCACCGTCTCGCAGTCGTAGACGCCCTCCTCGGAGCGGTCGACGTACGCGGTGTCGTTGCCGGCGGCGCAATCGATCGTGTCGGAGCCGTCGTCCCTGGCGAAGATCGTGTCGTCGCCGGCGCCACCGTTGATCACGTCATAGCCGGGGCCGCCGGTGAGCTTGTCGTTACCGCCCAGACCGGAGATCACGTCGTCTCCGCCCGCGCCGTTGATCGTGTCGGCGCTCTCGGTGCCAACCAGCGTCTCGCCTGCTGGCCCGCCGTTGATGGTCTTGGCGAACACCACGGCACCGGTGGCGAGGGCGATCGCGACCAGCACCGTGACAGCCAGCACGAGGGCCTGGCTGCGCTCCCCCACGCGACGCGCACCGGCGCCGGTCTTTGGCGTCGTACCCCTCAAGCGCGGGCGAGACTACCCAACCGCCACGGGCGATGCGTCACTTCGCTGTGAACGCGGTCAGCTCAGGCGGGCGCCGGCCGGGACCTTGACCAGGCCGCGCTCGTGGAGCAGCTCCGCCACCTGGACGGCGTTGGTGGCGGCGCCCTTGCGGAGGTTGTCGCCGACCACCCAGAGGTTGAGGCAGCGCTCGTGCGAGGGATCGCGGCGGATGCGACCCACCAGGACCTCGTCGCGCCCGGCGACGGCGATCGGCAGCGGGTAGATGCCCGCACCGGGATCGTCGAGGACGACCAGGCCGTCGGCCGCCGAGAGCAGCTCCCGGCACTCCTCCGGCGAGAGGTCGCGCTCGGTCTGGACATTGACCGACTCGGAGTGACCAGTCACCACCGGCACCCGCACGCAGGTAGCTGAGATCCCGACGGCCTCCGTGAGGCCGAGGATCTTGCGCGTCTCCGCCATCACCTTGCGCTCCTCGGTCGTGTAGTCGTCGCCGTCCTTGAATGTCTCGGCCTGAGGCATGACGTTGAAGGCGACCTGGTGCGGGTAGACGCTCGCCTCGACGGGCTTACCGTCGAGGACCGCCTGCGACTGCTCCCGCAACTCCCTGACCGCGTTTCGGCCGGTGCCCGAGACCGACTGGTAGGTGGAGACGATCAGCCGCTCGATGCCTGCCGCGTCGAGAATCGGCTTCAGCGCCACCATCAGCTGCATCGTCGTGCAGTTGGGGTTGGCGACCAGCCCGTTGTGATCGGCGACCGCATCGTCGTTGACACCGGCGACGACCAGGGGAACGTCATCGTGCATCCGCCAGTAGCTCGTGTTGTCCACCACAATGGCGCCGGCCTCGATCCACCTCGGGGCCCATTCGGAGCTCACCTTGCCGCCGGCGGAGCTCAGCACCAGGTCGAGGCCCTGGATCGACGCGTCAGCGAGCTCCTGAACCTCGAGCTGCGACCCCGAGAACCGGACCTTGCTCCCCGCGGAGCGCGCGGAGGCGAGCGGTACCAGCTCCCCGACCGGGAACTTGCGCTCCGCCAGCACCTCGAGGATCGTCGTGCCGACGGCGCCGGTAGCGCCCACCACCCCGACGCGGTATTCGCCGTTCGAGCTCATCTTCGGAAGGGTACGGACTGCCGCCGGCGGCTAGGACGAGACGGTCGGTCGGTGCTCGGTCCCGGTCGGCTCCTCCTTGCGAATGGCGTCCTCGCCCAGCTCGAACGCCAGGTGGAGCGCCTCGACGGCCTGCGGCACCTGATCCGCCCGGATCACGCAGGAGATCTTGATCGGCGAGGTGGAGATCATCTCGATGTTGATCTTGTTCTCGCCGAGGACGCGGAAGACCTTGGCGGCGACGCCGGGATGACTTCGCATCCCAGCCCCGACGATCGAGACCTTGCCCATCGCCTGGTCGGTCTCGATCCCGATCTGCGGGTCCTGGCCTTCGATCGCCTCGACCGCGGCGGCGAGGTCCTCGGTCTCGACCGTGAAGGAGAGGTCGGCGCCGCCGTCGTGGGAGACGGGCTCGTTCTGGATGATCATGTCGACGTTGATGTTGGCGTCGGCGAGCGCGCCGAATATCCGGCCGGCGACACCGGGCTCGTCGGGCACGCCGATGAGCGTGACGCGAGCCTCGTCGGTCGAGTGGGTGACTGCGGTTACGAGTGGTCGTTCCATGGTCTCCTGCTCCGAGACGACGAGGGTACCGGGGGCCTCGTCCGCTGAGCTTCGGCAGTGGATCCGCACACCGTGGTTTCGCGCGTACTCGACCGAGCGGAGCTGCAGGACCTTCGCGCCGGAGGACGCCATCTCGAGCATCTCCTCGTAGGAGACGATCGGCAGCTTGCGCGCGTCATGCACGATCCTCGGATCGGCGCTGAAGACGCCGGCGACGTCCGTATAGATCTCGCACTCCTCGGCCCCAAGCGCCGCGGCGAGGGCGACCGCGGTGGTGTCGGATCCGCCGCGGCCCAGCGTGGTCACATCGCGGCTATCGGTGGAGACCCCCTGGAAGCCGGCGACGAGAACGATCGAGTCCTCCTCGAGCGCCGAGCGAATGCGGTCGGCGCGCACGTCGATGATCCGCGCCTTGGTGTGGGAGGAGTCGGTGACGATGCCCGCCTGCGAGCCGGTCAGCGAGATCGCCCGGTGGCCGAGATCGTTGATCGCCATCGCGCACAGCGCGCAGGACTCGCGCTCGCCGATCGAGAGCAGCATGTCCATCTCGCGCGGGTCCGGCCGGGAGGAGATCTCGCGAGCCGCCTCGAGCAGGCGATCGGTGGTCTTGCCGCGGGCCGAGAGAACGGCGACGACGCGCTGGCCCTGTTCCCGCGCGGCGACGATCCGCCTGGCGGCGCGCTTGAGCTCCTCGGTGCCCGCCACCGAGGTCCCGCCGAACTTCATCACCACCATGCCGTCTGTCTGCGGGGTGCTCATCGGCGACTGAGGATAGGTGAGCTTTACGGCGCTGATTAGGATCGCCTCCCGGATGGCGACCGAAGCGGCAATCGAGGTCCGGGGGCTGCACAAGTCCTACGGCGAGAACGAGGCCGTGCGCGGCATCGACTTCGAGGTGGCGGGCGGCGAGGTCTTCGGCTTCCTCGGCCCGAACGGCGCCGGCAAGACGACCACGATCGAGATCCTCGAGGGCTACCGGCCGCGGACGGCAGGGGACGTCTCGGTGCTCGGCACGGATCCCGGCCACCCGACGCGCGAGTGGCGACGCCGAATCGGACTGGTCCTCCAGGAGTGCGAGCTCAACCCGCTGCTCACGGTGCGCGAGACCATGACGCTCTACTCGAGCTTCTTCCCGCATTCGCGTCTGGTCGACCCGCGTCGCGACCCGCAACTTCAAGTGGGAGCCCCAGGGTCGCGCCGAGGGGTGAGGAGCTCCCATCTCTCCTCCCGGATCTTCGTCTTAACCCCCTGAGGACCTGACCGACTGGCGAGCCAGCTCGCGCTCGGCGGACGCGCGGTCGTTGCCGAGGAACGGCTGGGTGATCCAGTACACGATGTCGGGCAATCGGGCAGGCAGTCGTGCCGTGGCGCCGTGGAGGACCTCGGTGTAGAGCAGTTCCTGGATGCCGCCGACGATCGCCACGGACGTGATCCCCGGCAGCTCGATCGGCGACTGGCTTCGACCGGCCTCCACGAGCTCTGTGAGTTGGCGCAGGACGGCGTCGCGTCGAACCAGGGCGTTGGGACCCGCCGCGAGCACCTCGACGATCGCGAACCGGGCACCCTCCGGCCAGGCGGCGAGGAGCTCGAGGAGGGCCGCCATGCTCTTACGGATCCGCTCTGCCCAGGTTGCATCCGGGGTCTCATTGAACGCGTCCAGCGCCGCCCCGATCAGCCGTCCCGAGACGTAGTCGTAGCTCGCCAGGAAACAGTCCTCGATGTCGTCGAAGAGGTCGTAGAAGGTCGCTCGCGACACTCCGGCCCCCTCCACCACGTCGACCACGCGGGTCCCCTGATAGCCGCGCTCAGAAACGGCCGCGATCATCGAGCGCATGATTCGCGCCCTCTGGGACGAGGTCACCCTCTCCCGTGGAAGACCGTGCCGGCCCCGCGGCAGCTGCCTCCCGGGCTCAAAAAACGCCTCGTCTTCGATTGCTTGCTCTGGCGTCAAGGCTGGACTCGGTATCCACGTTAGTGGGTAGGCCGCGTCCAGGCGCCGCCTCTCGCTGCCCCGTCGGGTCCGCAGACTCACCGCAGATGTGATCCACGTCACAGACGCTGATATATCGGATTGATATATATACGCCCGATGGAATTGAACGCGACCGGAAAGGTGATCCTGGGGATGGTGGCAGCGAGGCCTCGCTCGGGGTATGAGATCAAGCAGCTAGTGGACGACTCGGCCCGCTTCTTCTGGGCGGCTAGCTACGGCCAGATCTATCCGGAGCTGAAGCGGCTCGAGGACGCCGGGCTGATCACGGGCAGCGATGCGTCGCAGGGCGCCCGGCAGCGCAAGGTCTACAAGCTCACCGCGAAGGGGCGGCGCGCGGCGCAGGAGTGGATCGATCGGGCTCCACAGGTCTTCGAGCTTCGAGACGAGGGGCTCCTGGAGCTCTTCTTCGCCGACTCGATCGACCCCACGAGGACCGCCGAGATCGCGCGTGAGCGCGCCGCCGTGTCCGCCGCGAAGGCCGCCGAGCTGCGCTCGCTCGAGGAGCAGATCGAGCGGAAGGGTCGGACCGAGGGTCCGGACCACAACCCGGATCAGGGCTCGCTCACCGTGTTGCGCTACGGGATCGAATTGAACGAATGGGCGGCGGAGTGGTTCGAGCGGGCCGCCGAGGACCTGGAGAATCGGACCGCCGGCCATCGCGTCGGCGCCGCAGGTGGGTAGAGATGTTCAGCGCACTCGCATCGCTCGCTCAGCGCCGCGGCAGGCGCGTGGTGATCTTCGCGGCCGTGTTCTTCGTCGTCGCCGGTGCACTTGGCGGCGGCGTCGCCAGCAAGCTCGCTCCCTACGGCGCGGACGACCCGGCGACCGAGAGCGTCAAGGCGGACGACCGGCTGGAGGCGGATGGCTACCGAGACCCGAGCGTGATCGTTCTCCTCCAGAACACCTCGCCGACTTCGGCAGCCGGCCAGCAGAGGATCCAGCAGATCGAGCGTCAGCTCCGGGCGGACTCCGACGTTGCCCGGGTAACCGGCTACCCGGACACGCAGAGCCCCGACTTCGTCTCGCACAACGGCAACGCCACCTACCTGGCCGTCAGCCTGAAGTCCACTGACGACAAGGAGCAGCAGGACGCCGCGAAGCGGATCGCCGACCACCTCGACGGCCGCCCGGGCGTTTCCGTCGGCGGGATCGCGCTCGCCCAGGAACAGGTCAACAAACAGGTCGAGAAGGACCTGCGCAAGGCCGAGCTGCTCGCCTTCCCGATCCTCTTCCTGCTCTCGCTGCTGATCTTCCGCAGCGCGGTTGCGGCGTTGCTCCCGCTGGTGATCGGGGCGCTGGCGATCGTGGGCACCTTCCTGCTCCTCCGTCTCGCCAACGAGTTCGTCTCGGTCTCGATCTTCGCGCTCAACCTGACCACCGGCCTCGGTCTCGGGCTGGCGATCGACTACAGCCTCTTCGTCGTCTCGCGCTATCGCGAGGAGATCGCCAAGTCGGGACCTGGCCCAGACGCAATGAAGCGGACGATGAACACCGCCGGTCGGACCGTGCTCTTCTCCTCGATCACCGTCGCCGTGGCGCTCGCCTCGCTGATGGTCTTCCCCCAGCGCTTCCTCTACTCGATGGGGCTGGGCGGCCTCCTGGTCGCCCTGCTCGCCGCGACGATCGCGCTGACGGTGCTGCCGGCGGTCCTGGCGCTGCTCGGCAACCGGGTCAACGCGCTGGCGCCGGCCTTCCTGCAGCGGCGCGCCGAGCGGGACGCGACGGCCACCGAAGAGGGCTTCTGGTACCGGCTCTCGCGCTTCGTCATGCGCCGCCCGATCGGGATCGCAACCGCGACCGCAACGGTGCTGATCGTGCTCGGGATCCCCTTCTACTCGCTGAAGTTCACGTCCGTGGACGCGCAGGTGCTGCCCGAGAGCGCCAGCGCCAGACAGGTCGACAACGTGATGAGGGCCGACTTCCCGCCGTTCCACGACACTCCCTACCTGCTGCTGGTGGAGCAGGCGACGCCCTCCTCCCTGGCGGCGGTCGAGCGCGACGTCTCGCACGTCAAGGGCATCGCGGAGGTGCAGCCGCCGCAGCAGCTGGGAAACGGCGACGCCGTCATCCAGGCCTACTCCGACAGCAGCTACATCTCTGACCGCAGCCGCAACGCGGTCACGGAGATTCGTGACGTCCCCGTTCCGGCCGGCTCTCAACTGCTGGTCGGAGGCGCGGCGGCGCACTTCGTCGACCTCCAGCACAGCCTCGAGACGCACGGGCCGATCGCCCTGGCCATCGTGATCGTGGCGACGCTGATCGTCCTCTTCCTGATGACGGGGTCCGTGGTGCTTCCGGTCAAGCAGCTGGTGATGAACGCGCTCAACCTGAGTGCGGTCTTCGGGATCCTGGTCTTCATCTTCCAGGACGGCCGGCTGGAGGGACTACTCGACTACCGGGGGCAGGGGGCCCTGGAGCAGACAATGCCCATCCTGCTGTTCGCGGTGGTCTTCGGGCTCTCGACCGACTACGGCGTCTTCCTGCTCTCTCGGATCAAGGAAGCGCGTGACAACGGGGCCAGCGACTCCGAGTGCGTCGCGATCGGGCTGGAGCGCACCGGGCGGATCGTGACCGCGGCGGCCCTGCTCTTCGCGATCGCGATCGGCGCCTTCGCCACCTCGCAGATCATCTTCATCAAGGAGAACGGCATCGGCACGGCCCTCGCGGTCCTGATCGACGCGAGCCTGATCCGGGCCCTACTGGTTCCGTCGCTGATGGAGCTGCTCGGACACTGGAACTGGTGGGCGCCTGAGCCGCTGCGCCGCTTGCACAACCGCTTCGGGCTCAGCGATATGACCCCGGAGGCGTCCGCCGGGTGAAAACCCGCAGTTAGCGCCGAGGTCCACGGGTATCCTGGCGGGCCGTGACCATCGCCACGGCCATATTCCTGATCGCGGCCGGCGCGATCCTGCGCTACGCACTCAACGTCGAGAGCGACGTGATCAACATCCAGACCGTCGGTCTGATCCTGATGATCGCCGGCGGCGCCGGCCTGGCGCTCTCGCTGCTCTACGAGCTGGTCCAGCAGGGCGGCCCCCCTCGCGACCGGGACGAGTACCCGCGGCGACGCGGCGGCTACGACGATCCGACGCGCCGCCTCTAGGTTCCGCTAGATGGTTGATTCCGAATTTGTGGCGTAGGCGCTGAAACACAGGCCGGGTTGACCGATCTCGGCGTTATGCCGAAGCCCGGCGGCGAGGGCGAGCAGGCGAAGCCCGATTATCGGCGTCAAGGCCCCATGCGCCATGATTGTCACGATGGCTTACGACGAGGATCTCGCCAACCGGATCCGCGAGCTGATCGCCTCCGAGGACGGCTACACCGAG